>CAZEBT010000056.1:0-8885 GCA_964510485.1 uncultured Dehalococcoidales bacterium | reverse complement strand
AGGGGAGCTATTAAACAAGCAGGACGGTCAAGGGTAGGAAAAGTTCCTGATAGCTGAATGGCATGCCCCCCAATGCAGGCATCTCTTTCCACTAAAACAACCTCATACCCGCTATTGGCAATATCCAGAGCAGCCTGTATACCAGCTATCCCCGCACCAATGACCAAAGCCCTTTTAGTGAGCGGGATGACCATCGGGGTAAGCATCATATTGAGGCGCAGCCTTTCGATAGTGGCCTCAATGATGGCTATCGCCTTTCTGGTGGCGGTCTCTCTCTCATGGGTATGCGGCCAACTGCACTGTTCTCTGATATTAGCTATCTCGCAGGTGTAGGGGTTCAGCCCCTGCGATTCCACCAGCCTGCGGAACGTCTTTTCATGCAGGGAGGGAGAGCAGTTGGCATTTACAACACCGGTGAGAGCCTTCTCCTTTATTGCCTTTTTCATCAGTTCCTGCCCCGGGTCGGAGCACATATAGATATAATCCTCGGCATGAACAACACCGGGATATTGATATATCTCCTCCACCACCCTCTTCACATCAACTGACCCGGCAATATTCTGGCCGCAGTGGCAAACGAAAACACCTATCCTTTCCAGACCTTTACCCACGCTAACCTACCACCAGTTCTTCCACTACCTCATCATGAGAGAGGAGAGACAGAACCTTACCGGCGGCTCCACTCGCCTGGGCAACAGAGTCGGGTATATCCTTCGGACCCTGTGCTGTGCCTGCCATGTATATCCCGGGAACCGATGTCTCCAGAGGGCGGAGCTTGGGATGGCTCTCAACAATAAAGCCATACTCATCAGTGAGAACCCCCAGCTTCCGGGCCAGGTCCTTTACTCCGTCGCTGGGTACCATTGCCATGCCAAGCACCACCAGGTCACAGGAGACCTCTACTCTATGCCCGGACAGGGTATCCACCCCCCAAACCGAGAGCTTATCTCCATCCCTGAATATCTTGGAAACCCTCCCCCTGAGGTATAAAACCCCGTCATCAATCGCCCGCTGCACAAATTCCTCGTAACCCTTTCCAGTGAAACGGGTATCAATGTAGAAGATATGGGCCTGCCCATCCGGGACAGCGTGCTTATAGAGCATCGCCTGCTTCACCAGATACATACAGCATACCCTGGAGCAATAAGGGACACCGTGCTCGGGGTCACGAGAGCCAACACAGGAGACAAATACCACTTCCTTAGGTGTCCTGCCATCAGACGGCCTCACCACCACACCGTTGGTGGGACCTCCCGGGCAGAGTATCCTCTCAAACTTTATGCCATTAATAATATCGGGGTCCTCATCGAACTCCTCAATATCCTCTACCGGCATAAGGTCAAAACCGGTAGCCACGACTATGCCCCCGAACTTCTCGGTCAGTAGCTGAGGCTGCTGTCCCCAATCAATAGCCCCCGTAGGGCAGACCTTCTCACATATAAGGCACCGGGGTGGCCTCTTGCCTTCCCCTTTCTCATCAGTGAACTGGAGATGCCTGATATAACGGCAATGCTCAGTATCAATTACCGGCTTGGAGGGAACCGCCTGAGCGAACGGGATGTAGATAGCAGTCCGGTTGGCTACGCCCACATCAAACTCCGAAGGCACCTTCTCAGGACACTTCTGCCAGCAGGTGCCGCAGCCGGTACACTTTGAGTGGTCTACCTTCCTCGCCTTCTGGAGAATATCCACCTCAAAGTTGCCAGCAGTGCCCCTTACCGCCTCCACCTCAGCATAGGTAATGAGGGTGATATTGGGGTGCTGAGCCACATCCACCATCTTTGGAGTCATGATACACTGAGGACAGTCCAGAGTAGGAAAAACCTCCGAGTACTGAAGCATATGTCCACCGATACTCGGACTTCTCTCTACCAGCACCACCTCGTAGCCACCATCGGCAATATCCAGAGCGGCCTGAAGCCCGGCAACACCGCCGCCAATTACCAGCGCCCTCTTGGTTACAGAGACTCTAACAGCGGGGCCAGAATATTCCCGGCCCAGCCTGTCTATGGCATTTTCTATGAGGTCAACTGCTTCCCCGGCAGATATTTCTCCACCCGTAGTTGTTGAGCTCTGAGTCTGCCTCTGTTTAAGGTCAACGACCTCAATCCGGTGTGCCGCTAAACCCGCAGAAGCCACCGCCTGACGGAACATGCTGCCATGGAGAGACGAAGAGCAGGTGGTCAGAACCGCTCCATCCAGTCTCATCTCCCGCACCACACCCTTAACCTGCTCCAGACCTGGATGCAGGCACATATCGGGGTAAATCTCAGTATAAACAACGCCTGGATATTCCCTGATACTACCCGCTACCTCTTCAGTAGCAGCAAGTTGTAGAGGGCTAAAACTACAATGACAGAGAAAGACCCCTATTCTTTCCATTATCCTGTTACCTCAGGGAATCAGTCCCTTATCCTGGAGTAGAGCCTCGGCTTCACCAAAATTGAGGTCAAACCGACACACCTCCGGGTCAACCCCGAGGGCAAGGGCCAGGAGCTGAGTAAAATAGATTATGGGTATGCCCCGGAAATCACTATATTTTTGTCTCAACTCGCCCTGTTTTTGACCCAGGTTGAAGCTACACAATGGGCAACTAAGAACAATGGCCTCCGCTCCCTGCCTCTGCGCAAAGGAGAGGATGGCATAAGCACGCTCAGTGACAAAGCCCGGGTTGCTCACCGTCTGGAACGACCCGCAGCACTCAGTAGCAAAGGCGAAATCTATAGCATCAGCACCCACAGTTTGCAGAAGCTCCTGCAGCACGGTTGGCCTTTCCATCCGGTCTATAGCTACCTCCTGAGGACGCAGCAGAGTACACCCGTAATACGGAGCTACCTTCAGGTTTTGCAGGGGAACCTTCACCTTCTCGGCAACAGCCTCCCAACCCAGTTCGTCCCTCAATACCTGTAACAGGTGAACCACCTCCACCTCCCCGGCATAGTCTGGCTCCTCGTCCATGAAGCTATTGAGCGTATTCCTCTTCTCCACACTGTTTCTCATTAACAGGTCAGCCCGCTTCAGGGTGTTATAGCAGAAGGAGCACAGGGTAACCACCCTGTTACTCCCCTGTTCCTTCGCTCGTATAAGCGTCCGAACAGCAGCTACGTGATGCACCAGGTCGTCTTCAGCCAGAGAGTACACGGTACCACAGCAGTTCCAGCGAGGCAGCTCCACCAGATTGACACCCAGAGCCGCCATAGAAGCAATCGCCGAATCTTCAAAGTTTTTGGCTTGTGTCTTTAGGGTGCACCCCGGATAGTAGCTCAAATCCATCTCTGCTAGCTCGTAAGTTTCCTGAACCCGCTGACGAGCGCTATCTGGGGTAGTTCAGCGATTTCCTCAGGGTCTATCCTTGATGGCGCTACGAAGTCAACATTCTTCCTCAGAGTGATGAGCCTCAATGCCTCCATCACTCTTGATATATCAACCCCCTTGGGGCATCGCACGGTGCAGGTGAGGCAAGAAGCGCATAGCCAGATAGTGTTAGAATTGGCAATTTCCTCCTCCAACCCTAGCTGAACGAGACGCATAATCTGATTGGGAAGCAGGTCCATGGCAAAGGCCATGGGACACCCTGCTGAACACTTGCCACACTGATAGCAAAGCTTGAGGTCCTGACCGCTGATTTCGGAAACCTTCTTCACAAATTCGCTCTGCAACCTTGCAGCTGAAATCTCGATTCTCATCTTTGGTAGGCTAACCACCTTATTAGTATGGGAATTACTGGCTGTCCTGATACAATCTCCCACCCCTAGAATAGCATATAACCCCCTCTTTGTGAAGGAAATATCTGTAAGCAGCTCCAGTACCTGGTCACTCTCAGCACAGGTCTTGACATCGCTCACTTGTTGTGATACACTCGTTCATAGAACACTCGTTTAGGAGGCAACGTGAGACGACCAGGGTTCAGCGAAACCCGAGAGCGCATACTCAAATTCATACGGGTTTTTTTTGACGACCGGGGCTACGCACCAACTATCAGGGATATTCTAAAGGGCTGTAGCCTCAGCTCAACAGCAGTGGTACAGCACCATCTGAATGTGCTGGAGAGAGAGGGGCGTATCCATCGTGACCCTGAGGTATTCAGAAGTATTCAGCTTGCCGATAGAAAGAACACCGTAAGCGTGCCGCTCCTCGGTACTATCGCTGCCGGGGAGCCTATTCCCGTACCCACTGCGGAAGCCTGGGAAAGCCAGGCACTGGAAATGCTTGACCTGACCGATGACCTCACCCAGGGGAAGCAGGTATATGCTCTAAGGGTTAAGGGGCTATCCATGGTGGATGCCCTGATTGATGATGGCGATACAGTGCTCATGGAACCAGCCAGCACCGCTGAAAATGGAGACACGGTAGCCATATGGCTGAAGCAGGAGCAGGAGGTAACCCTGAAGAGGATTTTCATTGAGCCAGAAAGGGTATGCCTCAGACCAGCCAATACGCTTATGGCACCAATCTACCAGCATCCAGAAAACATTGAAATTCAGGGCCGGGTGGTCGGGGTAATCAGGAAACTATAGAGGCTTTGATTCCGGGGTTGACTGTCGTATAAACGTGCCTGATACTCTAAGCCAATGTGGTCTTACCTGCCGGGTCGTCCTGTTCTCTCGTTCTTTATTTACCTTCAAGCAAATAGCTTATCTCCCGGATAGAAAATAACGGGAGTTTCAGCTAACGCTATCTATTCGCTTTGGTGGCATTGTAGCACTCGCTACAATAGACCGGTCTGCCCTCGCGGGGCTGGAACGGTACTTCACAATCCTTGCCGCACTGAGCACACACAGCCGGGAACATCTTACGCCTGGAACTGTAGCCGTAGCTATCATTCCCGGAGCGTTGCGCCTTCCTGGCCTGGCGGCACGAAGGACAGCGCTTGGGGTCATTGGTATAGCCCCTTGATGCAAAGAGCTCTTGTTCCTCAGCGCTGAAAGTGAAGGTAGTTCCACAATCGGAACACTGGAGGAATCTGTCCTCGAAGCCCATCGGGTGACCTCCTCTCTTCTGAATGGTTGGTTAGAGTCACGGTCATCCAATAGCTACGCAAATCGAAAATAGCCTGACCAAGCATCTGATAACCAAAACTAAAACCAATTACATATATTATACATCACGGCAATGCCTCTTTGCAAAAACCACTGATTAAGTTACAATTGAGAAAAACGTTAATGATTAAATGAAGTATGGTGAACTACTGTTCCGGGACCTCAAACACCTTCTCCAGCACAATGGCTACACCATCATCATCATTACTGTCAGTCAGGTAATCTGCAACAGCTATCACTTCTGGGATGGCATTAGCGACTGCTATTGGGATACCGCATGCCACCAGCATATCAACATCAGGAATGTCATCCCCAAAGGCGACCACATTAGCCAGCGGTATTTGTTTGGACTGAAGTAGTTTTCGCAGAGCATTAGGTTTCGAAGCTTCGGCACTAATAATATTCAGAAATGTTGCTTCACTGGACGGGATAACTGACACCATATCGCCAAACTGCCGGGAGACCCCAATAATAACGGCTGATAGGTCACGCCCCAGCCCACCCACGGCAATCTTGGCCGGCGCTCTGGCTAACGCCTCTTCTAATGTCAGCACCATGTCTGGCGTTGCAGTATTAATTTTCCAAAGGGTTTCTGGGTTAATACTAACATTCGTACCGAACTCATAGCCCTCAAGCTCCACAGTCAAACGAGCCTCCGGCTCAATACCAAGAATGAGTTCGATGACATCTGAGGCGACCTCTGGAGGAAGTGTCTCCCAAACAACTCCAGACAATGGGGTGGTACCTTTAGCATATGCCCCGTTCATGAGTATTAGGGAACAGTTCTTAGCCAGTTCTTCACCCACTAATCGGTGCATGGTTCGGGCAGGGCGCGAAGTAGCAATAACGACTGGAATACTGTGCGCAATACACCTCTCAATCGCCATACGGTTACGTTCTGATAGTTGCGACTGACTGTTCAATAGGGTACCATCAAGGTCAATAGCAATCGCGCCAGGAACCTGATCAAAACTGGGAAGATTCATTGCTCTTTCATCATTGCTTGGCATAGCCTGAACATAGATACTTTATTTAGTATCACTCCTTGCCGGTCTTCCTCTTGATTAACAGCCAGTTCTTGCCGTCGGTATGGACCAGTACATAGCCGCCGGATAGTTTCGCACCATTAAGGGTTATTTCCAGCTGGTCGGGTGCTTTCCTATCAAGTGTGAACTCGCCCTTGTCCCATATCTCCACAGTCCCGGCACCGTACTCCCCTTCGGGTATCCTGCCGGCGAAATCTATGTACTCTACGGGGTGGTCCTCTACCTGGACTGCCAGACGCCTGACCCCCGGTTCAAGAGGCACGCCCTTGGGCACTGCCCAGCTCTTGAGCACCCCCTCCATCTCCAGACGAAAATCATAGTGCAGATTTCTTGCCTGATGCTTCTGGACAACGAAGCGTGACTTTCCGGCAGCCTGCTTTCCACCGCTCGGCTCCGAAGTCTTCCCGAAATCTCGTTTAGCCTGATACTCCCCGAGACCCACGCTCCCCCTCGCTTATCAGATAGTCACGACAGCACCATTATTATCTCTCTTACAGTTTAACATATATGTTTTACACGATGTGCTATAATGTCTCTATTAGAGATATAAGGTATCAGTCCACAATCTCTATCCGGGAGAAAACTGCTTTTGCCATATGCAAGACTGATTGTAAATCCGGCCGCCGGTGCTGGAAGAACAGCCAGGAAATGGCCGCAAATCAGGAGCCTGCTGGAGAGCCTCGGGCTGCACTTTGAACATGACCTGACAGAAGCCCCCAGGCACGCCATTGAGCTTGCCAAATCAGCCGCCAAGAAGGGCTACGAACTGGTGGTATCTGTCGGCGGTGACGGTACAATAAACGAGATTGTGAATGGTCTGTATGATGCCGGCAACCTTAAAGACGTCATGCTGGGCATAATAAGCACTGGGACAGGTAGTGACTACATTCGCAGCATCGGGATACCCCGCCGGCACAGAGAAGCCGGCCAACGCCTCCTGAACCCGAGAAGTCTCACCGTAGACCTTGGGGCTATCAACTACTCTAACAACGGTACGATGGTAGAACGGCTCTTTGTAAACTTTGCTGGCCTGGGTTTTGATGCCGAGGTAGTCAAGGCCACCACACAGAAATTCAAGGCTCTGGGGACTGTACCCTCATACCTCATGGGACTGCTCTCCACTCTCCTCTCTTACAATAATAAGGAGGCATCTCTGAAAATAGACGGGGAAACAGAGGAAACAAAAGCCTGTGCCATTGTGATGAGCAACGGCAAGTACGGAGGAGGGAGCATGTATATTGCTCCCCAGGCTGACCCATTTGATGGGCTGCTCGATATTATGATAATCGGTGATTTGAGCAAACCGGACCTTCTGCGGTCACTGCCCCGAATCTATAGGGGCACCCATCTCAGCCATCCCAAGGTCGCTACCAGGCGAGCCAAACAGGTTGAGATACAGACAAAGCAACCCGTGGCCCTACAGGCTGACGGTGAGCTTCTGGGAGAAGCCCCGGCCAGCTTTCATATACTACCGGCGGCGTTAAATATCGCCATCTAGATGCCGCCGGATAATGTCCCAGTATGCACCCCGCGCACCCTGCCCTATCAACCGGCTGAGGAGTTCATCACCCGCGTAATTGTAGCTTCCTTCTTCACCGGGTTTGCCCAGCGTCAGGAACCTCGTATCATCACCGACGAGCCGCTCTATCAGTGAACCGGCACTACCGCCAAGGGAGGGTGAGAGGTAGAAGACAGGTTGCTCATAGTCGTCTGCCCCCGGATATAGCCCTTCCCTGATAACCTCACCGGCTACAGCCTTTCCTAGAGGGGTACCCGGGTATACCCTGACACCGACGGCTATCCCCGCCAGAGAGACGCCGAATTCTCTCACCCTGTCTACCGTTACCCTGACTGTCTCCTCTGTCTCACCGGGGCCGCCTATTAAAAGGTCAAAAATGTAGTTAATCCGTTCGCTACGCAAAAGGCGTACCAGTTGTTGGACATCCGCTTCTGAATGTACCCTGCCCAGTCGCTGAAGCTGCTCATCACACAGCGAATCAACGCCGAAGTTTATGCCGCCACAACCGGCACCCTTCATAAGACGAGCCAGCTCTCTATCAAACGGAACCGGCGAGCAGTAGCAGTACCACCTTATCCTGTCACCCAGCCCACTATCAATAATAGCCCGGCAGACATCCTTGGCATGCTTCAGGGGAAGATTGAACTCGCTATCACAGAGGTGTAGCCATGAGACGCCCTGTTCGAGGAGGTCCCGGAGTTCAAGCACCACCGTCTCCGGCGGCCTGAGGCGCACTCTGGCTCCCCTGGCAACCGGGTCGGCACAGTAGATACACTTCTGCCGGCAACCGCGCTTCGTCTCCACACCCACCATCGCCCCAAGCTGCTGATAACGTACATTATCAAACAACCGGCGGCGCGGTACGGGAAGGTGCCGCAGGTCAACGTCAGCCCTGGGATTGCGCACCACACCGCCGTCACGCCAGTACACCATGCCGGGCAGGCGTGTAATGTCTTCGCCCTTTACAAGAGAGTTGACCAGAGCCGGTGCTGCCTCCTCACCGTCACCCTCAATACCGCCGTCGGCCTGCGTAGCCCTGAGCACAGGCTCAGGGAGCGTGGAGAATCCGACACCGCCCAGGAATACGGGCGCATCTGAAGACTTCCTGACCTCAATAACAACCTCACGAAGCCAGGGTAGAAAGGACCAGCGGGAAGCGAAGGAGCAGTCATCGGTATTCCGTACCGTTAAACCAACCACAACCGGCTCCTGGCCAGCGAGTTCGCCCGCCAGCGATGCCCTCCAGTCTGCCTCAAAAGAAAGGTCCAGGACCTGTACCGG
>CAZEBT010000055.1:3780-8927 GCA_964510485.1 uncultured Dehalococcoidales bacterium | reverse complement strand
GGTACAGTTATTTTGTTCACAGGCTCTGAAGCTATGTCTTCCCTCGCCACAACCAGCATCAAGAACGTGTTCCCCGTCTTTGATACCGAGGATATCATAGTCTATAGTAACCATTCACAAGAGTTCCTCATAGACTGCTATGGTCTTCCTGGCAGCCTGTTTCCAGCTGAAGTTTTGGTATACCCTTTTTCTTCCCGCTTCGCCAAGCCTCTTTCTCAGTGGCTGGTCGTTGAGCAGGCGTTTGATGGCGGCTGCCAGGGCATCTGGTTCGGCAGGGGGAACCAGGATGCAGGTCTCCCCATCTTTGCCGACTACCTCAGGTAGTGCGCCGGCACTTGTGGCGATTACCGGGATTCCGGATGACATCGCCTCAGCAGCAGGGAAGCCGAACCCTTCGTATAGAGAAGGGCTGACAGCAATCTCGGCGGCTGCGTAGAGCCTGGCCAGCTCTTCCCTTTCAATTGCCCCGGTAAAGGTGACCGTGTGCTCAAGCCCATATTCATGAATTAGCCTTGCCGGTTGACTGTCCGGTGGAGCCGTACCTACAATAGTCAATTTCACCTCGGCCTTGTCCTTGAGTGAGTGGAGTGCTTTCAGCATGTGGGGGAGTCCCTTAATATTTCCCTGCCCGCTGCTTACCATTATGAGGCTGTGTGGCTTCTTGGGTACACTGCCATCGCAATTGAAGAAGTCAGTATCAACACCGTTGTAAACAACCCTTAGCGCTTTTTCAGGGACTTGAAAGTAGCGTTGAATATCGGCGGCAGAGCTCCTGGAAACGGTTATCACCCTGTCAAGTCGTTTAGATACGCGGTGTTGCATTCCGAGGAATGAGTACCAACGCTTCAGGCGGAACCTGTCCCATGGGTTCCTGGCTTGAGAAAGGTCTATCTCCCTGTCTATGGGGATGGGGTGGTGAATGGTGGCGACAACGGGGATTTTCAGGCGCTTCATGAGGAGCAGCCCCCAGGCGAGGCACTGGTTGTCATGGATAATATCAAATTTATATTGAGGCATGAGTGCTCGCAGCCTGTTATAGGCGCGGATACTGAAGGTGAAGGGTTCGGGGAATGTGCCGACAGACACTGCCAGGAATTCATAGAACCGTAGCGGGGTGCGTATGCGCAGTAAATCTCGCCGGAGGGACTCTGACTCATAGAGGTTCAGGCTTTCCAGTTTGTGTATTCTGACTCCATCTACGACGTTGGGGTAGGGGGGCCCGGATAGCACGTGCACCTCGTGTCCTAGACTCTGGAGTGCTCTGGAGAGGTAATGGATGTATATGCCTTGTCCGCCAGAATAGGGATTACCTCTGTAGGATAAAAGACATATTCTCAAGCGTTATTTTCTCCGTTTCCTTCGTCATGTGCTAATCACATGCCAGACTTCTCGGCATTTACTGCCGCTACTGAAAGGATTGTGGAGCGTATCAATCATACTACGCTTGGTCAATAAATTGCAACAGAGCATCTCCCGCGTTTCAGGCGGCCCCGACGCTGATGCGATATGCCCGAGGGAGTGGCTTTAGTATCAGTCAAGTTGCCGGGCTATCAGTTCACGGTGGTAGTTGCTGTCACCAAAGGCAGTGTCAGATGACCTGGCTCGCTTGAAGTAGAGGTGCATATCGTGGTCCCAGGTAAAGCCTATGCCACCGTGAATCTGGACCCCGTGGTCGGTAACTATCCTGTAGGCATCGCCACAGTAGCTCTTGGCCATGGAGACGGCTGTGGGGGCATCGGGGGAGTCTTCTTTTATTGCCTCGGCTGCCCATTCCATGAGAGACCTGGCATACTCAAGCGCAGAATACATATCGGCGCACTTGTGCTTGATTATCTGAAAGCTGCCGATAGGCACACCGAAGGCTATTCTGTCTTTAGCGTAATTGATGGTGGTCTCCAGTACCCATTCGCCGCCTCCTACCATCTCGGCACACAGTGCTGCTGTGGTCTTGAGCGCCACATCTTTGATAACGGGCCAGCCCTTATTTAGCTCACCAATAATGTTTCTGGCTGGAACCGCTACCTTGTTGAAGACGACTTCGTACTGCTTTCTGGTTTCGTCCATGGTTTTTAGCAGGGTAGCGTATATTCCCCATTCGGTGGTGTCTATCAGGAATAGAGTGATGCCTTCTTCAGGGTCAGCAGTGCGCTGGGTGCGGGCAGCAACCAGTATGTAGTCGGCTGCCTTGGCATCGGGGACAAACAGCTTGGTGCCATCGATGATATAGTCATCACCTCGTTGCACAGCCTTGAGCTGAATACCCTGAGCCCACAGGTCGCCGTCCTCCTCCAGTGCGGCAAGAGTGCAGACCATCTCTCCATTGGCTATCTTGGGCAGGTATTCTTTTTTCTGTTCCTCGGTGCCGGCGCTGAGTATGGGTAGCCCGACGAGGAATAAAGTGGAGAGAAAGGGGCCGGGGAGCATGGCTCTACCCATTTCTTCACACAGGATTGTCAGGTCCCGGAAACTCATTCCGGCACCTCCATATTCCTCGGGGAATACCAGGCCGAGCCAGCCTACCTCTGCCATCTTTTTCCATAGTTCTGGAGAATGTCCCACCTCATCCTCCATTAGCTCTCTGACCAGTGTTTTCGGGCATTCATTTGCCAGAAAATCCCGGGCCATTGTCTTGAGCATTTCTTGTTCTTCATTCAGGGTAAATTCCATGTTTTCCGCTCCTTATTTTCGATTGGAAGGGGTGCTTGGTATGGATAGTCCTATTCTGCCGCTATCTGGGCAGACCGAGTATCCTTTCAGCGATAATGTTGCGGTTGATTTCCGAGGTGCCCATCTCAATGGTGGAGCCCCTTGACCGGAGCATATCATACACCCAGTCGCCTTCGTCTACCGCCCTTCTTGAGCCCCTGACAAGCTGAGAGTAGGCTCCGAGAATCTCCATGGCCATGTCCCCGCGCCGCTCCCTCATCTCGGCCTGAAAGTTCTTGACTACGGAGGCTTCATTCCCGAAGGGTATACCCTTTCTCAGTTTGGCGGTGATACGAGCACCGCTCCACCTCATAGCCTGAGCCTCAATAGCAAACTGGGCTATCCGCTGGCGGAACACATCGTCTTCCCAGACCACTTTACCGTAGCGTCTGGTATTCTTGGCCAGGTCAACGGCACTTTCTATGGCTGCCGAACGCCGGTCAGACAGGCCGGCAAGGTCGGCGCCTCCGGCGCCACCGAAGAAGGCTCCACCACCGCTTCTCTCGTGCTGAAGGGCGGTCATAGCCACATACCAGCCTCTGCCCTGTTCGCTCATCATGTTCTTGTGGGGGACGCGCATGTCATCGAAGAACATCTCACCGAATTCAGCTTCGCCGGACATCTGGCGCAGTGGTCTTCGGCTAAATCCGGGGGTGGTAGTGTCAAAGAGAAAGTAGCTCAGGTTGCGGTGTCTCGGTGCATCGGGCTCAGTCCTGGCTACCAGCAGACCCCAGTCAGCGAACTCCCACATGCTTGTCCAGCACTTCTGTCCGTTAATCACCCACTCGTCTCCATCCCTTACGGCAGTTGTCTGGACATTAGCCAGGTCCGACCCGGCATCCGGTTCGGAGAAGCCTTCGCACCAGCTTTCCTCGCCGTTGAGTACCTTGGGGATGAAGCGTTTCTTCTGCCACTCCTCACCATGGGAGAGGATGGTAGGCGCCGCTACCAGCAGTCCCAGAGATAGCGGACCCCCGGGGGTGCCGGTGCGTGCCATTTCCTGGCGGATAATGGCTATCTCCTCTGGCGGGCGTTCAATACCACCGTATTCCTTGGGGTAACCGAACCCGGTATAGCCGGCGTCATACAGCTTTTTTGTCCATTCTTTGCCACGTTCGTGCGACTCTTTGCTGTATGGCTCTGGCAGTACATACTCGGGCGTTCCCCATCCCTTGGGCAGATTTTCCCTCAGCCAGTTACGAACCTCTTGTCTGAGGGCGTCTGCCTTTGCTGATTCATTCGAGACCATATCGCCTCTCCTTTCATTACATTAGCGCTATTCCCGGCTTATTGTGATACGCCAAGCCAGGAATGATTGGCATGAGATTAATAAGATTATTACAGAGGGCTTGTACTACCAGTTAATATCGTAGTGTATGTAGCTGGGAATGTCAACCTAAGTACTGGATTTCCTGAGGCGGCGCTGCTTTAGGCAGGATTTTTGCTGAGGATTATTACCTCTGGGGTTCAATGATTACCTTGATGGAGTCACGGGCGCTGGCGACAAGCTGGAAGCCGGGGCCGGTATCGGCAAGCCCGAGGCGGTGGGTAATCATCTGGTGGACCGGTAGAGTGCCGGCGCGAATCAGCTCCAGGGCGGCTTCGTGGTCGGAAGGGCTGTGGGCATATGATGTGGTGAGGGTCCTGTCATTCCGGAAGAAGAGGTCATTTATTGATATGGAGGTGGTAACGCCGGGGTCGGTGGGGGCAAAGAACAGGACGGTCCCCCCGCGGTCTACCGAGGCTAACGCCTGGGCAATGGCTGAGGTAGCTCCGGTGCAGACAATTACCCTGTCCGCCAGACGGCCCTGATTGACCTGGCGGAGGCGGTCGGGGTTGTATTCATCGGCGGGGAAGGCGGCATCAGCGCCGAACTGCCGGGCTGCCTTGAGCCGGTATTCGCTTATGTCGGTGGCTGCTATACGGCCGGCACCCAGGGCGCGGGCTAGCTGCACGTGGAGCAGTCCGGCGATACCGCTGCCAATGACGAGCACACTGTTGCCCGGCCGCAGGTTGGCGAGCCTCTGTCCGCGCAGTACGCAGGCTAATGGCTCGGCAAACGTTGCGTCCTCATAGGACATTTCATCGGGTAAAAGAAATGTGCCGCGGTCAACATTGATGGCAGGCAGGCGGATGTATTCAGCGAAGCCGCCGGGGTCAAAGTTGGTGTGGCGCAGGGTCTCACAGGCGGTGTGATGACCGCTGAGGCAGTAGTGACAGGTGTTGCAGGGGATGTGATGGGCGGCTGATACCCGGTCGCCCTCCCGGAAGCGCTCCACCCCCTGTCCCACCTCAACAACCTGCCCGGCAACCTCGTGGCCAAGCACCAGGGGCGCCCGGTCAAGCCGGTACCACTCCATAACATCGCTGCCGCAGATGCCGCTGGCTTCAATGCGTACCAGCAACTCGCCGCGACCGATTTCGGGGACGGGCATCTCCTC
>CAZEBT010000055.1:0-3680 GCA_964510485.1 uncultured Dehalococcoidales bacterium | reverse complement strand
CTTCAATGCGTACCAGCAACTCGCCGCGACCGATTTCGGGGACGGGCATCTCCTCAATGCGGATGTCCCGGTTGTTGTACCACATGGCAACGCGCATTTTATTTTGATTGTTTATCAACCTCACCCCCTTAATCCCCCTCTCCTTCTCAAGGAGAGGGGGAGGGATTTCTTAAGAGAGGCTCCGCCTCTCTTTGACTCTCCGTCTCGGATTGGCAGTATGGGGTGTTTAATAGGGGCGTCAGCCCCTCTTCTAATATATTCTCCCCCTTCCCTTAGTAAGGGAAGGGGGTCAGGGGGATAGGTTACTAAATTACTCGCTAATGTCAAAATATTTTGGCTTTTCACCCCTCTCCAATTCCTTCCTCCATTTATGAAGTATCCCGCATAGGTAGGGAAAATATGCTGGTCTCCCCCTAGATTTTGCTACATACATAGCGCCTTTAATTTGTCGAGGAGTAAATATTCCTAAGAAATTAATAAGACTGCTTTCATCCACATATCCGCTACCTCTGGGAAGCGAACACCAGTAGTCAACGATTTCATCAAGTTCCTTTTTTGAAGTTTTTCTTTTATTAACCATGGCTTACAAAATCTTATAAGACAGTTTATTTGCGGTCAGGTGTGTTCTTTACACTCTCATATATCTCCTGGGCCTCTTTCGGGGTTGCGTTCTGGTGGACAATGGCGCGTATCGCCTTAATCATTGCCACAGGGAAGTCGTCCTGCCAGATGTTCCTGCCCAGGTTCACACCGATGGCGCCCTTCTGCATTCCGTCGTGGACAAACTCAAACACCTCAAGCTCAGTATTAACCTGGGGACCGCCGGCTATAATTACCGGGGCAGGGCAGCCGGTGGCTACCTTTTCAAACTCCTGGCACCAGTAGGTCTTTACCACGCGTGCTCCCAGCTCGGCAGCGATGCGGCAGGACATGGCGAGGTAGCGGGCGTCCCTTTTTTCCAGTTCTCTACCGACGGCGGTAACTGCCATTACCGGTATGCCGTACCGTTCACCCTCATCAACCAGCTTGGAAAGGTTCAGAAGCGACTCTTTTTCATAGTCACTACCGACAAAGATGGATATGCCTACTGCCGAGGCATTGAGCCGGATAGCCTCCTCCATAGAGGTGGTGATTCCTTCGTTAGCCAGGTCTTTTCCTGCCATGCTGGTGCCACCCGATACCCGGAGAATAACCGGCCGGGTGTTATCGGGGTCAACCGATGAGCGCAGCACGCCCCGGGTAATGAAGAGCGCATCGGCGTAAGGCAGGAGTGGTTCAATAGTCTTGCGCGGTTCCTCCAATTTTCTGGTGGGACCCTGAAAGTATCCATGGTCTACGGGCAGGAAGAGGGCGTGCCCGTCCAGTTGAATCAGTTGTGCCATGCGGTTTGCCATTCCCCATTCCATATCCTGGTCCTCCTTCCCGGATAGTTTCTCCCCGCAGTTATAGTAGAGCTAATTCAGTCAGCTTGGATATTATACTACAAGAGACTGGTGGATGTGTAATGGCAGAGGTATAAAGAGGGCTCAAGACAAATATGGCAGTAACAGGGAGGGATGGGATTGCTTCGTTGCTGGCGCTCCTCGCAGTGACAGGAGAGAGTGATAGAGCACTAATCATATGAACGAGAACAGTGTACGTATTGAAGAATGCCCTGCCAAAGAGTAAAATACCGAAAAGCGCCCCGAAGGAGTGCTATAACAATGAACGTTGAGATAGGTGTCATAGGGCTGGCGAAGAGCGGCAGGACAACCATTTTCAACGCCCTGACCGGAGGCGAGGTTGATACCGGTAGCCAGGCGGCGGAGCGCTCAGCGGCTCGCATCGGGACGGTTGAGGTATCCGAGCCCCGCCTTCAGGGGCTGACCGATATTTTGCACCCCAAGAAGGTGGTCCCTGTTTCGGTAAGGTACATTGATATAGGTGCTTCAATCAAGGGCATGGTCAAGGACAAGGGGATAGGCGGTCAGTTGCTGAACCAGTTGGGCACTGTTGATGCCCTTATTAATGTAGTGCGGGTGTTCAGCGATGACAGCATACCGCATAGTGAAGGCAGTCTGGATGTAGAACGAGATATAACCAATATGAATCTGGAGCTGGCTTTTTCTGACCTGGCCATTATTGAGAGAAGGCTGGAGAGGATAGAGGTATCGTTGAAGGGAGCCAGACCCCCGGAGCGTCAGGGCCTTCTCCATGAGCAGGAAATGCTGGTTAGGGTCAGGTCCGACCTGGAAAAGGATATCCCGATACGTGAGGTGAAGCTGACCACTGATGAAGCCAGGGTTCTTAGTAACTTTCAGTTCCTTACTGCTAAACCGCTATTAATAGTGGTCAATATTGGAGAAGACGAGCTGCCTGAGACATCTGGCATAGAAGAGCGGTTGAACTCGCTCTACTCCCGGCCGAGGTGTCGGGTTATTGCCTTATGTGGCGAGCTGGAGATGGAGCTGGTGCAGCTTGACGATGATGCTGCCGCTGAGTTGCGCAGTGAATACGGCTTAACGGAATCGGGGGCTGACCGTGTTGTCAGGACATCCTATGAGCTGGTAGGGTTGATTTCATTTTTTACTATAGCCTCGTCCGAGGTCAGGGCATGGCCAATTCAAAGCGGGACAGAGGCACTTAAGGCAGCCGGTAAGATTCACTCTGATATGGAGAGGGGCTTCATCCGGGCGGAGGTAATCAGTTATGGCGAGCTGGTGAAGTGCGGCAGTTTAGCCGAAGCCCGCAAGCGGGGACTTCTCCGCATGGAGGGTAAGAGTTACATAGTCCAGGATGGTGATGTAATTACCTTCCTGTTTAATGTGTAGGTTGAGGATGATTCCGGTAAGAGGCTTCAGCATGAGTAAGAGGAAGAAAGATAGTGTATGGGTAGCGGTTCTTTCAATTGCTGCCGGGTTAATAATCTGGCATGCAGTTCACTGGCACTCCTCCGGCATGTATCTAGAAATGTTCCAGTGGTTGCGGACAGGTAAGGTTTACATAACGGTACTGTATAACCTGGGGGTGATGGTGGTGCTGGGCATTGTCACAGGCTATCTGTCGGTGAAGATAGCTGACCTGGCAGGTTACCGGGGTGATGAGACGAAGAATCTTAATAATCTTAATGAAGAGCGAGACCGGCAGTGAGAGGTGGTAGGGTAGAGTGATAACCTTCTCAGAGCTACCGGGTATAGATATTAACATATACCTCCTCATCTTCGTTGGGCTTGGAGCCGGGGTTCTGAGCGGGTTTACCGGTGTTGGCGGAGCATTCATCGTGACGCCGGCGCTGATAATACTTGGTTTTCCGGCTAACCTTGCTGTTGGGACTGGCCTTGCCTGGGTAGCAGGTAATTCCGTTATAGCGGCGATGAGGCACGGTAGACTGGGTAATGTGGACGTGAAGCTGGGGCTGGTGATACTGGTTGCAGCTACGGGTGGGATGGAGGTGGGGGTGAGAATCCTGAATTCTGTTCGGGATAGGGGTCTGGCTGATGAAGCGGTGCTCTCAATTTCTATCGGCATGCTGCTCATAGTTGGTTCATACACGATACTGGAATCCATGAGGAGAAAGAGAGAGCTTGACAGGACACTTCAAGCAGGAGGGGAAGCACTGCCTTCGGTGAGAGCACCATCACCTTCGGCAAGGCTTCACAGTATCAATTTACCGCCGATGTTATACTTTGCCAAGTCGGGCA
>CAZEBT010000054.1:0-9009 GCA_964510485.1 uncultured Dehalococcoidales bacterium | reverse complement strand
TCAGGAGGAGTACGACTGCATCTACTGCGTGGTTGATATCCATGCCCTGACCACCCTGCAGGATACCAGTGAGCTACAAAGCAACATCCGCGAGGTAGTACTTGACTGGCTGGCATCTGGCATAGACCCTCAGAGAAGCATCCTCTTTGTCCAGTCCCATGTCCCCGAGGTAATGGAACTGCACACCCTGCTCAGCATGGTTACCCCCCTGGGCTGGCTGCTGCGCGTGCCTACCTTCAAAGAGAAAGCCAAGCTACAGCCGGAGAACGTCAACTATGGACTCGTCGGTTACCCCGTCCTGATGACCGCCGATATCATCCTCTATAAAGCGACAGTCGTACCGATTGGCGACGACCAGTTGCCTCATCTGGAGCTCGCCAGGGAGATTGTGCGCCGCTTCAACAACCTGTTCGGTGAGACCTTCCCCGAACCCAGAGCCAAGCTCACCTCCTATCCACGGATAGTGGGGCTGGATGGCAAGGACAAGATGGGCAAGTCAACCGACAACGCCATTGAAATAGCCGCCACCCCCGAGGAAACAGAAAGGCTGATAATGACAGCCGTCACCGACCCCGCCCGCCGCTACCGTAATGACCCCGGCCACCCTGAGATATGCAATATCTACTCGCTCCACGGCTACTTCAGCCCGTCCGAAACAGACGACATCTCTGAGCAGTGCCGTTCCGCCAGGATTGGCTGTGTTGACTGCAAGAAGCTACTGGCCCAGCATATCAACTCTGAGCTTCAACCCGTCCGTGAGCGCCGGGCTAGATTCGCCGCTGAACCCCGGTACGTAACCGATGTTCTGGCTGACGGCGCTCAGCGAGCCCAGGCTATTGCCCGTGAAACACTTCTAGAAGTCAAGCAAAATATGGGGCTTCTCCCGTAAAGTACACGCTACAGAGGAAGGTATCTATCATGCCATCAACGGAAGAACTCATCGAGGAATACAGGAAGAAGAGAAAGAAAATCACGGATATGGGCGGTGCCGAGGCTATTGAAAAGCGCCATAAGGGTGGCCAGTGGACAGCGCGGGAAAGGATAGACTACCTCTTTGACGCCGGCACCTTCACCGAGATAGGGTTATTTGTCAAGCACAGGACAACCGCCTTCGGGCTGGACAGGAGGGAGATACCCGCCGATGGTATTATCACCGGCTTTGGTAAGGTGAATGGTCGCCGTGTGGTGGCTATGGCTGAGGACTACATGGCTATGGCCGGCACCTTTGGTGAACAGCACGGCCGGAAGCTAGCCCGTGCCCTTGACTTCGCCAAGGAAAAGGGGTGGCCCTTTGTCGGCATGAACGACTCCGGTGGCGCCCGCCTCCAGGAAGGAATGGACACCCTGGAATCCTACGGCTGGACATTCAGGTCGCAGATTCAGGCTTCAGGTATCATCCCCCAGATAGCCCTGCTCATGGGCCCCTGCCTCGGTGGTCAGGCCTATCACCCGGTAATGCAGGACTTCCTTATCCAGTGCAAGGATACCGGCTTTATGGGCATTGCCGGTTCTGCCTTCGTCGAAACACAGCTGGGAGAGAAAATCAGCCTTGAAGAGCTATCCGGCTATAAAGCCCATGCCGTTAAGTCGGGGTGCACGCATATTGTCGCTGATGATAACAGGGACGCCATAGATAAATGCAAAACACTCCTGTCCTTCCTTCCGACAAACAACCGGGAGAAGCCGCCCACCATCAAGACCGATGATGACCCTGAGAGGACGTCACCGGAGCTGGATACCATCATCCCTGACCAGACAACTCAGCCCTATGACATGAAGAAGGTAATTGCTGCCATAGCCGATGACGGCTTCTTCTTTGAATCGCAGGCACTCTACGCCCCCAGTGTAATAACCGGCTTCGCCCGCTTTAACGGCCGCCCGGCAGGAATCTTCGCCAACCAGCCTATGTATGCCGCCGGCGTGATAAACATTGATGCCGCTGACAAAGGGGCCAGGTTCATCAGGTTCTGCGACCTGTTTAACATCCCCATGGTCACCCTCGGAGATTGCCCGGGGTATATGATTGGCTCTGAGCAGGACTGGAAGGGTATCCTGCGCCACGGCGCCAAATTACTCTTCGCCTGGGCCGATGCTACCATACCCCTCATCTCAATCATGGTCCGGAAATCCTACGCCGGTGCCCACTACGGCATGCTTGATAAAGCTATTGGTGCCGACCTCGTTTTTGCCTGGCCCACCGCCCGTGTCACCATCGTCGGCGCCGATACCGCCGCCAGCGTCATCTTCGCCCGGGAGATAAGGGAATCGGAGAACCCCGAAGAGACGCGTGCCAAAAGGATACAGGAGTTCAGCGAACTCTACGAAAATCCCTATGTCGCCGCCGAACGGGGCTACGTGGACGACATTATTATGCCCGGCGACACCAGAAAAATGATAAATAGAGCCCTGGATATTCTCGAAGACAAGAATAAGGACAACAAGGCATTCAACGCCCGGCCCTGGAGGAAGTTCTCCAATATTAATCTGTGAGGTAACACGACAATAGAAATAATCCCGGCGATAGACATTAGAGACGGCAGGTGCGTCCGCCTGTATCAGGGCGATTACAACCAGGAAACCAGGTTCTCTGAAGACCCGCTGGAGGTATCCCTGGAGTGGCAATCACTGGGGGCACCGCGTCTCCATATCGTTGACCTTGACGGCGCCGCCAGCGGCGAACCCTGCAACCTGGAGCTCATTACCGAGATAGCCAATACCGTGCTGATACCCACCCAGCTGGGTGGCGGCATCCGCCGGCTGGAAACAATAGAGCAACTGCTTAAAGCCGGTGTCGAGCGTGTTGTCCTCGGTACAGCCGCCGTTGACGACCCCAGGCTGGTTGAAGATGCCTGCCGCAAGTACTACCAATCTATAATCGTCAGTATTGATACCAGGGAAGGGCTTGTCTCCACCCACGGCTGGCTGCAAGATACCACCCTCGGAACGGTGGAATTCGCCGAGTCCATGTCCCGGCTCGGGGTAAGACGTTTCATCTACACCGATATTGTCCGTGATGGCACCCTCACCGAGCCAAATTTCAGCGGTGCTGCCGAGCTGGTCAATGCCACCAGGTTCCCCGTTATCGCTGCCGGTGGCATCTCATCACTGCTCCACCTCAAGATGCTAAAACAGCTCGGTGTCGAGGGAGCCATTGTCGGCAAGGCACTCTACACCGGGGACATCAAGCTCAAACAGGCACTGGATGCCCTCAGTTAAATAAGAGGAAAAACAGCCTTACCAGGGGTAGTCCGATGAGGCAAAATCCCCCTCTTTCTAATAATTCTCCCCGCTTGTTTGCAGGAGAGTCCAAGAGAGGCAAAGCCTCCTCTATAACGACCTTCTCTCCTCATGTGCATGGGGAATCTAAGAGGGGCAAAGCCCCCCTCTTTCTAATAAATCCTCCCCTTCTTATTTGCAGGAGAGTCCAAGAGAGGCAAAGCCTCTCTTATACAGACATTCCCCCTTCCCCTTATCAAGGGGAAGGGGGATAAAGGGGGATAGGGTTACCTTAAAATACCTAATTAAAAATCCAAATGGGGTGAGGTAGATATAAATAGCCTAATCTTTAACGAAAAGAGCCTCATCCCGGCTATTCGTTGAGTGATAAAACGCAGGTACATATTTCGTACCTTCAGGGACTTGACAACAAGATGTCAGCAGCGTAATATGTTTCGCATATTATGAGTGACATAGCCATAACGATGAATGGTTCCCGTCTCACGGGACACGACGGTATGACCATCCTTGAAACCGCCCGGGCAAACGACATAGATATCCCCACCCTGTGCTACAGACAAGAGTTAACCCCTATCGGGGCCTGCCGGATTTGTGCAGTTGAGGTGGAGGGTTCAAGAACCCTGGTCGGTGCCTGCCACACCCCGATTACCGAGGGAATGGTTATCCACACTCACTCTCCCAAGGTACTGGCAACCCGCAGGGTAATAGTAGAGCTTCTGCTAGCCAACCACTGCGGTACCTGCTTTATGTGTGATAAAGCCAACACCTGCGAGCTACGCAGCATTGCCGCTGACCTGGACGTTGGACTACCCAGATTCCAGGCGAGAAGACGCTACTATCCCAAGGAGGATGTGAGTCCCTACATTGTCCGTGACCTTTCAAAGTGCGTTCTGTGCCGGCGATGCGTCAGGGCATGCGCCGAGATAGCCAGGCAAAATATATTTGCTGTTGGTTATCGGGGTTTTGATTCTAAAATTATCGTGGATTTTGACCAGCCAATAGACAAGGAGGCCTGCCGGGACTGCGACATCTGCATATCCTTCTGCCCGACCGGGGCATTGAGCAGGCCAGTAAAGATTGCGGAAGAGAAGAAAGGAAAGCCTCTGATTATACGCGGTTGACTATCTGATTGCCAACGGAGATACGAAGATGAGCAAACCATCGGGGCGAGTTTCCACCCGAGGCAAAAGCAATAAGAACCTGCTACTGCTGCTGGAAGAGGCACAAAACAAGTCTGGATATCTATCTCAGGAAGTAATGAGTAAGATAGCCAGGTCACTGGGCAGCCCTATAAGTGAGGTATACGGGGTCGCCACCTTTTACTCCTTCCTTCATCTCAAGCCGCAGGGCAGGAACATCATCAGGATTTGCAAGAGCCTGCCCTGCTTCCTCAGTAACTCCGACATGATTATCAGCTCTGTGGAGCGGGAGATTGGCATAAGACCGGGTGAGACTACCGCCGACGGCAGGTTCTCCTTCGAGCTGACCAACTGCATCGGTGCCTGTGACAGGGCACCGGCAATGATGATAAACAGCGAGGTCTATGGTGACCTTACCCCGGAGAAGATATCGGGGATTCTGAGGTCATTTGAGTAGGACCTTGCCGGTACTGTATAAGGAGGCTGTCAGGTGCCCGAAGAGCGAGTCGTCCTGAGGAACTGCCAGGTTATCAGACCCGACCGCATAAGTACCTACCTGGCCAGGGACGGTTTCAAGGCCCTGGCTAAAGCTCGCGAGATGACGCCGGACGGGGTGATAGAGGAGATTAAGACTTCAGGACTGCGGGGGCGGGGCGGGGCGGGATTCCCCTGCGGTCTGAAATGGGAACTGGCTAAAAACGCCCGGGGGGATGAGAAATACGTTATCTGCAATGCCGATGAAGGTGAGATAGGGACATTCAAGGACAGGTATATTCTGGAAAATGACCCCTTTACTCTAATTGAAGCCGTAGCTGTTGCCGGTTATGCTATCGGGGCAAAGAGGGGTTATATCTATCTACGTGCCGAATACCACTACCTTCTCGGTTCATTGCTGAAGGCCATCGGGCAAGCCAGGAAGAGAGACCTACTCGGCGGGTTCGATATTGATATCCGCGAGGGTGCCGGTGCCTATGTCTGCGGTGAGGAGTCGGCGCTAATGGACTCTATTGAGGGTAAGCGCGGAGAGGTACGATACCGGCCTCCCTTCCCGCCAACCAGGGGGCTATGGGGAAAACCCACCATTATAAATAATGTGGAAACCCTGATGAATATACCGCAGATAATACTTAACGGTGCCCGCTGGTTCAGCCAGATGGGAACCGAACGGAGCAAGGGCACCAAGGTATTCTCGGTTAGCGGTGATGTCAGGAAACCCGGTGTATACGAACTGGTCCTGGGCAGCCTTCTGAGGGAGCTGGTAGAGGACCTGGCTATGGCTGAAAGGGTCAAGATGGTCCAGGTAGGCGGTGCCACCGGAAGAATCATACCGTACAGCATGATAGACACCCCCCTCTCCTTTGAGACTATTCTCGGTGCCGGAGCCATTACCGTATTTAATGAAAGCAGGGACACCATAGATATTGTCCATAAAACGCTTGAGTTCCTGGCTGAGGAATGCTGTGGCAAATGTGCACCCGGCCGGGAAGGGACCGGGGCCCTGGTTGAAATACTGGGCAGGTTCTCCAGGGGAGAGGGTGAAACCAGGGATATTGCGGTTGTGGAGCAGCTATCTCAGGCGATGATGCTTTCCTCCCTGTGTGGCCTCGGGCAGGCTGCGCCAACCGCAGTAATAGATACCCTACAGCACTTCAGAGGCGACTATGAGAACCGGCTCCGAGAAGAGCAAGGTGGAGTAACAGCATGATAACAATAACGGAACAGAAGCCCATAGAAGCAGTTATGCAATACCTCGATAAAAGCAAGAGTGTCTACCTTATTGGCTGTGGTAGCTGCGCCACAATGCTGCACACCGGGGGAAAATCCGAGATTCTGGAGATGAAAGGTAAACTTGAGGCAGCCGGTAAGAAGGTCACCGGGTGGATGGTAATCCCCACCGCCTGTGACCAGCTCACCAGGGAGGCACTGGCCGAGAGTGCCCCGGATATTGAGGCTGCCGATAGCATTCTGGTTATGGCCTGTGCCTTCGGTGTCCAAACGGTGAATCTCTACGCTGATAAGCCAGCCTACCCGGCACTCAATACCCTGTTTATCGGCCAAGAGGAGCAGCCGGGCCACTTCATCGAGGTCTGCATGCAGTGCGGCGACTGTGTCCTGGCACAGACAGCCGGTATCTGTCCGCTGGTCAGGTGTGCCAAGAGCCTGCTGAACGGGCCCTGCGGCGGCTCAGTAGATGGCAAGTGTGAAATTGACCCGGATACCCCCTGTGCCTGGCAAATAATCTACGACCGCCTGGCAGCACTGGGGCAGCTAGATAGACTTGAGGAAATTCAGCCCATCAAGGACTGGGGCACCAGCCAATCAGGAGGGCCCCGAAAGATTACCATAGAGGCATCAGGTGAGTAACGAGCGTCTCACAGAGCAAACTGAGGCCGAATACACCCCTGAGGAAGCCGCACTGGTAATGCGGCTGCAGGTCTTCGTCACTATGAGGTGGATTGCCGTCCTCGGGGTTGTTATTGCCACGCTGGTAGCCTCGCTGGTTTTCCACATCAGCTTCCCTACCCTCCCGGTATATATCATCGCTGCCTTCCCGGTTCTGTATAATCTGTTCTTTTTCTATCAGGTCCGAAATCTGAGAAGGCAGAGAGCCGGGTCAGTAATCCATAAAGCCAGAACCTACGGCAATATCCATATCATTGTTGACCTGATAACCCTCACTGCGCTCCTGCACTTCACCGGCGGGATAGAAAACCCGTTTATCTTCTTCTATGTCTTTCACATTATTCTGGCGGCAATCGGGCTTCACTATAGAGCTGTGTATGTAGTAGCCACTATAGCACTGTCTATGGTAGCCCTGCTGGTAGGACTGGAATATGCCGGGGTGATACCTCATGTCAATCTCGCCGGATTTGCTGACCCGGCTCTATACCGGGAAGGGACCCACATTCTGGCGGCTCTTCTTGCCCTGGCGGCTATCCTGTACGGCACCACCTACATGGCTACCGCCATATCCGGGGAGCTGAGGAAGAGACAGCGGCAGGTAGTCCGGATGAGGGAAGAGCTTCTTGTGGAGAAAACAGGGGAGCTGGAGCAAGCCTCCAGAGAGATGGCTCAACTGGAAGAGGAGAAGAGCCGGTTTCTCGGATTTCTCAGTATTGCCGCCCACGATTTAAAGGCTCCCTTAACCGCTATTCAGGGTTTCCTGTGGGTTATGCTGGGCGGGTACGCTGGTGAAATCAGTGACAAACAGAAAAACATGCTGGAGAGGAGTACTAAAAGGATTAATGAGCTCCTGAACCTGATTAGTGACCTCCTGGATATTCCCCGCATTGAAACCGGGCAAATCCTCCCGGAGATGAAGGAGATTTCCCTGCGCCAGGTACTCAGGAATTGCCTCCAGGACCAGCGCAATCTAGCCAAAGACAGGGGAATCAGGCTTAAAGTAGAGCTACCCGAAAAGGTATCCAGGGTCCGTGGCTCAAGCCCCCGGCTCCAGCAGGTAATAAACAATCTGGTAGAAAATGCGATTAACTATACCTCCGAGGGTACGGTTACCCTGAGAGTACAGGAAAACAACAGGGATATACAGGTTGAAGTTGTTGATACCGGTATAGGCATACCCGCTGATGACCTGCCACAGGTCTTCGATGACTTCTTCAGGGCAAGCAATGTAGACATTAAGGGGACGGGACTCGGTCTATCAATTGCCAAGAGAATAGTTGAGGCGCACGGGGGCAGAATCTGGTGTGAAAGCCCCTGCACTGAGACCAGCCAGGGGAGTAGATTTATCTTTACCCTGCCCAAGGTAAGACAGGGGAAACGGAGGCGATAGCAATGAAAGCAGGAACCAACCTGGAAAGGGTCCTAGAAAGCGGGATGTTCGCCGTAACCGCCGAGGCAGGTCCACCCAAGGGGACCAGTCCAGGGGTAGTACAGAGGAAGGGTGAACAGCTCCGTCACTGTTGTGATGCCGTTAATGTTACCGACAATCAGACTGCCATCGTCCGCATGTCCAGCCTGGCTGGTTGCACGCTACTGAAGACACAGGGTGTCGACCCGGTGATGCAGATAGTGTGCCGCGACAGGAACAGGATAGCTATTCAAAGCGATGTTCTGGGGGCAGTGGCTCTGGGAATTGGCAATATCCTCTGTCTCTCCGGTGACCACCAGGTATTTGGTAACCACCCCACCGCCAAGAACGTCTTTGATATTGACTCCACCCAGCTGATTCAGGCCCTGAAGGCTATGCGGGACGAGAAGAAGTTTATCTGCGGTGAAGATATAGCTGGAGAAGCACCGATATTCATCGGTGCCGCCGCTAATCCCTTTGCCGACCCCTTCGAGTTCCGGGTAATCAGGCTGGCCAAGAAGGTCAGGGCTGGAGCCGACTTTATCCAGACCCAGGCAATCTATGACCTGCCCAAGTTCAGCAAATGGATGGAGATGGTCAGAGACCGCGGTCTGGACAAGCAGGTACATATCCTGGCCGGTATAATACCGATAAGGTCAGTTGGTATGGCTCGCTATATGCGAGACTATGTCTCCGGTGTAAGCGTCCCTGACGAGATAATGACCAGGATGGAACAGGCGGAGGAAGCCAAGGAGGAGGGGGTAAGAATACCCCTTGAGATTATTGAGCAACTCAAGGAGATGCCCGGGGTTCACGGTATAC
>CAZEBT010000053.1:0-9217 GCA_964510485.1 uncultured Dehalococcoidales bacterium | reverse complement strand
ATCTATAAATCTATTGAGATTGCCACGGACACTATCGTGTCCTCGCAATGACACATTACTAATGTAACAACCAAAACCGAACAGGACAGGATGCTCGCTCCTTCTCACTGGCTGTTCTCCTCGTCGCCGGCTTCGCTGCTCCCCTCCGGCAGCTCGGCAGTAGTTGTCTGGCTGGTAATCTGCATCTTCTCATCGAGCTTGGTCAGTTTCCTGCCGGCTTCCTCGTATTTTCTGGCGGCA
Organism: uncultured Dehalococcoidales bacterium; assembly: GCA_964510485.1. Taxonomy (GTDB): domain Bacteria; phylum Chloroflexota; class Dehalococcoidia; order Dehalococcoidales; family Fen-1064; genus CAZEBT01. Next base: position 8,977 of record CAZEBT010000053.1, on the reverse strand, counting down.
TGCCCGATGTGCGTGCCCAGCGTGGCGTAGTCCTCCTGGAAACTATCCAGGTCACCCTGAAGACGTCCCAGATGTCCCAGTATATCACGTGCCGTTCTCTCAACGTGCAGCCCCTTCAGCCCCAGGGTAATAACCTGCAAATAGGCATAGAAGCTGTTCGGCGAGACGGGGATAACCCTCTTCTGCAGCGAGTAGGAATATATCTCGCTACCCTCCTTGCCGCGCAGTATCGTCTCATAGTAGACGTTTTCCGCCGGAATATACATCAGGGCAAAGTCAAAGGTGTGTTCATCGGGCACAATGTATTTGGTCACGTTGTCAATGTGCTTCTTGATGGTGCGGGTGAACTGCCTCCGCAGCGCTGCCTGCTCCTCTTCGGATTCGGCGGTCAGTATCCGCTCAAAGTCCTCCAGAGGGAACTTGGAGTCAATCGGCACCAGGTTCCCACCAATCTTGATAACGGCATCCACGACCTCACCATTGCGAAAGCGGTGCTGGAGCGAATAGTTCTCGCGGGGCAGGATGTCATCGAGCAGCCGCTCCAGAAGGAGTTCCCCGAAGCCGCCCCTGAATTTAGGCGCCCGCAGTATCTCCTGAAGGCTGGAGATATTCCTGCCCACTTCCTCAATCTGCTGTGTCCCCTTGGTAAGCTCGCCCAGTTTCTCTCTGACCTCACCGAAGACCCGGGTGGTATCAGCTATCCTTTCACTCACTGTTTTAGACAGTGTGTCGCTCTGCTCTTTTCTGATTGGAATGACCCAGTTGCTAATGCAAAGAAAGTCCACCACCAACTTAGAAGGATATATAGTGAAGAAAGAGGACTATTCTTGGCTGAGCTTGGACTCAAATTGCCTTATATTGAGTTCTTGAGACAGGAGGCAACCGGAAGAGGATTGAATTGCCTAAAGAATCGAGAAATGTATAAGAATTTTGAGGTTTCTAGAGAAGATGTCCAAAGGAATATCTCTCTCCCTGTTCTTAATTATGAAAGTTGTATATTGCTGGCAGGGTATTGGGGAAGAGCAACCTTAAAACTAAGAGACCGCTATGTTATCCAGTTGAGTGGCGGTAAGGGTGATTTTGGTTTTTATGAGAATTGGGTAAAAGATACTATTAGAAGGCTACACAATCTTGATGTGAAACTAGAGTCGGTTCCGATAAAAGGCTATGAAACAGAGGTTCCACGAATATCTATTGGCTCAAGAGCTATTGCTACTTGGTTAAAGTATGATCTGGGTTTTCCTAAGCCAAAAGGAAACGTCAATCTACCTGATATGGAGTGGAATGAAGAAAGAAAACAAGGATTCTTTGACGGCATCATCGCTTTCATGGGGGGTTCCTTAGGCAAGTGGGGAGACATAGCTTTACATGACCATGATTTACATTTCATAGGAAATTTGAGTGCCCTATCACAAGAATTGGGATATACACCTAACATATGCGTAGAAAACTTTGAAGAAAAATCTAGATCATACAGGCTATATTTTTCTCCCAGCCAAGTAAAAAGGATGAATCTGATCAATCCAAAACATCGCTGAAAAGGTGCCAATGTCAACCTGTAATTTGTCGCTGAGGAGGGCTTTGACGCAATAATACACAAAAGGGACAAGTCAGCCTCAGAAAACCCCGGCGGGTTGTGCTGTCTTTTTCTTTTTCCTAAGTGTTATCTGACTCTTGAGTTGGATAATTACCCGTTGTAATCTATCCAGCCTTTCTAATTCTTCATCATAAGATAGAAGCTTTACCACTTCAATCTGCTCTGATTCTAACCTCTCTGCTTCAGCAAGTAGGGCTTCCAGTGTCCTGGTACGCATACGGGTATAGTGAGGTATCTGCTTCCTTGCCCCATAGACGTTTATCCTGTAAGGGCTACTGCTTGGCTTTCTCCCGGGTGGTATGCTCCTAATAGCCATTTAGCGAATATAATAGTTTGCCAGATGGCAAATGTCAACCCGCTGTATAGAAAATCCTCTACCTTTTTGACGTGTGGAGTTGATGCAACGCTCATTTCATTGCTATCTCGGATTGAGAAAACAAGTAAGGGCTCCTTTGAAAGGAGCCCTTACTTGTCGACATATGCTTACCCTTGAGTTCAGGAGGATACCAATGATATGTGGAGTGGATATGTCACTATCAGTATCTATCTCCAGTGTTTACTCCTCATTAAAATGTCTTTAGAAATCATTAACGTTTTAGGCTTGCTTATAGTACACCAGCGCCTACTGGCGAAGTGAGGCAACTCGTCAAGTGTTCAAAGTTCCTTTCATCTCTCCCGTACATCAGCTCATCGAAGTAGGCCTTTACCTTCTCCCGCTCTTTGATTTGCTCTACCACGATATCCTTAGCAAGATGAGGGACGACATCATGGTAGGCCCCCATGAATAGCAGCCCTGTCTCTCCGTCCTTTAGCGTCTCGTTGATGGTTCCAGCTATGAAACTGTCTCTCTCTTTAATCAGTTGGTCTTTCCGCGATTCATACTCCTTGTAGGCAAGGCTTTTCTCGGAGGCAGTTTCCGCCCTTACAATCTGACTAACATGCCCGTATTCCTCCTGAAGCAGTGCCATGCTCTCAGTAGACACTAGCTGGGCGCCTCCATTAAGCAGATTGAGGATGATTTCATAGTTCTTGCTGCCTCTCCTCACTCCCTCGTCGATAATCTTCTTGCCCAGGTCACCTTCTGAGACAAAGCCGTCCTGGTATATCTTGAGATTCCTGGCGTCCAGTGTTTCAAGATAGTCTGACACTGCCTGCCAGAATTCAGAGGCCGTGGCCTTGTGCATTTCCCATCGTTCCTCTCCACAAACCGCGGCTGTGCTCTGGTCAAGTGCCGAAGCCAGGCTGCCCATGTCAGAATCGGTATGAATGATAGGGATATAAATCAGTCTTCTCATTGCCTTTTATGTAATTCCCGGATTGCTTCTTCAAAGTGCTTGTTGCTGACCTTAGCCTTGGAAAAATCTGTCTTCTTAGCCTCTGACTTGAGAGTCCTCTGCTTGCCGAGAAACTCCCTTATCGCCAGCATAGAAGCCCTCCGACAGATAGCCTCTATATCAGCTCCCACCAGGCCATCGGTACTATCAGCCAGAGCGTTGAGGTCCACATCAGCAGCCACGGGTTTCCCCCTGGTATGTATATTGAATATTTCCAGGCGGGCTTTGGCATCGGGGGCTGGCAGCTCCGCTTGAAAATCAAATCTGCCGGCTCTAAGCAGGGCCGGGTCAATAATATCCACCCTGTTGGTCGCCGCCAGCACAATCACACCCTTGAGCTCTTCCATACCGTCCATCTCGGTCAAGAACTGGCTGATTACCCGCTCGGTGACATGGGAATCGGAGCTTGCTCCCCGAACAGGGGCTATCGCATCTATCTCGTCGAAAAAGACAATACACGGGCTCGCCTGTTTGGCTTTCTTAAAGACTTCTCTTATGCCCTTTTCGGAGTCTCCCACCCACTTGGATAGCAAAGCCGGGCCCTTGACCGAGATGAAATTCACCTCGCTCTCACTGGCTACCGCCTTGGCCAGGAATGTTTTCCCGGTGCCGGGAACGCCATAAAGCAGGATGCCCTTGGGGGGATTTGTTCTCATGTGGTCAAAAAGTTCCGGGTATTTCAGCGGCCATTCGATAGTCTCCTTGAGCAGGCGTTTTACGTCGTCCAGCCCGCCAACATCGTCCCAGCGAACATCTGGAATCTCGGTGAAGACCTCCCTGATGGCTGATGGCTCCACTTCCTTCAAGGCATTCAGGAAGTCATCCATGGTTACTTCCAACTCCAGAAGCAGCTCATAGGGGATATTGTCAGCTTCAAATTCGATTTTTGGCATTATCTTTCTCAAGGTTATCATGGCTGCTTCGCGTGATAGAGCCTCCAGGTCGGCCCCAACAAATCCGTGAGTGATTTCAGCAATTCTTTCCAGGTCTACGTCAGAAGCCAGTGGCATTCCCCTGGTGTGAATATGTAGTATCTCCAGCCTGGCGTTCTTATCAGGGATACTAATGGTTATCTCCCTGTCGAAGCGCCCCGGCCTCCGTAAGGCTGAGTCAAGCACACCAGGTATATTGGTAGCACCAATAACGACCACCTCGCCTCTCGATTTCAAGCCATCCATCAAAGCCAGGAGCTGAGCCACTACCCTTCGCTCTACCTGCTGGTCACCCCGGACTTCCTCCCTCTTGGAGGCTATGGCATCCAGCTCATCCAGGAATACAATAGATGGGGCATGGGTGCTTGCCTCCTCAAAAATGGCTCGTAAATGAGCCTCACTCTCCCCATAGAACTTGTGGATAACCTCCGGACCGCTCATATGGATAAAATGAGCCGAAGTCTCATTGGCGACTGCCCTGGCTATCAGGGTTTTGCCACACCCCGGGGGCCCATGCAGTAATACCCCTTTGGGAGCATCTATTCCCAGTCTCTCAAATACCTCAGGGTATTTGAGAGGCATTTCAATCATCTCCCTTATCTTTTGAGTCTCCCTGTGCAGCCCCCCGATATCCTCATAGGTAATGCCGACCCCCTCCTTCTCTCGCGCACTCTCTCCCTTTATCTTGAGAGTAGTCGTTGAGTGAATAATAACTATTCCCTTGGGGCTGGTATCAACCACAGAGAATTCCTGGTAACGAGAACCAAAGAGTGTAGCCCTTACCTTGTCCCCGGCTGTTACCGGCAATCCCTCGAGGAGCTTCCCAATATAACCAGTATCTCTCTCCCTCAATGTTCCACGGGTAGTTATCGGAGCCAGAGATACTACCGCAGCAGTCTTGTACTCTGCTTTTTCAACCTGCGCTTTTTCGTCAAGACCTATTTGAGCATTCTCCCGGATAATACCGTCTATCTGGACGATATCCTTGCCCCTATCCTCCATGAAAGCGGGCATAACTTTAGCGGCGGTGGGTTTCTTGCCCATCACCTGGATGATGTCTCCTACCTCTACTCCCAGTTCTGCCATGTCTTTGGGGTCCAGCCTGGCTATCCCCCGGCCAACGTCTCTGGCTAACGCCTCGCTTACTTTGAGTATCAAGTCGCCTTTCGTCTTTATCTCAGGCATGTTTTTAGTTACTCCCACCCGACTCAGCTGTCTTCTTAGTGAACTTTATCTCCATGATTCCGCTTTTGTACTGGGTTTCCATGCTCTCAGTCTCAACCTCCGATGGCAGCAGGACCTCTTTACTGTACTTCCTGTCTTTGCCCTCAGCCTTCAGGCTGAGAATATCGCCCTTTACATCAAGATGAATCTCGTTCTCCTCCATACCGGGAAGTTCAGCAATCACCAGTAGATGGTCTCCCTCATCGAAGACATCTACAATGGGTTCCCTGACCTCGGCCACCTCCACTGAGCCCTTATCTGTCTTCCTGATATTCCCGAACTGCTCTACGGTAGGCTGACCTCCTATACCCATCTTGACGCTGAAGCCATAGATTCCCTTAACCTTGTCGCCTAAACCTGTAACCTCCCCGGTACGGGTATACGCCTCCTTCCCCTCCTCGGTCATCTTGGAAACGATGTCAAAGAGACCGCCTATCCCTTTGAACAATCCTCCCAGTCCAAAATCAAACTGTGCTTTTGCCTCTTTCTCTTCTTTAGCCATTTTGCGCCTCCTTGAGAACTCGCTTTTTACTCTTTACCCTCTCTATTTCACCTGCCAGGTCCGATATCCTTACGCCCATCTCGACGGTAAGCTGCTCCTTTAGTGGTAAGGTTTTGAGAAGCCCTCCCACCAACTCCCTATGGGTATTTTCTAGCTGTTTTGCCTTCTCAGGGTGGTCTGATATCTGACTCTGTACGAGGGTGCTATAAATGCCCAGGGATACTGACAGGATGCCAAATACAAATTTGGCGTTATCAGAGGTCAGCTCATTAAGCCCCTTAATGGCATCACCAACCGCCGGAGTCGGCGTCTTGCCCGATATTTCCCGTTCTATTAGCTCCCTGAGCCACACTGAGGGGGTTTTCCCCAAACCGAGGCAGTGGTCCCGGAAATTTTGCTCCAGAACTGGCGTCAGCCTTGCTCCAACTACTCCCATAATGTGCTCCTCATGTTATTGTTAACATGTTAACACATTAAGAGAAGTTTGTCAAGAGGGATAAAGGGATTTTTTCTTAAATGCGTGGAAATTGGTGAATATTTCCGCTAGGTCAGTGCAAATCATGGGGGTGAAAGAATAACAGGAAGGAGCGAGGTAGTAAATTGAATGTATGCTACCTAGCATGTTACTAACGTAGAGGTGAAAGGTTTAACCAGATGCCAGCCACCGCTTGCAATGCACACAAAACGTTGCCGCCGGCTGGTTTGAGCCTCCGCAGTAGGGACACTTGAGTGGTTGTTGAGCGGCTTCTTTTTCCTCTTTCTGCCAGCCCCTCTTATCCAGCTCCTGCCAGCCTTTGGGCGTGATTTCGACTGCCCCGTTACGACGCACGTCGATATAGTCGGCGTTGCCAATAGAGTTGCAACAAATACGGGCGTAATCGCTAGACATTCCAACTTTACTGGCTACTATGGATACAGTACTTTTGCCTCCTCGCTCGGCTACACTCTTCAGGATTTCTAACTCGGTGCCGGTTAACATTTTCCCTCTCCTTTCTACCGCTCATCAGCACTGGGCAAAGAAGACAACTTTTGTAGGCTCAAAGCCACTATATTGTTGCGGCAGGTTCTCATAAATTCATTGGGGTTGACTTCACCAGGGAGGGCAATCTCTTCATAATACTTCTCATCCCCACCATCAGCGGAGAGGATAACCCTGTCTCCAGCAATCCTTATCGCAAGGTCTTCCTCTGTTACGCCTGAACCGGAAAGGTCGGCAACAATATCAATTCGTTCTCTCTCGTCAAATATGTCCACCCGGGTTGCCCTTTGGTCGGTCTCTTTTATCACCGTCCGGGCGATGAGCCACCAGCTAAAAAGAACTACCTCACCGGTTTCATCGTCCATTCTGGACTTCTCGAAGACAAGCAGCGGAGAACCGATTACCTTCTCGGCGGAGGGATTGATAACACCCTTTATCCTGAGCAGAACATCCATATGAGTGGGCGCATCTATCAAGTCAGCCAGCTCAACGATAGTGGCGTGTCGGTTCCGCCACAGGTAACCGACTATCTCCTGGCTTTGGGGGTCAAGTTGCTCAAGGGCACTATTCAGCATTTCCTGGTCAATCCTCAGTAATGTCCGCCCGTAGAGTTCCTTTTTCCAGGTCTCCAGCTCAGACATGATAATCCAGGCTTTTGATGACCTCTGGTTTATCGAGTTCCGGTAGCCTATGGCAATCATATCCTTTACCCTGCCGGCGATGTACCTTTGTTGCTCTATGTTGATTCCTTTTATGTCGTCAAGGGCTACTTCCCAGATGACATGCGTAGGAACACTGAAGATTAGCCTCCTATCGGTAAGATAGAACTGCCCCAGTTTCCAGATAGGCCGTACGCTATCTTTATAGCCACCCTGACTGTGCAGGATAACGTGCTCATCGCTGGCGAGGTTCGGTTTCAAGGCTCTTCCGGTTCTTCCGATCAATTCCCTGGTGCCCCCGTCGTCATACCTGCTTCTAAGAGGGGACATGCGCTACCTCCCGCTTTTTCTTTGTCTGCCGGTACAATACCTTAACCTGCTTCTCCAGGGCTTCGGTTCTTAACCTAATCTCAGCGCTATCTCCGTTGGTCAGAGCGGTCTGCACCTCCAGTATCGCCCCCTCCACCTCGTCTACCAGTTCCTGATTCGTCATTGCATTGGCTTCTTCGATAGTCTGCCGGGCAGCCCGCACCATATTATCAGCCTTGATGTTGATTTCCACTTCCTCTCGCTGTTTTTGGTCATCCTCAGAGAATCTTTTAGCTTGTTCAACCATGCGGGCTATCTCTTCTTCGGGCAGCCCGTAGAAACGGGGGCTGACCCTCACCTTCTGCGAGCTATCACCATAGAGGTCATTAGCCGACACATGGAGGATACCATTAGCATCAATATCGAAGGCCACCTCAATGCGGGCTTCCCCACGTGGCATGGGAGACATACCGGACAATTCAAACCTATCCAGGGTCATGTTATCCACAGCCATGTCCCGTTCGCCCTGCAATACATGTATGTCCATGGAGGTTTGATTATCAGTGGCGTTGGTGAAGACCTGACCCTGGGATGTTGGAATAGGAGTGTTGCGTTCAATAACTTTGGTATATATACCACCCTGGGTCTCAATACCCAGTGACAGGGGGGTAACATCTATCAGTACCTTCCCCTGTATTTGCCCCGATAGAATGCCAGCCTGGATAGCTGCTCCCAGAGCTACTGCTTCGTCAGGCTGGATGTCCTTATACGGTTCCCTGCCCAGGATTTTCATGCTGAGTTCTCTGATGGCAGGCATCCTGGTAGCGCCACCTACCAGGATAAGGCGGTCAATGTCTTCAGGTTTTAGTCCCGCATCAGTGAGCGCCTGCATGGTGGGCCCAATCATCTTTTGTCGTAAATCCCCAGTTAGCTCCTCAAACTTTGCCCTGATAAGTGTTGTCTCCCAGTGCCTGGGACCACCTTCCCCAGCGTTGATAAAGGGTATCCTTATGAGTGTACTCTCGGCATCCGTCAGTTCAGTCTTAGCCTTTTCGGCCATTTCCTTGAGTCGTTGCCAGACCGCCTTATTTTTTTGCAGGTCAATACCGTATTGCTGTTGAAACTCACCAGCCAGATAATCTACGATGCGCTGGTCGTAATCGTCTCCACCCAACCAGGTATTACCGTTGACTGCCTTGACCTCGAATACACCGTCGCCAAGTTCCAGGATGGAAACATCAAAGGTACCTCCCCCCAGGTCCCATATCAAAATGGTGTGAACATCCTCCATGTCCAGCCCATAGGCGAGGGCGGCGGCGGTTGGTTCGTCAATTATTCTCATAACCTTGATGCCGGCAATAGTAGCCGCATCTACTGTGGCCTGGCGCTGGCTGACATTGAAGTAGGCAGGCACGCTGATAACCGCCTGCTCTATCTTCTC
>CAZEBT010000052.1:0-9232 GCA_964510485.1 uncultured Dehalococcoidales bacterium | reverse complement strand
GCAGGTATAATGGCAGTAACAGGTAGCGACATGAAACTATTACTTACGGTATTCATTGATGGTCTGAAACCAGAGAGTATTGAGCACATGCCCTTTCTTAACTCTCTTCGGAGTAAGAGGCGGATTCGGACGGAACTGGGCTACTCACCCACCTGCTATGCCTCAATGTTTAGCGGGGTGTACCCCAATAAGCACCTCCACTGGTTTACCTGGCAGTATTCCCCGGCTACTTCACCATACAGGTGGGTTAATAGATTCAGGCTGGATAAGCTCCCCCACAATATCTTTACCAAATATGCCTGCTATAAGATTACCAGCTCCCTGGGTGGTGTTACCATTCCCTGGGAGGGGGTGATGTGCCTTGCCTGGTGGTACCTGCCTATTCAGAGCTGGGCTTACCTTGATATAGCTCTCAAAAAGCACTGGAGCGAGCCAGGCTTTATTGAGAACTACCCTTCACTATTTGAAATATTGACAGATAACCGAATCCCCTATGAAATAGTAGGGCTGGAGGCACCGACGCTGGAGGAGTCGTCACGGACTATTGACCAGCATAACTTTGGTGAAATAAAGAACTGGACCTATTTCTTTATCGGGGATATTGACCCGCTATCCCACCGGTATGGTCAGGACTCTCCGCGAACAATAGAGCGGCTGAAAGAGATTGACCGCATACTCAAAAGAAAGTATGAGCTGTTTGAGCAGGCGGATAGCGATTTCACTTTTATATTATTCTCAGACCACGGACACATTAAGGTAGGGGACAGGCTGGATTTAAAGGCACTCTTTAATTCTCAGGGTGAGTCTCTGGATGACTACATCTACTTTATTGATGAGAGTTATGCCCGGTTCTGGTTCAGAGATGAGTCAGAGAGGGGCAGGGTAACCAGAGTCCTGTCCCGGATAGAAGACAAGGGGTTTATTTTAACCGAAGAACACCTGGAGAAGTACAGGGTTAATATGCCGGATAATAGATATGGCGACCTGATATTTTATCTTGATGTGCCCCATGCCTTTCACCACGGCGCAGTAGTGCTTGGCAGAAGGGTGGAGGGTAAACCGGCCATATCCATTCATGGATACCTGCCGGACCATGCCGGCTCGGATGGCGTCCTCGTTTCAAATAAAGAGCTGAGGGACTCTCCTCATGCAGAGCTTGTTGATATTATGCCCTCGGTTCTGGACGTGTTTGGCATAGAAATACCGTCTTATGTTGATGGCAGGGTTATCTGGAGATGAGTTGAATGGGGGGATATCTGGCTTTTGATAACCTCCGGGTAGACGGGGTAATGGCTGACATTGTCGCTGAGATAGCCTACCGCTTTCGCCCCAGGTCTATCGTCGTGACCGGTGGGTTCGGCCGGGGTGAAGCCAGCGTTTTTGAAGAGGACGGCGGGTTAAAGTTCTTGAGCGACTGTGAAATACTGGTCTCATCCCGCCGGCCCATTTCACGGAGTGCCATCAACAGGTTGGCCCTGGAACTTGGCCCGAAGGCCGGTCTGGAAATTGTCCTGCATGATAGCCTTCGGTTTCGTATCTATTCGTGGGCTCGTATACCCCCCGTAATATCGGGCAGGCTGTGGAGACCGTCTATTGCTTACTATGAGCTGAAGCACGGCTCAAGGGTAGTTTTCGGGGAGGATATTCTGGGCAGGATACCCGATATTAAGCCTCAGGATATACCGCTGTGGGAGGGCATCAGGCTGATGCTTAACCGGATAGCAGCCGCGCTGAACTATTTCCCGGCTGATGGCAGGGGGCGGGATGAATCAATCTACTGGATTAACAAGGTAATCTTCGCCTGCCAGGACGCCCTGCTGTTATCAGTCAGGCAGTATCACTCCTCCTATAGCTCCAGAAATCTGCTGTTTCAGGAGCTGTTCCCCAGGCACTTCAGTGAGTTAAACCGGAGGTTACCCAGGTTCCTGTCACTGGCATCAAGGGCAACCGACTATAAGCTAAGACCATCTAAAGATGCTTATCCCGAAGACCTGCCGGAGCTCTGGTTTGATGCCGCTGAGATATGTGACCAGGTCTTCCGGTACGTGATAGAAAAGGATATGAATATCACATTTGATACCTGTGCGGAATTTCAGAAGAGATACCAGGGACACCCGAAGGTAAGGGGGGAGTATTATCTGGGAATCACGTCACTCCCCGTATTTCACAATGCTACTACGGCACTGAGGATGCTGACCCATGATTCCTGCAGGTTCCCGCTGCCCGGGCTTATAGCCAGGTTTAGAACCCCGTGGAAGCATATCGTGTATTCCACCATTCCCCTGGTCTATTTCGGGTTGTCCCGGGAGGGAGAGGTCAGCGAGCCTCAGTTAAGGCAGGCTAGGAATACCATTTCGCTGTTCAAGAGACTGGAGCCTCAAAAGCAGGATCCGGTTGAGGAATGGAGATATATAAAAGGCCAGACCCTTGAGCTGTGGCACACCCTGTGCTACTGAGCAGGTTTATTCTTCCTTTATGAAGGCAGTAACGGTTCCCGAATTGTAAATGCAGTTAAAATTAAGGGCGGCTAGTTTTTCTCTGGGGTCGTGGTCCAACCTGTAGGGGCCCCTTATGGTACAAACCCCCTCTACTATTTCTTTTCTAATCATAACCAGCCCTTCAATACCGGTATAATCCCCGGAGATAAGGTAGGTGCTGAATTCTGGTCTCCTCTTTTTAGTATCTAAAGGTTGAACAAAATGGGGTGAATAATCCGAGTTGATATGTCCCTGATAGATGCTTAAGAAGGTTTCTTGCGCCTTTATCTCAGACTCAATGGGGGCGAAGCGGAACATAGTATTGGGTGAATATATCGGATTATCAATGTTCGCGTTCGGCCTGGTAATTGCCATAAAACAGAGGACCAGGACCAGGGCAGCCAGTACAGATGCTTTTCCCAGCCCATTCTTAAATGGCTCGCATAGCCAGAGAAGTCCGATAGCTGACGGAATAGCGACAATAAACTCCAACCCGCCGTACCACCTGCCGGGACAGATTCCAGATAGACCTGCCAGTGGGAGCAGGAACAGCATGCCCAGTAATACCCAGGCGCTCAAGGCCAGAGTAAAGAGGGACCTGGTTACCAGTTTTCTCGAAAACATGTAAAATAACCCGATGGATGAAAGAGCCAGGTAGAGAGTGAAGCCAAGCATATTGACCATCAGCTCTAATCCGGCGTGTTCCAGCACATACTGGCTTACCGTTGGATTGTGCTCCCATAGCTCCATTCTAAGCCCGTATCCTATTAGCTGTGCCAGTGTCATTATATGACCGGATTCGTACGTCCACCAGCCGAACATCGCGATGGTGAAAATGAGGCAGAGGGTCAGGCCTACGGGTGTCGCAAACCTTTCGCGGTAGATTACCTTATAGATTTCAAAGCCCAGCCAGAATAAAAACAGGAATAGAGCCATATTCATAGCGGCTACACTATGAGTCAGTATTAATACCCCGCTGAAAAGAAGGACCAGAGAGGTCAGGGTGATAAATCCTCCCTCTCTTGCCTTGAATGCTGTGTATGTGAGAATAGGTATCATAATTACACCGGCGGTGACCGGGCGAATCCAGAAGCCCAGCTCTATGTTTGAACTGGCAACCCCGAGTAATAGGGCAGCCAGTAAGCCTATTTTGGGGCTGTGAACCAGCCTGCCCAGCAGAAAGACAAACCCGAAACTTGCCGCCTGGAGAAGGCCGATAGATAGCATCGCTGCGAATTTATAGCTCAGGTTGGTTATCAGCATGGTTGAGCCGATTAACAAGTGCATTACCGGCAGGTTTGAATAACCATGCCCCTCCGCAATATGCCCTGATGCCAGCATATCCGAGGTCAGCACCCCGTGATACCGGGGGTCAATTCCAACCAGCCCGGGGAATATGAGCTGAACCATGAACCTCAGGCTCAGGGTAATCAGTGCTATCTTCAGCAGGATAAAGGCTGTGTGTGCCTTCCCCTTCGGCAGGAAGAGTATCTCTACGGCCAGTATGGCAGCCGCCATTGCTGTTGAAATAAAGTAGCTGAGCGGTCGCTGGTAGAGTTCGGGGCTTAGATAGACGGAGAGTATGCTGTAGAAGAACAGGCCAAAAAAGAGGAGGTTCAATATTAGATAGGTTGATGGCCGGGCACCTAGCTCTGTGGGGAAGGGAGCGCTTGAGCGGGAGAGCTGCCTTCTCACCAGCAAAAAGACTATAGAAGCAATAAGTAGTAAGACCGGAGCCTCTATATATCGGTACCACGCCCCTGGCTGTATAAAGACTACGGCTAGAATTACAATAAAGGCAACGGCTGCCGCCCCGATAGCCAGGGTTCTATCCAGGTTCTCTGTTATATTGCCTAGTTTTATAGCCTTCGCTTTCATGTTAAGAAGAGCCGGGACACGGGTCTTACCCTGTAATTATCAATCAGGGCGGGCTGCCGCCCATCTGAGGCAATTACCCATCAGCTCTGCATTTACCCCTCTCTCGAAGATTCTGTTAAACCTGCTTGCTACTGAGTCACCAACAGGGGGCAATCTAACCTCATCCTCTTCACTCTCGGGGAAGATATATTTCCTCATCGTTTCCTCCACATCCCTCCCCGAGCTTTGATTACAGAGGATGTTTCTTAGCTGTAAAAGGCTGTTGTATCTCTCAACAGTTTCAAGCCTGATGTTGCTGAAGCCGCAGGTCTTGAGGTAGTTCGTCAGTGTCGTCGGGGAGTAATAGTGGTAGTGGTTGGGGTCGTAGTGGAACCGCTTGATAATTTCATCATTGAATATCTGGATTCTCCAGTCGTTTTGATTGGGGACCTCGCCCAGAAAGAGGCCATTCGGTTTTAGTGCCGTACGGACTGCTTTAATAACCGCCATCGGGTCATATACATGCTCTAATGTATGGAACGAGACCACCCCGTCAAATTCCTCCCTGAGGCCTAATTCCTCTATGGAGCGAGTGAAGACCTTTAAGCCCCGTTGCCGGGCATAGTTTGAGAATTCCTCGTCCAGTTCCACACCTGTGGCTTCTCCAGCGCCATGCTGCAACAGCTTATCCAGCAGGCTCCCTGAGGCAGAGCCTATCTCTAATATCCTTTTATCTTTAATATTCATGTAGCTGGAGATGAACGGGATGCGGTTGTTGGCATCGTTCTGAGTTACCCTGTCCTGGAAGTGTTCCTCCGGAGTCTGTACCGGCATCTCGGGCACCTTCCGGTATTCTGTGGAATAGAATGATTCAATCTGATTCTTGCCCCCTTTGATTTCAAGGTATACCAGGCCGCAGTTCTTACACTGCAGGACGTTATTCTTCTCGAACCGTGTATGTCTGGCTACAATATCGGATTCTTTGCACCCGCAGTAATTACAAATCATATGACTTCCCCTGTTTTGGTTATCACCTGCTTCGCCTCCTCACCCTCCACACTGCCAGGCTTACCACGGCCAGCAAAATGACTGCCCCGGCAATGGCAATCGGCAGAGCCACCCCCGGTAATTCTGAGGTGGTGAACTGCCAGCTATAATTTACCAGTGAAGGATTGCCCTGTAAATCAGTCGCTTCTCCTGAGACAGTAACCGTGTAGGTTTCGCTGGAGCCTAAGCCGGCAGTCGGGGTGAATATCATCGTATTACCGTCCCAGCTAAATATGCCCGGGACAGCCGGGGATATTGAGAAGGCATCTTGAGCTGCGGTACGGTCCACCGTTTCCCTGAAGGTCACAGTAATCGGTGCCGACGGTGGAATATCTCCACCGGCAGGCGTGCTGCCGGCTACAATAAACGGGCCTTCATACAGGGTTGCTATATGAAGGATTACCTGGACCTCACCAGCCCCGCTCTTAGCCCCTTTCGTGCCTGCGGTAACGGTCTCGCCTGAGGCTATGGTGCTCTGCGTTAGTTCGGGAGTCCCGTAACGCCTGGAGTATCCCCTGGCTCTGGAGGTTTCACTGGTGACGCTGTCATAATAATCACTGTCAGATGAGCCGTCAGCCTGTAGCCTGCCGACCCTGATAGTTACACCCGTATCTCCCGAAGAACCCTCAATATAGAGCACGGTGTAACCGGTGAGCCAGCACGCGCCTGTAGCGCAAAATACCTCTGTATCGGTAGCTGCGCCGGAGAGGTCAAGGGTTGCTGACTTGGGCTCCCGGTCAAATTTATTATCTGTTCCGGCATCTACAACGGGGCTGGTGACATTTATAAAGCTATTGCTGCTGCAGTCATTTCCCAAACTGCTGCTACCAATATCTATTCCTGTAGTTGCATCAGCAATTATGTTGCCGGTGATTATATTGTTGGTTGAGTCACCGGCTATTGGAATCCCTGTGCGGCAGCCAATTATAGTATTGCCGATTATTGAGTTATTCCTCGCGTAGTGTAGCCAGACGCCGCAACGAGAGTTCTTTATGACATTCCCTTCCACCCTGTTATACTCGCCAAAAAGGTCAGGTATGCTTATACTTTCTCGCTCTATGTCTATCGCATACCCGCCGAGGTTCTCAAAGGTATTTTCTATAAATGAGCAGTTCTCCGGTGCATCTAAATCTATCCCTTTGTCATAAATACCCTCAAAGGTGCTTCCTTTCACTACTGCGTATTTCGCCTTATTTACATCAATCGCATCATCCCCCATGCCACTGAAGCGGCAGTCTACAACGCGCAACCTCTCAGGTTCCGCAGAACCTATACCATCCTCGGCGAAGTTTCTTATCCAGACATGACTGACTGTAAGGTCGGAGGCTCCAGCACGGGTGTAAACGTCGATTCCCCTGGTGTTAGCACCGGGACTCTCAGCACTGTTGCCGTCCAGGCAGAGGTCTGATATGGTTACGTAATTCCCGTGGACAGAAACTAAATAGCCGGGGCTGGCTATATCACCGGGTGCCAGTTTAAGAACCGTTGAATATCCCTGCCCTTTCAGGGTTACATTGTCTGCATATAGCCTGATTCCTGATATATCCGGGTGGATAGTTATTATGAAGGTCCCTTCAAGCAGAGCTACCGTGCCGCTAGTAGCCGGTAGGGCACCGATGGCTGCCTGTATCTCTACCTGGTCGTTGGTGCCATCGCAGACATAGTCAGCCACAGCTTTCAGGTCAGCCGGGCTATCTTCTGCTGCCACCACTACGGTGTCTCCTGGCTGAGCATCACCGGCTGGGGAATACCTTGATTCGCCTGTAACCGGGGAGGACAGGGGTGGGGCTGCTGCCAGGGCTATAATACTCACCACGACCAAAACCCTGGTAAACCCTGGACTCAGGTCTGGTCTACGGCTGGTGTACCGTTCAATACCCGCCATCAACTGGCTGGACCAGGTTCTCCATTTGTGGCTCACTTTGGTCACATTCCCTATTCCTCCCGGATAGCTCAGGCTAATCGGATGTAAGATGGGTCTTATACCAAACCCTGAGGTTAGGCCAGTCAGGGTCAGGGTCTGCCTGTATCGGGTTGAAATCTACTGTCCCGTTGGCTACATCTACCCGTGGCTCTATCTTTTGATATACGAATATGAGGGTACCCTCCACCATATAGACATCGGAGGCGGCAGAGATTGGATGGCTCAGTCCAAGCTTCTCCGATATGCCTACCTCTACCGTATCGGCTGGAGATACCCCGGCCGGGATTGTTACCTTGGTTATGGTGGCAAATGCCTTGTTGCCGCAGGCAGTGTCACCGGCAATAATGGCTATTTCCTCTGAGTCAGCATCACCCCTGGCGTTTGTGCCCTCGACCCTGACATAGCCAGATGGCGCTGCGTTATTGGTAGCAGTAATTGAGATGTTTCTGGGCAAGTCGGGATTGGTGATGTCATAGGTTATTTCCTGCTCTGCCCCGGCTCCAGCTACGGCTTCAGAGACATGGTTGGTTGAAGCTGCGAGGGCACCCTTGAAGGAATCAAAGGCATCAACGATAGAGTCATCATAAGGGGGGTCTGCTTCCAGATTACTGATTATGGCAGCCAGTTGCAACCAGCTGGATGAGCTATTGCCAAAATCATTGTCCTTGATGGTTACTCTATTAATAACTTCTCCAGTTTTGGCAATTCTGCCGAGTGTCAAGGCATTATCCCCAGGGTCAAAGACGCGATTATTCACTATTGTTACCTCTGTTACTGGTGCGTCAATCACAATTCCACCGCCATCACTTTCTATATTGTTATTGCCTATTGTTAGCATGTTATTGTTGGCGGATACTTTTATTCCTTCACCCTGCGCACCCTGAAGAGTATTATTGCTAATCATTACAGAGTCGCAGGCCTGTCCAACGAGAATGCTTCCACCCCCAATAATCTGGTTCCCAGTTATGGTAACGTTATCCCCGGCAGCATAAATCCCCGACCCGTTAACATTACGCACCACATTATTGGTTATCGTATAGCTGGTTGTAATATCTTCCCAACCTTCTATTCGCATTGTTCTGATGCCGTGTTCACCAATGTTGGATAATGTATTATCAGAGATGTTAACCCTTATCGCTGATAGCCGCATCGCATCTGTTTGAACACCGTCTATGATATTGCCGATTATTTGCAGGTCCTCCGCCGGTTCCCACTCACCGCGATGCCAATTGGCGGTAATTCCCATTCTGTCCTTATGGCCGCCAAGGAGGGTGCAATTGGATACTGTTACCCTTTTTGCCTCATCGCCCACCTCAATATTGGCACGCCCATAGCCTCCATACTTCCCTTCCACAGTGCAATTACGAATGATTACATCTTCACAGCCATGCACAACCGTTATTTCGTCGTCTGTTGCATTGAATGCCCAGCAGTTCTCTACCGTGACTCGTTTCGACAAATCAATTACAGCAATAGCATAGCCGCCTCCAGCGGCATCAATCCTTAAATCACTCACCACCACATCAGTAGCCGTTTTTACCCGTATGTCACCAGTGATAAGCGATGTATCATATCCCTGTCCCCGGAGGGTTACATCTGGCCTGACGTATATATGCCCATTGGGGTAAAATGTCCCTTCTGTCAGTACCACCTCCCCGCCACCCCTTTCACTCACAGCATCAATAACTGCCTGTATCTCCACACTGTCACCGGTGCCATCGCAGATGAAGTCGGCCTGGGCCTTCACATCAGCCGGGCTATCTTGTGCCGCTATTACCACCGGGCCTTCGGCCGGTAGTTCCAGTAGCTTCTCCGCCGGCTTTTTCTCTACGCATTGCGCTCCAGCCAGTAAGAAGGTAACCGTTAATGTAACTACGACGACCACTGCCATTACTTTGGCTAGAGCTTGCTTCAATGAGACTATCAT
>CAZEBT010000051.1:7206-9253 GCA_964510485.1 uncultured Dehalococcoidales bacterium | reverse complement strand
GACACCGGCGGCTACCTGGCTTATCAGCCCGGCTCTTATTAGTAGCTGGTGGCTGATGGTATCTGCCTCGGCTGGTATCTCTCTTTGTGTTTTGCCGAATAGTTTTGATAAGCGCATTGTTGCTATAAAAGTGAAGATTCTGAGAGCAAATCAGAAAACTTAGTCTATTTAACCACATTAGCCTGGTTTATTCCAGTGGTTTTTTAATATCACCCTCACCCCCTCGGTCCCCCTCTCCCTCAAGGGAGAGGGGGAGGAATCTATATAAGAGAGGCGACGCCTCTCTTTAACTCTCTATCTCAGCTTCTTGGTTTCGAGAGTATCAAAATTGATTTGGCATTCTTGTCCGTCGAGCTTAACTCGTTCAAGCTCAGAATGCTTTTGTTCATAACCCTTCGCCAATCTTGCCAGCTCTACAGCATATTCAGCATACTTGCCTCTCTTAGCCCGCTCACTTATTATAAAATCTTGTAGTTTATATATAGCTCTGATGGCTGTCCCACGATATGCTTGCACGGCATATTCCTTTTGTAAAGAGTCAGATAGTGAAAGGCCTACCCACTCCAGCAAGTTGAGCAATATTTCAATTTTTTCTAAATTCTTCCTTTCTTTAATCTCGGATGAAGTCATCTTGTAGATAGTGAATTGGATGTCCTTTATTTCCTTACTACTGAGTTTGTCGAGGAGTGTAAGCGCAAACTCTCTCTGTCGACTTTTTCTCATCTCGATTATTTGCCAAATTGCGACTCCTATACTCGTTGCTAATACCCAGGTAGCAATGGCTGACAATACCTGCCAATCCCACAGCCAATAGCTGCATAGTAAACCAAGTCCAATCAGTAGCCAGATTATTACAATCGCAAGGGGATGTTTTAACTTGCTCATCATAACCCCTCCACCTCTCTCATCAGCACCCTGACAAAGTCCTTTTCCTGTATAGTTTTAATTTTTTTGCCTTTTTTGAAGAGGACGCCCCTGCCTTTGCCGCAGGCGATGCCGATATCGGCGTCTCTGGCTTCGCCGGGGCCGTTGACGACGCAGCCCATGACGGCTACCTTTATCGGCTTGGTAATCTTTGATAGCTCTTTCTCTACCGCCTCAGCGAGTTTTATAATATCAACTTCAGTCCTTCCACAAGAAGGGCAGCTGACCAGTACCGGGCCGTGCTGGCGCAGGTTGAGGCTCTTGAGAATCTCGTAGCCAGCGATGACCTCTTCCCTGGGGTGAGCCGTTAGTGAGACGCGGATGGTATCGCCGATACCCATATAGAGCAGTGTGCCGATGCCCACTGTGCTGCGGATGATGCCGGTCCTGGGTGTGCCGGCTTCGGTGACGCCGATGTGCAGGGGGTAGGGTATCCTTTCGGCAATGTCACGGTAGGCTTCAATGGTGGTCGGGACATCAAAGGCTTTGAGGGATACCTTGATAAGGTCGAAGTCCAGACTTTCCAGTAGCTGTATCTGCTCCAGGGCGGCATCAACCATCTGCCGGGCGACGGATAGCTCCGGACTGGCTGTTTTGGGCAGGCTGCCGGCATTCAGTCCGATGCGGATGGGGACATTCCTTTCCCTGGCTGCCTGAGCAATGGCTCTAACCCTTTCCGGCTGGCTGATATTACCCGGGTTCAGACGGAGCCCATCAGCGCCAGCCTCCAGTGCGGCCAGAGCCAGCCGGTAGTCAAAGTGAATGTCGGCAATCAGGGGTATGGAGATGCCCCTTTTTATAGCTCTTATCGCCCCGGCGGCTTCCATATCAGGCACGGCTACCCGTACCAGCTCGCAATCGCAGTCCTCCAGCTCCTTGATTTGGCTGACGGTGGAGGTAACATCGCGGGTATCGGTATTGGTCATGGACTGTACCACAACCGGGGCACCGCCACCGATGGTCACTTTGCCAATCTGGACAGGTTTGCTGATTCTAGGCGGGTTCATGGTATTAGTTTCTATCACCCTCACCCCCTCGGTCCCCCACTCCTTTAAGGGGGAGGGGGGAAATTTTAAAATAGGGGCTTCGCCCCGCATGTACACCCCAAGAAAAGATAAATCCA
>CAZEBT010000051.1:4513-7196 GCA_964510485.1 uncultured Dehalococcoidales bacterium | reverse complement strand
GCTTTGCCTCTCTTGAACACCCCTTTGCTTTCCATTTCAAGGAGAGGGGGAAGATTTATCTAAGAGGGGTTTCATCCCTCTAAAATACCCCTTCGTTTTCTATTATTGTAGCAGGCTTTCTCCGCTTATCAAGCGCATTACATCCTGGTAGGTAATTGCCAGGATTACTCCAATAAGTAGAATAAGGCCGATGGAGTGTATCAGTCGTTCTGTCTTCGGTGAGACACGCTTACCCCGGCGCACCCACTCCAGGAGAACAAACGCAATTCTGCCGCCGTCAAGGGCAGGAAGAGGGAAGATATTAATTATTGCCAGGTTTATGCTGATAATGGAGGCAAACTCCAGTAGCGGGCTGATGCCGCCTTTAGATACCTCTCCGGTTATCTGGGCGATGCCCACGGGTCCTGTCACCTCTACAGGTTCCGCCCCGGCAAACATGCTGACTATTCCGTTCTTAAACAGGATGATGGTTTCCCAGTACCTGACCACACCGAGAGGTATCGCCTTCCAGAAAGGGTAGCGCTCGGTGACAACAGTCGGGTCTGAAGTCATGATGGCAACACCAACCGCCCCCTGGCCCTCCGGCGGTTTCCACCTGGCGGTAAGCTGTACATCCTCTGTGGTTGAATCGCTATGCCTGACCTGGGCGGTAAACTGCTTGCCGAGGTTGCTGTAGAAATAGCGGGTGATATCGGCGGTGCTGTGCACCGGTTTTCCGTTTACGCTGAGAAAGATGTCTCCAGCCTCAATGCCGGCCTCGGCTGCCGGTGAATTCGGGGCTACTTCTACCACCAGTACCTGCCCGGTTACTGCCTGGTGAGGAATCATGAAGGAGATTGATAGCAGTAGAAGGGGTAGCAGGAGGTTCATCAGTGAGCCGGCACCCAGTACCAGAATTCTGACGGGTATTCGCTTGCTGGCCAGGCTGCCGGGTGCATCGGGGTCTTCTTCACCAGCCATTCTGACGAACCCCCCCAGGGGCACGGCGTTTATGGAGTATCGTGTCTCGCCTAGTTTTACCGAAAAAAGTCGGGGAGGGAGAAAAAGGCCGAACTCGTCCACCCTCACACCGGAGAGCTTGGCCGTAGCAAAGTGCCCCAGTTCGTGGGCAAGAATGAGGACTATCAGGATGACGACGAAGGCTACTATCGTGGTTATCACGGATTACTACTCCCGGCGAGCTTGAGAACCCTGTCCCTGGCCCAGGCATCAGCCGATAGAATCTCTTCTAGGGCGGGCCGGGATACGGGTTCGTGTTCCTCCAGTGCTTGCCTGACAAGCCTGGCGATGTCGGTAAATCTGATGGCTCTGGAGAGGAAGAGTTCAACCGCTACCTCGTCAGCGGCGCAGAGTACCGCCGGGGAGGTCCCGCCCGCTTTACCGGCTTCAATAGCCAGTCCGGGGCAGGGGAATGTTTCAAAGTCGGGTTGCTCAAAGGTCAGCTCCCTGATGGCAGTCCAGTCAAGCCGGGGTAGTTCAGGGTTAGGCAGGCGCTTCGGGTAAGACAGGGCGTATTGAATCGGCAGGCGCATATCGGGGTAGCCCATCTGGGCCTTGATTGAGCCGTCCTGGAACTCCACCATGGAGTGTATGATGCTCTGGGGGTGAATTATTACCCTGATATTATCAATGGGCGTATTAAACAGCCAGTGAGCCTCAATTACCTCAAGCCCCTTGTTCATCAGGGTGGCTGAGTCAATGGTGACCTTCTCCCCCATCTGCCACGAGGGGTGCTTCAGAGCCTGTTCGGGTGTTACCCCCTCCAGCTGTTCCGGTGAATGGTTGCGGAAGGGCCCCCCGGAGGCAGTTAGAATGAGACCGGCGGGTGGCTGTGTTTCACCCTCCAGGCACTGCCATATGGCGCTGTGCTCGCTGTCAACCGGTAGAATCCGGGCACCGTTTTGCCTGGCTTCGCTGGTTATTATCTCACCGGCCATGACCAGCGATTCCTTGTTGGCCAGGGCGATATTCTTGCCGGCCCTGGCAGCAGCCAGTGTGGCTGGTAGCCCTGAGTTCCCGGAGGTAGCGATGACCACGGTATCTACCTGGGGGTGACTGGCGATTTCTTCCATTGACAGCAGTTCGTATTCGGGGGTAGTCAGACGGGCTGGCATCTTTTTTGCCTGGTGGTAGACGAATCCCGGCCTGAACTCGCTGATTTGTTCTGCCAGCAAATCAAGGTTCCTGCCAGCCGCCAGCCCCACTACCCGAAAGTGTTGGGACAGGGCACGGACTACCTGGAGTGTCTGCCGGCCTATTGAGCCGGTTGAGCCGAGAACGGCTAGTCGCTTTACACTATTGCCCATACTACGTAATAGTATACCACGATGCCAGCCAGGACGACGCTGTCCATGCGGTCGAGGAGACCGCCGTGCCCCGGAATCAGTGTGCCGGAGTCTTTCACCCCCGTATTGCGCTTGAGCAGAGACTCTATCAGGTCGCCAAATTGCCCGAAAACGCTGACCAGCAAGCCCAGGATTATTGCGTGTGCCCAGGTAAGCCGGGGGCTGAGAGTGAGTGGGGTATGCAGGGTGAAGAAGAGGCTGACCAGAATGGCGCCGAATACGCCGGCTATGGCTCCCTCCCAGGTCTTACCGGGGCTGATTTGCGGGGCCAGGGGCCGTTTACCTATT
This sequence comes from uncultured Dehalococcoidales bacterium, assembly GCA_964510485.1. Lineage (GTDB taxonomy): Bacteria > Chloroflexota > Dehalococcoidia > Dehalococcoidales > Fen-1064 > CAZEBT01. The sequence continues at coordinate 4,563 of CAZEBT010000051.1, read as the reverse complement.
GCTTTGCCGGTGAAGAAGGCGGCGGTGTCAGAGCCGAAGGTGGCGAACAG
>CAZEBT010000051.1:0-4413 GCA_964510485.1 uncultured Dehalococcoidales bacterium | reverse complement strand
GCGCCCTCTTTCTGCTGCCGCGTCAGCAGAAAGACCAGGGGTAGTATTACTGCTGAGGTTAGTAGCAGTGGCGTGAGCAGGCTGAGGTCAAGGTGGGGCTCCAGAATAGCCAGCAGGTCCGGGTTACGGCTGAGAATGAAGAGCAGTGTCCAGGCCAGTCCAAAGCAGGTGAGCGGTGACACCCTTGAGTTGGCGACCAGCCGGTAGAACTCAAAGACAGCCAGCACCCCCCAGATAGCCACCAGTATGGTAAACCAGGTCTCACCAAACCAGACAACGGCAACGAGTAGAGGAATTCCACATAGTGCCGTTATGACCCTTTTCTTGAGCATTTGGGCTATAGCAGTCCACCAAAGCGTCTCTTCCTCTGGCTATAGGAGAGCAGGGCTTTGTCAATATCCTTCTTGCTAAAATCAGGCCAGAGAACCTTGGTGAAGTAGTATTCGCTATAGGCTGTTTGCCACAGCAGGAAGTTGCTGAGGCGGGTCTCGTCGCCGGTACGAATCAGCAGGTCAACATCCGGTAAATCAGCGGTATAGAGGTACCTGCCAAACGTTGCTTCGTCAATATTCTGGTGACCACCGCCGTTGGCTATGATACGGCGGACTGCGTCTACAATCTCAGCGCGTCCCCCGTAATTGAAGGCGACATTAAGTGTCATTCCGGTGTTGTTTGCGGTCAGCGTAACCGCCTCGCTTATCTTTCGCTGCAGACCCTTTGGCAGTTCGTTAAGTCGGCCACTGTGATGGAGCCTGATACCCCTCTGGTGAATGTCCGTAATGTATCTGTCGATGTATTTCCCCAGCAGCCGAAACAGGCCTCTAACCTCGGCTCTGGGACGGCTCCAGTTTTCCGTGGAAAAGCCGTAGAGGGAGATGTATTTTATCGGGTATTCGCTGAGGTATTGAATCATGTTGTACATATTTTCCGCCCCTGCCCGGTGGCCCTGTAGTCTGGGCAATCTGCGTTTTTCTGCCCACCGGCCATTGCCATCCGGTACAATAGCCACATGGGTAGGGAGCCGGGTTAATTTTCTGGTACTGGCTGCCTTTTCCTTCATCTCGCCATCCGTAGCAGGGTGCTGGAGAGAGGCTAGACCTGCATAACCTCTGATTCTTTATCCTTGGTGATTTCTTCGATATCGGCTGTGAAGCTATCGGTGAGCTTTTGTAACTGGGTTTGGAGACGTTTGTGCTCGTCCTGTGAAATATCCTTGTTCTTTTCGGCTGTTTTAAGTTCGTCCATGGCTTCACGTCTGAGGTTGCGTATAGCTATCCTGCCTTCTTCAACCCTCTTTCGCACCACCTTAATTAGCTCCTGCCGCCGCTCTTCGGTTAGTGGTGGGATATTTATGCGGATTACACGTCCGTCGTTGGCCGGGTTCAGCCCGAGGTCGGATTTCAGGATAGCTTTCTCTATGGTATCGATAGTCCCTCTGTCCCAGGGCTGGATAAGGAGGAGTCTTGCCTCGGGGGCAGAAATACTGGCAATCTGATTGAGCGGTGTGGGGACCCCGGCATAGTCTACCTTGAGGTGTTCTATCAGGCCGGGGGAAGCGTGCCCGGTGCGGATGGTGCCCAGTTCCCTCTGCATCACCTCAATCGATTTCCGCATCTTTTGCTCAATATTCGGCAGGGTCGGGCTAGCCATTTTCCTTCTCGCCGGATATCATGGTGCCGATTGGTTCACCTGACACAGCCCGCTCTATACTGCGGGGCGCCAGGAAATTGAAGACCACTATTGGCAACCTGTTTTCCAGGCACAGGGAGAGGGCTGTGGCATCCATTACTTCCAGCCGCATATTCAGGGCCTCAAGGTAGGTTAGCCTGTTTAGCCTCCTGGCCTTGGGATTCTTGAGAGGGTCAGTATCATAGACGCCATCGACGTTGTTCTTGGTCATAAGCAGGACTTCAGCCTCAATCTCGATGGCTCGTAGAGCAGCGGCGGTATCGGTGGTCATATATGGGTTACCGGTGCCGCCGGCAAGGATAACTACTCTGCCCTTTTCCAGGTGACGGATAGCCCGGCGTCTGATGTAGGGCTCAGCTACCTGAGCGACGGTTATGGCGGACTGTGTTCTGGTGGTTACCCCTTCCTTTTCCAGGGCATCCTGAAGAGACAGGGCATTTATTATGGTAGCCAGCATCCCGGCATAGTCGGCGGTGGCTCTATCCATTCCTGCCTGCTCGGCTGCTGCGCCGCGCCAGATGTTGCCGCCACCAACGACAATGGCAACACCGACCCCCATTTCTACAACCTGCTTGACTTGCTTGGCAACCCTGGTGGAGATAGAGGGGTCAATGCCGAAATCGGCTCCGCCACTAAATGCCTCACCACTGAGTTTGAGTAAAACACGCTCGTACTTGGGAGTAGCCATTTCTCCTCTTCGTCACTCCCCTTAATATAGCCCGGATATCACCTGCTGGTAGTGCTATCTGTCTCCAGCTCGGCTATTCTGCTCTCAGCTTGCCCCAGTTCAAATCTGGCGAACCTGGTTACCTTAATGTTTTCGCCGACCCTGGCTACAGCCTCGGTGATAATATCCTGGATGGTCTGGTCAGGGTCTTTAATGTAGGGCTGAAGTAGCAGGCAGGCTGCCTGCGGTTCTATATCGGCTCCCTTGGGGACCTGTTCTTCTGAGATAAACCGGGGGTCCTGGGCGGCTATCTGCATTGCCAGGTGGTGAGCCAGTTCCCTGAATTCGCTGGTGCGGGCAACAAAGTCACTTTCACAGTTCAATTCAACCATGGCACCAATTCGCCCGCCGGTATGGATGTAGGTTTCAACCAGTCCCTGAGAAACTGAGCGGGCTCTTTTTTCCTCTGCCTTAAAAAGGCTGTGCTGCTTTAGAATCTGGAGCGCCCCTTCCATGTCTCCTTCTGCCTCAAGAAGGGCACTGCGGCAGTCCATAATGCCGGCTCCAGACTGGTCTCTCAGTTTCTTGATACTATCTGTTGGAATTTTCATCTTCTCTTTCTCTATTCATCATCGGGGGTGAAGATAAAAGGCCCGGTATCTTCCGTAGGCTTCATTTCCTCGGGGGGCTCCTCTTCACCTTCCTCGGCTGTTTCCATAGCCTGACTGATTCTGCTTTTACCTTCAATAACTGAGTCGCTAATTTTGCTGCATACCAGCCTGATGGCTCTGATGGCATCGTCATTAGCCGGGATGGGGTAATCTACATCATCGGGGTTACAGTTGGTGTCTACTATGGCAACAACCGGTATTCCTGCCCGTCTGGCTTCAGCTAGAGCAATGCTCTCTTTGGCGATATCAACAATAAACATGGTGTCGGGCAGGCTGGTCATCTCCTTGAAACCAGCCATCTGTCTGTTGAGGCGGGCTATTTCCTCTTCAATCTTCAGGACTTCCTTCTTGGGTAACCGGCTAAAGCTACCCTTGGCTTGCTGGTCTTCCAGGCGGACGAGATAGTCAATACGGGCTTGAATAGTGCTGAAATTGGTCAGGGTTCCTCCTATCCAGCGGTGATTGACATAGTACATCTCACAGCGTTTAGCTTCTTCTTCGATAGATTCTTGAGCCTGTTTCTTGGTGCCTACGAAGAGGATATTGCCGCCTTCAGCCACTAACTGCTTGATGAACTCACAGGCACTGTCCAGCATACTGGCAGTTAGCTCCAGGTTGATAATGTGAATGCCGTCGCGCTTGGTGAAGATGTAACTCTTCATGCGGGGGTGCCAGCGGCTTGTCTGGTGTCCGAAATGGGCCCCGGCTTCGAGAAGTTCCTTAATGGTGGTGCTACCTGGCAAGCTTAACCTCCCTTTCTAGGTTCTTAGACAGTATAGCATACCCTTTGCCACACGACAATAGTCCAGGGTGAGCGCCATTTTACAGCCCTCAGGGGGCGGCAGGCAGGCTGTGAGGCTGGCGGGGTTGCGTTGTCTGCCCTATCCGATGTATTATTAGGGCGATGAATAGTTCCCTTCAGGCGAGAATACCTCGCGTTTCTTAGTGGACTGCCAGGTCCCGGGTTGTGTGAAAGGGGAGTGCCATGGAAGAATTACAGGAAGAGCGTGTCAGGCAAATCCTGTCATCTTATGAGAGTGAGCCCGGCAGGCTGGTACCGATTTTGCTGGATGTGCAGACGAGTATTGGCTATCTGCCTGAGGAAGGGGTACAGATGGTGGCACGCTTCCTCAATATTGGTGTGGGCCAGATATATTCGGTGGCTTCCTTCTATTCCCGGTTTCAGCTAACACCGGTCGGGAGGCACCGGGTTACAGTCTGCCGGGGTACCGCCTGTCATATCCGTGGTGCCCCGCAGATTCTCGGAGAGATAGAGAAGGGGGTTGGCCTGAAAGAAGGGGAGACATCATCCGACCTGGAGTATACCCTGGAGACGGTTGCCTGTATCGGTTGCTGTGCCCTGGCACCGTGCATCAAGATTAATGC
>CAZEBT010000050.1:0-9438 GCA_964510485.1 uncultured Dehalococcoidales bacterium | reverse complement strand
TGGCGTCAAACGCCGACCAGCACGGGGACTGCGCTCACTCCGGCACCTTACAATCCTTGACACGCCTCATGGCAAATTCCGCTGTTAAGCAGAAGAGACTGGAGTGGCTATCCGATGAATATCACACCTCTGACCAGAGTGATACCCTGTTTTTCGTTGGTTGTGCCCCCTATTTTGAGCCTGTCTTTGAAGATATTGGAGCCAGGCCCCTCGACATCGCCAGAGGCAGCCTGAAGATACTTAACTCCCTGGGGATAGAGCCCAGGCTGCTCCCGGATGAGAGGTGCTGCGGGCATGACATGCTCTGGACGGGAGATACGGAGACCTTTGAGAAGCTGGCGCGGTACAATGAGGCTGTTATAAGAGAGGCTGGAGTCAGGAAGATAATCTTCTCCTGCCCTGAATGTTACCGGACATTCAAGGAGGATTATCCAAAATATGTGAACATAGATTGTGAGCTCCAGCACATAAGTGAACTGCTGGCTGAGAAGATAGAAGAGGGCGGGGTGAATTTCAGCGAGGTGCCAAGGAGGGTAACCTACCACGACCCCTGCAGGCTGGGGAGGCACCTGGGCATATATGAGCCGCCGAGGAAGCTGATTGAGTCTATACCGGGTGTGGAACTGGTGGAGATGGAGCAGAACAGGGAGGAATCCCTCTGCTGCGGCACCAGTGCTTTTACCAACTGCGACTCATACTCAAAACAGATAAGGATTGAGCGGTTGCTTGAGGCAAAGGCTACCGGCGCCGACCTTCTGGTAACCGCATGCCCGAAGTGTCAGATTCACTTCAAGTGCGCCATGGTGAGCAAGGGTGAGGAAAAGGGTCCGGATGTTGAAATAGAGGTGATGGATGTAGTGAACCTGGTAGCTGACTCCATTAAGGGTGAGGAGCATGAATAGGTCGGTACTGGTAATCGGCGGTGGTATAGCCGGTATCCAGGCATCCATTGACCTGGCTAACATGGGCTTTCAGGTGTACCTGGTTGAGAAATCACCCAGCATCGGGGGAAGGATGGCTCAGCTTGACAAGACCTTCCCCACCAATGATTGCGCCATGTGTATCCTGGCCCCCAAGATGATTGAGGCGAATACCAAGCCCAATCTAAGGCTCTACACCTATTCCGAGGTGGAATCCGTCTCCGGAGAGGCTGGTGACTTCAAGGTAAGGATAAAGAGGAAATCGCCTTTTGTTGATTGGGATAAGTGCACGGGCTGTGCTCTCTGTGAGGAGGGGTGTCCCGTCATTCTGCCAAATGAATTTGACCAGGGACTGGGGAAGAGAAAAGCCATCTTTGTCCCCTTCCCTCAGGCTGTTCCCAAGAAATATACCATTGATAAGAGAGAGGAGAGGCCGTGTAAGGCGGCCTGCCAGGATGCCTGCCCGGTTCATACCAACGTTCTTGGTTATGCCAGGCTTATTGCTGAAGGGGAGTTTCAGGCGGCTTACAGGCTGATAAGGGATACCAATCCCCTCCCCTCTGTGTGTGGGCGGGTTTGCTATGCCCCCTGTGAGGAGGCGTGCAATCGGGGGCAGATTGATGAGCCGATAGCTATTCGTGACCTCAAGAGGTTTGCCGCCGACCAGGTGAATATTGAGGAGCTTGAGGTCCGGACCGTTACAAAAACGGGTAAGAAGGTAGCCATTGTCGGCTCCGGCCCGGCAGGTCTTGCCGCGGCTAACGACCTTGCCCTGAAGGGTCATGATGTAACTATCCTTGAGGCTCTTCCCGAACCGGGTGGCATGCTCCGTGTTGGCATCCCTGAGTACCGTCTTCCCAGGGACATTCTGCGGAGGGAGATAGATTACATCCGGAGGCTCGGGGTCGAGATAAAGACGGGAGTCCGGGTTGGCAGAGATATCACGGTAAACGAGCTGAAGAAGGACTATAATGCACTGTTCATCGCCACCGGTGCCCACGGCGGGATGAGGCTCGGCGTAGAGGGGGAGGAGCTGCCCGGAGTGATGGAGGGGATAGGTTTTCTGCGGGCAGTGAACCTCGGAGAGAAGGTAGAGGCGGGCAGGAAGGTAGCCGTGCTCGGCGGGGGTAATACCGCTGTTGACTGTGCCCGGATAGCCAAACGTCTTGGAGGGAAAGAGGTAAAAATTGTGTACCGTCGCTCCCGTGCCGAGATGCCAGCCTCCGCAGAGGAGATAGCGGCGGTGGAGGAGGAGGGGATAGGGATTGAGTTCCTGACCACCCCCACCCGCTTCTTCGCCGAAAACGGGAGGCTTGCCGGAATGGAGTGCATAAGGATGGAGCTTGGGGAGCCGGACGCCAGCGGTCGCCCCCGGCCGGTCCCGGTCAAAGGCTCCGAGTTTACCACCCCGGTGGATACGGTAATTGCCGCCCTTGGCCAGGTGCCGGAGACGGAATTTATCAAGGGGCTCGGAGTCTCACTCTCCGGCAGGGGCAATATTGAGATTGATACCAGGTCTCAGGTAACCAACATTGAGGGCGTGTTTGCCGGTGGCGATGCGGTTACCGGGCCTGCTTTTGTGATTGATGCCATTGCCGCTGGGAAGAGGGCGGCTCGCTCCATAGAGCGGTACTTGAAGGGGGAGCCCCTTGAGGCTGAGGAGGAGAAAAAAGAGCCTGAGAAGCTCTCCGGGGAGGAGGTAGAGGACAGGAGAAGGCGCTTCCCTGCCCGAAGCCGGGTCAGGATGAGGGAGGAGCCCGTAGCGAGCAGGGTCAGGGACTTTCGCGAGGTGGCTCCGGGCTATACCCCGGAGGAAGCCGTGGCAGAGGCTTCTCGCTGTCTTGCGGGACAGATAGAAGGGTGCATTGAGTGTCATGAGTGTGAGAGACGGTGTGAGGCAAATGCCATAGCCTACTCAATGCAGGACGAACACGTTGAGGTCGATGTCGGTGCCGTAGTCCTGGCTACAGGGCTTGACCTCTATGATGTCTCACCGCTGACGGAATATGGCTATGGCAGGATAAAGAATGTAATCACCGCCATAGAGTTTGAGAGGTTGACGGCGGCATCGGGACCTACCTTTGGCGCACTCGGGCGGCCATCGGATGGAGAGCTCCCGCAAAATATAGCCTTTATTCAGTGCGTTGGCTCCCGTGACTTCAGGCATAAAGCCTATTGCTCCAGCGTCTGCTGTATGCATGCTACCAAGGAGGCAATCCTGGCCTACGAGCATCATCCGGGGACAAAATCGACCATCTTCTACATGGACTTGAGGGCTGTTGGCAAGGGGTTCCAGGAGTATCTGCTGAGAGCCAGGGATGAATACGACGTGACATATATCAGGGGTCGTCCGGGTAGAATCGCGGTCAACCCTGAAAACCAGAACCCCATCGTGTGGTATGAGGATACCAATACTACAGAAACAAAGAGTATGGAAGTGGAGTTAGTGATTCTGTGTCAGGCGATGATTCCCTCCCACGGCACCAGAGAGCTGGCGGAGGTATTAGGCATAGGGTTGAGTGAATATGGTTTTGTGGAGACCCCGGATAAATTATTGCATCCGGTGGATACTACCAGACCCGGTGTCTTTGCCTGTGGCTATGTTCACAGCCCCAGGGATATTCCCGACTCGGTAGTGCAGGGCTCAGGGGCAGCCGCCAGGGTAGCCGAGGCATTATCAGGGGGTAGTTGACGTGGAAGAGACTCGTATCGGGGTTTTCGTCTGCCATTGCGGCATAAATATCGGTGCCTATGTGGATGTACCCCGGGTAGTGGAATATGCCAGGGGGCTTCCCAACGTGGTGCACGCCGAGCACAACCTGTTTACCTGCTCCGAAGAGGGGATTTCGGCAATAAAGAAGGCAATCCCGGAGCATAACCTGAACCGGGTTGTAGTAGCCTCCTGCACCCCCAGAACCCATGAGCCGCTCTTCAGGGCTGCCTGTGAGGAAGCCGGTCTCAATAAATATCTATTTGAATTCGTGAATATAAGGGACCAGTGCTCCTGGGTACATATGAATCTCCCCGAAGAAGCCACCGAAAAAGCCAAGACTCTCATCAGGATGGGGGTAGCCAGGGCACGGTTACTTGAGCCACTGGAGGAGATTGAGATTGCGGTAACCCCATCAGCCTTAATCATGGGTGGTGGCGTGGTTGGAATGAGTGCTGCCTTGAATCTGGCTGAGCAGGGCTTCGAGGTCCATCTGGTCGAAAAGGAGGGGGAGCTTGGCGGCACCCTGTTAGATGTTTACAAGCTCTTTCCCAGTAACGAAGAGGCGAGCCAGTTAATCGGGCAGATTGTTCAAAAAGTGCAGGGCCATAGCAGGATTCAAACCTACCTCTCTGCCAGGGTAAAGGACGTGAGCGGGTTCATAGGGAACTTTGATGCTACCCTTGACCAGAACGGGAAAGACAGCAATATTAAGGTTGGCGCCATCATTGTTGCTACCGGGGCTGAGGAGTTGAAGCCGGAGGGCCAGTATGGCTACGGCAGGCTTTCAAACGTCATTACTCAGCTTGAGCTGGAACAGCGACTGAAGAAGGGGGAGCTCAACGGGCAGAATGTGGTGATGATAAATTGTGTGGGGGCACGGGTTCCGGAGCGAACGTATTGTAGCCGGTTCTGCTGCATGACGGCAGTCAAGAATGCTGCCCTGATTAAGGAGGGTAATCCCGGGGCTAAGGTCTGGCTCCTTCATCGCGATATAATGGCTTACGGGGTGGAGTTTGAGGACTACTATCGGAGGTCAATGGAGCGCGGAGTCAGATTTATGAGATATGACCTGGAGAAACCGCCTGAGGTGATGGGAGACGGGAGGGCTGAGAAGGTAAAGGTATGGCACCAGTTGATGGGGCGGGAGGTAGAGCTTCCTTCGGATGTGGTGGTGCTTACCACTCCCTTAATTCCCAGGGCCGATTTTGGTGAAATCTCCAGAATGCTTAAGGTCCCTCTGAGCGAGCAGGGTTTCTTCCTTGAGGCGCATCTCAAGCTAATGCCGGTGGAATTTGCCACCGATGGCATATTTATCTGCGGCTCCGCTCGCTGGCCGACAGACATAGCTGAGGGTGTTTCTCAGGCTTATGCTGCCGCCTCAAAGGCAGCAATACCTCTGAGGGCGGGCTATGTGAAACCCGAGGCGATAACCTCTTCGGTTAATGAGGACATCTGCTCAGGGTGCGGTATCTGTGTTGGTCTGTGCCCTTATTCGGCTATTGAGCTCCAGAGCAAGAACGGTAGAAGGGTTGCCCATTCTATTACCGCTCTATGTAAGGGGTGTGGCACCTGTGGCGCTGCCTGCCCATCCGGGGCAACCTCAATGAACCACTTCAAAGACGGGCAGATTCTGGCTCAGATAGAGGCCCTGATGGAGTAGTGTTTGAGATAAGGTATGGGAATGGATACAGATAGGTTTGAACCTCTGATACTCGGCTTTGCCTGTAACTGGTGCACATACGCCGGTGCCGACCTTGCCGGCACCTCCAGAATTCAGTACCCGCCCAATATAAAGGTGATAAGGGTAATGTGCAGTGGCAGGGTAGACCCCACCTTCATCTTAAAAGCCTTTGCCCTGGGTGCAGACGGGGTGTTCATCGGGGGGTGCCATCCCGGCGATTGCCACTATATAGAGGGGAATTACAAGGCGAGAAGAAGGGTTGAGCTTACAAAGAGGTTACTCTCGGCATTCGGGATTGAGCCGGAGAGGCTCAGATTAGAGTGGGTTTCAGCATCTGAAGGGGCTAGATTTGCCCAGGTCGTTACCGATTTCACAAATACAATCAAAGAGCTGGGTCCCCTGAATAAGGTATAAACAAGGATTTATAATAGGTGAGGTTAAGCAGAGAGGGAAGCATTTCTGCTTCCCTTACTTCCGGCGACAGTGCTCAAGCCTGAGTGCCAAAGAATACGTACAGGTTCCAGAGCACGATTCCTGCGTATAAGACCACAAAGGACAGAGTGCTTATCAGTGCCAGCCTCCGGTGTCGCTTGTATATATCCCACAGAATAAGTGCGCACAGGAGCACGCCCAGCAGTTTTATGACCAGGAACACCTCCTCGCGCACCCAGGTTTGCAGGAACGGGTTACCTTCCCGCCCCAGTTTGCTTCTGACAAGGAACTGGGTTATCAGGCCATCGGAGAACACAAGAACAATCAGCGCCCCCAGAGAGTAGCCCATTACGCGGTTGTCGGCAAAATAGCTCTTTATGGTCTTCAATGTATTCTCAGCTACCTAAACTATATACCAAACAAAAGCGTTTGCCAATGTCAAAGCCAGGGAGTAGTAATACATACCTGTATCACTGATAGGGCAGGTGGTTTGTTTAAACACTACCTATCTGATTCTACGGGTCAGGTAGAGCCAGAGGGCGACTATAGCCATGATGCCCAGCCCAATTACACCTGTTCCACCTCCGAGGACGGGGTTAACATCGGTCACCAGGAGCGACGGGAAGTAAGCCAGAAGCTGGGCGTTAAGTGCTGCGTGAGCTACGATTGGGGGTATGAGGCTGTCCGAAGCCAGGCGGAGCCACCCGAAAATCACTCCCAGCAGTATGCACATGATAGTTATCATGAGTACACCCAGGTAAGGGTAGCCTGGGTAGAGATGCCCCATCATAATTAGGGGTGCGTGCCACACCCCCCAGATTGCCCCGGATATGACGCATGCCCTTAATTTGCCGAGGTGAAGAAGCTTGGGGAGGAGGTAGCCCCGCCAGCCCAGTTCTTCGCTAAAAGCATAGACCGAGTTCACGACAACTGCTGTGGCTAGTAATGTAAAGATGACTGCTCCCAGAAGAACTGGTGCCGGTATGTCAATGGCTACGCCCAGGGTATCCAGGAGGTTCTTGAGGGTCGTGGCATCTTTGTCGATGTGGCCCCAGCCCAGGGCAATAGTGAGCCCGTAAGTCGTGCAGGAGATGGCCAGCATCAGGAGGTATGCAATGGCAATGTAACGCTTCTTTCCCCACCTTAAGCCTGTGTCACGCAGCCCCTCTTTGGTTATTCGGTTTAGCATAATCCAGGCAGCCAGGGCAGGAACGAACATAGCCAGTACCATCAGTAGCGGGAAGGCAATCAGGTTTTCCACGCCGCCCAACCGCCAATTAACCAGGTCAATCAGCCAGGTCAGCGGAAAGACTATGATGAGGAAAAGGATAACCCTGGCTCGAGGCGATACCTGCAATCTATCCTACCTTTATCAGGAGTCCGGCTAATTATAAATCCAATGAGGGAAGATAACAATAAATCGAGTCTCGGCAAGAATTCAAAGCGTTTTCGGACAGATGGTAGATTCATGCAAAATATATAGTAGCTTTGCGTTGGAGTAGCCTCAACCAATTCCTTTAGGACGCCTACTTCGAAGCCAGAATTCTACGCAATGATGCTGCCTTTGAAACCTAGCAAACTCTGTAGTTCATGAGGAAGCTAGGGTATTGATAGAGTAATGGCGAAGGGAATATAATCAGGTACGTCCGCATAGTGCCAAGAATTACTGTCCTCCGGCACCTGAGGCTATTTCCCTACTGGTGCTAGCTGTCAATTTAGTATGGGATGGACTGAGAGATATACTTGACCCTCGCTTGAGGGGCTTGTTCAACTAAACAATTCAAGATGTAAAATAAGTAGTCAGACGTTACCACGATGTTGGTAACTTGAAAATAAGATTGGAGGTAAATAATGGAACCAGAGCTAAGATTTGCTGGCACACACGATTTGCTGAATGCCGAAATCGGGCATCAAATTACCCCTGTGGAGATGATTATTACTGAAGAAATGGTTGAGAGACATGCCTGGGCTAACGATGATTACAACCCTTGGTACATGAAGGATTCACCTTTCGGCAGTCGTATTGCGCCGCCAACCTTCCTTTCGTACGACACGGACATCATGATATGGAACCACTTTGTTCTGCCCGAAGGTAAAGGGATCTGGGCGAAACAGGAATTCGAATTCATAAAACCTCTAAGAGTGGGTAAAAAAATCAAGATAACCGGCAAGGTAACAGATAAGACCCCAAAAAGAGGGAGGGACCATATCTCCTTTGAGTTCATAGTTACTGAAGAGGATGGCACTGAGGTCGTTCGCATGCAGACAGTACATGCCTTTCCTTTAGTCGCCAGAAGTGAAAAATGAATCCAGGTAAGCAGCGAAAGATGAACACGAAATCAATTGACCCCACAGCATTCCAGCCAATGAAGGTAACAGCCAGCAGGAACACAGAGGTCGGATTCGAGATAGAGCCTATTACCAAAAAAATCACATTAGATAAAATACGCTTGTATCGTAGCCAGTGGCCACGCACGAGAAACTGGCACAATGATTACGAGATAGCCCAGACCTGGGGAGTTGATAAGCCCCTTGCATTTGCCAGCCAGGTAATGGAATACCTCGGAGAGATGCTGGTCAAATATTTTGGTGAAGGGTACCTAGGTGGAAATCTCTCAGTATCTATTATTCAATCCATCTTGCCGGAAGACACGGTAGTTACAAGAGGAGTAGTCCGTGAGAAGGTTGCGGAAGGTGAAGGGATAAGGTTGATTCTGGACGTTTGGTGCGAAAACCAGCACGGTGAGAAGGTGATCGTCGGTAAAGCGAGTGGGCTTGTACGGTAGCGGAATTAACTCGAGTTAAGAAGCACTTTTGGGGGTCATCTACATAACATGCCGTTCCGACTGTCTGCGGAACCTAGTTACTACAATACAGAGGGATATGCTGTTAACCCGGGATAGGTAACATGTCGTCATTTTGTACAACAACGGAACGTTTCTTCCAGCCCAGGTCCTGAGAAGCGGTTATGGTTTTTCGCCATTTCATTGGGGCACCGCCTTAAAATACCCGAAGAACGGTTGATTTCATTGGTAGCGGGGGTTGGATTCGGACCAGCGACCCTTTCTGAGTACTATGCTCCCTTCTCAGGATTTGGAAAGATGCAGGTATTCTCACCCTGAGCAACCGCCTCGTCATCTTGATTCTTCATAAGCCAGGAATAGGTAACAATCACCCTGTCTCCCTTTGAAGTTGCCCTCCGGCTGAGTAGCTCGCCCTCTAGCCTGAGCTTATCGTAGGGGCAAACTGGAATATTGAACCTCGTATTGTTGGTTCCCAGGAATACTCCTGAATCAACAAGTCCTGTTTCCCCAAGTAGTCCGAATACAATTCCCAGAAGGAACGCCCCGGGCACAAATCTTCCTCTGGCACCAAAGGCTTTTGCCGCATCGTCACTAAGGAACATCTCTGCCCTCATCCCCGAGATATCGCAAAACATGTCTAACTCGGTAGCAGTGATAAATCTTGTTCCCGTTGTGTACTTGTAGCCGACCTCCTTGCATCCCCAATGTTCCTTATCCATAATTTTCACTCCTTGGTCATAATTTTAAAAGAGTTACTTCTGGGTGGTAGTGTGGTAGCGGGGGTTGGATTCGAACCAACGGCCTTCGGGTTATGAGCCCTACACGTGAAAAGCGAGCGGTGCCCGCTCACCTCCCTTCACTAGCAATCGCTTGCTGGCTATAGTATAT
>CAZEBT010000049.1:0-9496 GCA_964510485.1 uncultured Dehalococcoidales bacterium | reverse complement strand
GGACTCGAACCGACACGGAGGTTACCCTCCAACAGTTTTTGAGACTGCCGCGTCTACCCATTCCGCCACTTCGGCTGGCACCTGTAACAGGATTATCTCTCAATTAAGCTACACAATTCTATGATAAAACAAATGACGATGCAAGCGGAACCGGTGATGCCTTTAGCCACTGAAGTCCTCCCCGGCATCTCACGTCAAGCCGAAGGCATCAACAGGCGTGGATTTGACAAAGATGGCTTGAAGATTTACATTGCCTTTTACCAGGCAGTGCCGTATTGATGATGGCGTCCCAGCTCTATTGGCTCCGGTGTCAGGGATATTTATGATAGCATGGATTAATCTTGCCGTGCTGATTCTCTCAGCCCTCCTTCTCCTGTACTTCTATGTAAGAAGTGCGGGTCCGGCTGCACTGGAAAGGCGGATTGGGGAGATAGCCTACACCAGATGCACCCGGTACAGACTGATAGCCTCAGCATTTGAGCTAATCGCCGTCATCAACTACGTAGTATACTTTTTCTATCCCCTGCCGGTTTCTCTGCCCCGGACCTTTCCCTGGGGCTGGTGGGTCTCGGTCATTGTAGCCGTTATAATCGCAATTCCCAGCAGCTATATAATGTGGCGGGGCTTGAAGGACGCCGGCAGAGAAAGTATTTCGCCAGAGAAGGGGCACAATCTCTACGGGGGTATCTACCGCAAGACCAGGCACCCGCAGGCGGCCGGCGAGCTTCCCCTGTGGTGGGTGATTGCATTCGCTTTGAACTCCCCGTTCCTGGTAATATTCTCGGTTATATGGATACCAGTCTTCTATATCTTGTGCCGGGCTGAGGAGAGAGACCTCATCATCCGTTACGGTGAGCCTTATTTAGAATACAGAAGAAGTACCGGTTTTCTGCTACCGAGGAGGAACAGGGATACAGAATAGCCACCCTGCTGCTGAACCGCTTCCATCTGGTAAGCTGGTGCCGAGGAGGAGATTTGAACTCCTACGAGCTTACGCTCACCACCCCCTCAAGATGGCGTGTCTACCTATTCCACCACCTCGGCATCTATGTCTAATCTGGCAGGAGTGGGAGGATTCGAACCCCCGACCGGCGGTTTTGGAGACCGCTGCTCTACCAGACTGAGCTACACTCCTACCAGCAACAATTTACCATAGTTCTTGGAGAAAATAAAGCCCCTGTTGCCTGGAGGTGCTCTGAGAACTGCTCCAGCTTCCGGGGACCGGCCTTCTTTCTCTTTCTCAGCGCCAGCGGCAGCCCGATAGCGAACATCAGGGCAACCATGATACTGCTGATGATTTCTCCCCAGTCCATTGGTCTTCTATACTTCCTCAGTAAAATTTGGCTGTTGTGCCTCTTTCTTCACCCACCGTGTTCTCAGAGCCAGCACCGGAATGACGATGGCTAGTATGATGATGCTTATTATTTGCGCCTGGTGCAGGCCAAACAGGAATGGATTCCCTACGCGGATGAAATCAATGCCGATACGCCAGATGGCATACAGCCCCAGGTAAATCAGGAACAGTGAGCCATCCGGTTTGAAGCGCCCCCTCAATAAAAGCAGTACCCCGAAGACTATCAGCCCGTATATCAACTCATAGGGCTGCGTGGGATGAAGGGCTATCCCCCGTGGGGCGAGGCTATCAGGGTGAGTATAGACTACGCTCCACGGCAGCCAGCTCGGTGCCTCTATCCCGTAGCAGCAGCCGTTGATGGTGCAGCCTATTCTACCGATAACGGCCTGGGCTACTATGATAGACGGTGCCATCACATCGGCAAAGTAACCGAACTCTACCTTGCTGAATCTGCTGTAAATCCAGATACCCAGGGCAGCACCCAGAATGGCGCCGTAGGCGGACAGCCCTCCCCCACCGAAAATCTCTATCCAGTCCTGTGTGTAGTCGATTACCGCCCCGGTCAGCACAAGCTCGGGGTGCAGCCTGGCGACGACTATATTATCAATGACATGGAGCAGCCTTGATATGACTATCCCTGACGGGATACCCACCAGAGCGGCGCTGAAGAGGGTATCGTATGAGATTTTGGCCCCCTTTCTTATCTGCCACCCCACCCACAGGATGATAAATATAATGGCCAGGGCAATCATAATGCCATACCATCTGACACTTAAAAATACTATCGGGTCTATACCTATCTCAATCATCTTTCATCTCCCTCCTTTGTCATTCTGAGGACCGTCTTCCTGTTGTCATTGCGAGTCGCTCAGCGACGAAGCAACCTCGTTGTGTAACGATCTTAATGTAACCCTATCCCCTTTATCCCCTTCCCCTCTGATAAGGGGAAGGGGAAATTATTTGAAGAGGGGCTTCGCCCCTCTATCACCCCCTCTGTCATTACCAATAGAACTCCTCTACCCTGTCATTCTGAGCCACACCTTGTCATTCTGAGCGCAGCGAAGAATCTCAGCGAATCAATTTCCCGGCTTATTCTTCCCCAGCAGCCCCTCCAGCAGTAACCCGGCTGCCTTTTTATCCAGCGGCTTATTATTATTGCCACATTTGGGCGACTGGATGCAACTCGGGCACCCCTCCAGGCAGGGGCACTCCATGATTGCCCTCAGTGTTGCCTGCCACAACTGCTCTATCAGCTCAAATCCTCTTTCCGCTATCCCGACGCCGCCGGGGTGGGCGTCATAGATAAATATCTGGGCTTTTCCCGTGTCGGCGTGGAATGGTGTTGACACCCCGCCGATATCATTGCGGTCACACAGGGCAAACAGGGGAAGAACGCCGATAGCCGCATGCTCAGCCGCGTGCAGACCGCCAGCCAGGTCAAGCTGTTCTCTATCCAGCCGGGCAATAGCCCTGGCTGGCAGGTCAAACCACAGGGCTACGCTGGGGAAGTGCTGGGGCGGCAGGTCCAGCGGCTCTTCACTGATTACCTCCTCGGTAAACTGTGCCTTCTTCCTGAAGCCGACCACGGTGGTGGTCACCTCTACCCTGCCGAGATATACGTCTGCCTTTCCTGCCTTTTTCTGACGTATTAGCTTAACAATATGCAGGTCGGTCAGGTCCTTTGCCTGCGTATAGTAGTTGGCCTGGACCGGTACTGCGTAAGCCGTTTTACCGGTCAGGTCCAGTTCTGTGACCAGGTATGACTCTCCCTGGTGAAGGTATATCGCCCCGGGGTGTATCTGGAAGAGGGCAACGCTGGACTCAATAGTCTCCAGCAGGGAGCCGGTTGAGGTGTCAATAATTGAGTAGTTCTCCCCGGAGGTAGAACGGATACTAATATTCTGGGCCGGGTAGGCGATAGTTGGGGCAAGGTACCACCTGCCTCTACGCTCCCTGAGTGCTCCTCGCTCCACCAGCTCCTCCCTCTGCTCACTCAATGCAGAACCGAAGTACTCCTCGTCCTGGCTGCTCAGTGGTAGCTCCCAGGCAGCACACAACAGGTGCGCCCTCAGGATATAGGGATTGTCAGGGTTCACCAGGGCGTTCTCAACGCTCTTCTGAAAAAAGAATTCAGGGTGGCGCATGAAGTACTGGTCGAGGGGGTTGTCCAGCCCGATCAGGAAGCTCAGCGACTGCTCTCTGCCCCGGCCGCTCCTGCCCGCCTGCTGCCAGGTGCTGGCAATGCTCCCCGGGTAGCCGGTAAGCACCGTTGCCTCCAGGTCGCCAATATCTATCCCCAGCTCCAGAGCAGTAGTGGCAACAACCCCCAGCAGCTCACCGCTGAACAGCTCCCGCTCTATCTGGCGCCGTTCCTCGGCGAGATACCCGGCCCGGTAGGGCTTGACCCGTCTCGCCAGAGCCGGGCTGACCCCGGCCAGCCTGTCCCGCGAATAGCTATAGATAAGCTCGGTCAGCCGGCGGCTACGGGCGAAGGTCAGGGTGCGGATACCCTGGCCCAGCAGTTCGGTAAACAGGTTTGTTGCCTCGGTATTGGCGCTGCGCCGGACACTCCTTGCCTCGTCTATGACGGGTGGGTTCCAGAAAACGAAGTCCTTTCCCCCATGGGGCGAGCCATCATTATCAACCACTGTGAAGGGCAGACCGACCAGCCTTTCGGCATGCTCACCGGGGTTGGCTACGGTAGCCGAGCAGCAAATGAACTGCGGGACTGAGCCGTAGAGGCTGCACAGCCGGCGCAGACGGCGTAGCACGCCGGCCAGGTGAGACCCGAAAACACCACGGTAGTTATGGGCTTCGTCTATTACCACATACCTCAGGCAGCGCAGCAGCCTTGACCACTGGCGGTGATTGGGCAGTATGCCGATATGGAGCATATCCGGGTTGGTAAGTATTATGCGGGCTCGTTTCCTTATCGTACCCCGCTCCGCCTGAGGGGTATCACCATCAAATGTGGCGAATTCCGCCCACCTGAACAGGTCGGGGCAGAACAGCTCCTGCAGACCGCGAAGCTGGTCCTGAGCCAGGGCTTTGGTCGGGAAAAGGTAGAGAGCACCGCTGTCCCGCCCGGTCAAAAGCGCCTCCAGCACCGGAATATTGTAGCAGAGCGTCTTACCACTGGCGCTTGATGTCGCCACCATCACATTCTCGCCCCGGTGGATGTGGTTCACCGCTTCCGCCTGATGGGTATAGAGTGGTAGCAATCCGTGCTCGGTGAGGCAGTCCTCAAGGCCTCCTGCCAGCGGCTCATCCAGTTCAGCGTGGCTGGCATCCTGCGGTGGAATATGCTCAACACAGGCAATCTGACCGCTATAATCGGGTTGGGCAGCAAGATATTTAAGGAAGGCTGAGGTATCCATTATTGTCCTATCAGGTTCACCCTGCTCTGTTTAGATGCTAAAAGACAGGCACAATCTCAATTTCGTAGCCCAGTATCTCTACGTCAAAGCGGCTGCTGATAACAAAGTCCACTATCTTGGACATGACCTCATTGCTGTGCCGGCTGTTGTTGCTGACACAGCAGATACCCAGGGTAGCCAGTTGCCACAGTTCCTCGTTATCAACCTCAGCCACAGCAACGTTGAATTTGTTTCTCACACGGGTAGTAATCGACCTCAGTACCCGCCTCTTACCCTTGAGGGACAGGTTCTCAGGTAAACGGAGACTAAGCTTACATACGGCAACATTCATGTCCTTTCTCCTCTGTCACTGCGAGGTGCAGGACAGTCTCAGCTCCTCTGCTTCTCAGGGGTTGCCTCATATCTAAATTTGGCCCGTTCGGCGACAATAGAAAGCAGGGTGGCTGAGGCACCGCGCGGCTTATACATCCCCTTTTCCCATTCGCTTATTGTCTGCTGACGTGTACCCAGTCTCTCTGCCAGTTCGCTCTGGGTCAAGCCCAGATGAGACCTCAGGGCACGGATGTGCCCGGCATCCCAATGCGGCCGGTTCATTTTGTTTCGGGTACTCACAGCAAAATTTTACACGAATTAGTGTAAGCCGTCAATAAGAGCTCTCTACGTAATAACCCTTATTGACAGGGCATCTATAATGGATTACCATTAGCAAAAGAGATTTTTAGAGAAGGTTAAACGATGAAATACAAAAAGAGCTTACGGACACTGGCTGTAGCTTTGACCCTTGCCCTTTTATTGGCTGCTGTGCCCTCAACGCCGGTTCTGGCTGCAGCGAAGGACATCGAACTTGACCCTGAAACGGGCAAGGTTGGCGATAGAATAGACATAATCGGCGAGGATTTCAATAAAAGTACAGAGACGGTTATTTATGGAGCCGCTATCTACTTTGCTAACGACGAAGCTGACTTGTGGGATGATATTGATGACGAGGTTGATACCTATGTAAGGGTTAAGACCATAGAAATTGATACCGACGGAGATTTCAGCGGCTACTTTTACGTGCCTGAGGAGATGGACGAGGGTGATGATGAGGAGGATGTATCCGGCGGCACCTACTATATCTATGTGACCTATTATTATGCCACAGGTGGTAGTGGTGAGTACTGGACCCTGATAGAAGCCATTGCCGAGTTCACCGTAACTGCCGGAGAGGTTACACTGTATCCTGATGAGGGTGCCGTGGGTACTGAGGCTGAGATTACCGGTGAAGGTTTCGGTGACCGGGAAGATATTGCCATTGAATACGATGGTGATGATATTACCGATGATATAGTTGATGGTGACGCTGAAACTGATAGCGATGGCGATTTTGAAGTCACCATCGTCATCCCGGCGAGCGCTGCCGGTGACAACACCATAACCGTCACCGGTGAAGACTCCGGAAGCGAAGCCACGGCTGATTTCACCGTGGAGCCGGAGGTAACGCTGAGTCCCACCTCAGGTCCACCAGGCACCGGGGTAACGGTAGCCGGCACCGGCTTTGGCTACAGGAGCGATATTGACGTTGTCGACTTTGGCGGTGACGATATTGCTGGTAACATAGAGGGTGATGATAGGACTGGTAGCGATGGTAGTTTTGAGTTTACATTTAGTGTGCCGTCAGAAGGCGTGGGTACCTATGATTTAGAGGTTGAGGACGAGGATGGCAATGCTGCCTCGGCTGAGTTCAGCATAGTTTCTAATGCCGCCGCCAGCCTCAGCATCACTACTGGCTACGTTGGCACTGAGATTACCGTTAGCGGCACCGCGTTCCAAGCCGGCAAGACAGTCACTATCACCTTTGATGGTGGGGAGGTCGCCACCGCCACCACTGACGGTGATGGTGTATTCAGCGCCAGTTTCAGTGCCCCTCCAAGTTACGGCGGTACCCACCAGGTAGAAGCCAGTGACGGTACGAGTACGGCTGTTGCCAGCTTCATTGTTAATGCCAGCGTCAGTCTCAGCGAGACAGAGGGACATGTTGGCGCTGAGGTTATCGTCAGTGGCACCGGGTTCGAAGCCAGCAAGCCGATATCTGTCACCTTTGACAATAAACAAATTGCCACCACTACGACTGACAACAATGGTAGCCTGAACGCCATATTTACCGTGCCGTCACACATTGCCGGCACCTACAGGGTAAGAATCAGTGACGGTACGAATACAATCTCAACTAACTTCAAGATTGGCAGCAGTATCACCATCAGCCAGACCACCGGCCATGTTGGCATGGAGCTTACTGTTAGCGGGATCGGGTTCACAGCCGATGGGACAGTGACCGTTACCTATGACGAGACCAAGATAGCGACAGCAACTGTAGGCACCGACGGGACATTCTCAGCCACTTTCAGTGTCCCGACCAGCGTCAGTGGAGGGCATAAGATAGTGGCAACTGATGGCACAAATACCAGGCAATCTACTTTTACTGTGGAGTCAGACCCGCCATCAGCACCAAGTCCACTGGTTCCAGAAATGGGGGTCAAGGCGAGTTCACAGACCTTCTTTGACTGGGAGGATGCTACTGACCCCAGTGATGTAACCTATACCCTCCAGATTGCCACTGATGCTGATTTCTCCGAGGACTCTATAGCCCTCGAGAAGTCAGGGCTTACCCTGTCGGAGTACACCATCACAAAAGAGGAAAGGCTGAAGTCGGTCAGCAAGGATACCCCCTACTACTGGCATGTCAGGGCAGTGGACGGCGCTTCAAATGAGGGCCTGTGGTCAGGTACAGGAACATTCTATGTTGGCTTTCAGTTTTCTATACCTCAGCCGGTCATTTACACCCTGTGCGGAATCGGTGCCCTGCTCTTCGGAATTATCGGCTTCTTGCTGGGCAGGAGAACGGTTGATTACTATTAAAAATTCTTATTGACAGAACTGACATAATGGATTACCATTAGCGAAAGGGGTCTTTGGAAGGGATTGCAAGATGGAATATAGTAGGATCTTGCGTCCTCTCGGTATAGCTGTTCTCCTCTCCTTGCTAATAGTAGCCATACCGGCAGAACCGGTCCTGGCGGCACCAGTAATTGGTCTGTCGCCTGCCTCGGGTGCAGTAGGTACCAGGGTCACGGTGACCGGAACAAACTTCGGCTCATATATCGGTGATAGCCTCGGTATATTTTTCAACAATGTAGAGATTACTGATAGCCCGAAGGCTGTTCCTGCCACAGGGAGCTTTGAAGCTTGCTTTGATATTCCCGACGATACGTCACCCGGTACCGCCTGGGTTACAGTCAGAGGTCCAATAAGCACTGTCGTCGCGCAGAGCCCGTTTAATATCACGCAAACCAAGGTCAGCCTGGATATTACCGAGGGGGCTGTCGGCACCAGAGTCAGGATTACCGGCAGGGGTTTCTACTCTGATAAGATAGTAGCCTTCTACTACCATTTCAACGAGGTCAGAGATAAACTGGGCACTGTGGTGGCTACTCCCGTCGGTGAGTGTAGTTACGACTTCACCATACCCTGCAGTACTGCCGGCAGGAAGAATATTTCCGCTGAGAATGCGCAGGGAGACTTTGCTGAAGCCAGGTTCGAGGTGATTCCCTCAGCTACTCTGGACACAACCTCAGGGGGTGTGGGCGACATAGTGAGTGTGAGTGGCACCGGCTTTGGCTACAGGAGCGAGATTGCCGTTTACTTTGGAACCAACAGGGTAGCCTACGATGACACTGACCAGTACGGTAGCTTTGAGGGTGCCTTCAAGGTACCAGCGATAAAGGCAGGTCCCTATGACGTAAAGATAGAGGACGAGGATGGTAATATAGTCAGGCTGCAGTTCACCATTGCTGCCGATGCTACACTCGATAAGACCGCGGGCAATGTCGGCACGGAGCTCACTGTCAGCGGCACCGGTTTTGAAGCTGATGACACGGTATCTGTCAAATATGATGATGTTACAATAACAACAACGACCGCTGATAGCGATGGCGCCTTTTCCATTGACTTCGATACCCCGGTTAGCACCAGGGGCGAGCATGTGGTGACGGTTAGTGACAGCGCCAACACCAGGCAGCTCACCTTCACTGTGGAGTCGGAGGCACCTCCGGCACCAGCACTGCTACTGCCGGAGACAGATGCCAAGATAGAGCCACCAGTATCCCTCCAGTGGCAGGAGGTCAGTGACCCCAGCCTGCCGATTAGCTACAACCTTCAGGTTACCTCCGATGAGGCTTTCGCTGATATGCTCCTGGAAAAGCGGGGTCTGCTGGCTCACGAATATACCCTGAGCGAAGAGGAAGACCTGACACCAACCAAAAAGAATGCCCCCTACTACTGGAGGGTACAGGCTGTAGACAGTGCCTCCAATGAGAGTGAGTGGTCAACCCCGGGGTCGTTTTACATCGCCTCGGCTGCCTTCCTGCCTATCTGGGTAATAATTCTCCTGATAGTGTTTGGAGTTGCCATAATAATTTTCGTCGTATGGCGACTGAGGAGAGAAACCAGGTACGACTGGGAGGAGTGAGGAGGCTACCCCCGGTTAAGTATCGGCTTTGAGTATACGGATAATCTTCGTCCTGGCTCTAACTACATCCAGCTCATCCACCTTCTCTACTGCTGCCTGGAGGTCTCCCTCCCTAGCCAGATACGTAGTCATAACCACCGGAACAAACTCCCTGGAGACCGGTTCCTTTTGAATAACAGCGGCTATGCTGATATTGTACTTCCAGAAGATATTGCAGATCTGAGCCAGGACCCCCGCCTGGTTTACCACGCTGAATCT
>CAZEBT010000048.1:6022-9603 GCA_964510485.1 uncultured Dehalococcoidales bacterium | reverse complement strand
AGGACATGAATACTGACCCCGTGAGGACATATATTCGGAGGCTGAGGAATAAGCTGAATGATAATCCTCACCAGATAATCCTCACCGAGTACGGAGGAGGCTACAAATTTGTCAGCCCCAACTAGAAACTCACCCCTGCCCTATATTTAATCCAAACATGGCGACGGTATACCAGGCATTTGCCCTCCCCACTGCCGTCTGATATGATTAGCCTGATGGATAGAAAACAGCCTTCGCTGGAGGAAATCTTTTCTCCACGCGGGGTAGCCGTTGTTGGAGCGTCTTCATCAGAGCAGGGATTTGCCTCAATGGTTACCCTGTCCTTTAAAAAAGCAGGGTTCCCGGCTCTCTATCCGGTAAATCCAAAATACAATGAGGTGCTGGGGCTGCGCTGCTATCCGAATATCCGTGAAATTCCGGGGACGGTAGACCACGTCATCGTCAGTATCCCGGCAGAGTCGGCTCTGGCACTGCTGGATGATTGTGCCGCCAAGGGTGTGAAGTCAGTCCACTTCTTTACCGCAGGTTTCAGCGAGAGTGGCTATGAAGAAAGGGCGGAGCTGGAAAGAGCAATGCTGGCCAAGGCTAAGGCTGGCGGTTTTCGGATTATCGGCCCTAACTGTGTCGGGCTATTTGTGCCCAAGAGCCGCCTTGTCAACACGGTGGAGCTACCAACCGAGCCGGGACCAATTGCCTTTATTTCACAGAGTGGTGGTCATGCCCACAACCTGCCATTTTATGCCAGCCCAAGGGGATTACGTTTCAGTAAGGTAGTAAGCTACGGAAACGCCCTGGACGTGGATGAATCCGAACTCCTGCAATACCTTGCCCATGATGCAGAGACTGAAATTATCGCCGCTTACATTGAGGGGGTGAGAGATGGCAGGCGTTTCATGGGAGCGCTGAAGGAGGCGGCTTCCCGGAAACCTGTGGTCATCTATAAGGGCGGCACAACTGAGGCTGGCAAGAGGGCTGCCCACGGACACACAGCCAGCCTGACCAGCTCGGTGGCAGTCTTTGATGCCCTGTGCCGGCAGATGAAAACAATCCAGGTTGAGGACATGGATGCGATGATAGATGTGCTGGTGGCACTCCGCTTTACCAGTCCTCTGCCGCAAGGTACTGGTGTTGCGTTAGTGGGTGCCGGTGGTGGTCCCAGTGTTCTCGCCAGCGACGAAATGGAAAAGGCAGGGCTCAAGATACCACGCTTCTCTGCAGAAGTGCAGGCGGAACTGCAAGATTTCCTGCCACTGGCTGGCAGCATCTTTGTCAACCCGGTGGACGCTCCGACCCTTACATCCCCGGATGCTATCCTGGCAACCATGCGTGTGCTAAGCAAGCTGGCGGATATTCATATGCTGGTCTACCACATGGGATTCCACCCTATCAGCCGCTGGGGAGGTGGTCGCTTCACCTCAGAAGCCTTTCTGCAACCGGCCGTTGATGCCCTGGTACAGGTTCAGCAGGAATCAGGAAAACCTGTTCTGCTGGCGCTGTTCCCGCCTCTGGACTTAGGTGGGATGAGGGAATTCCTGGCTGTTCAGGAGGCGTTCGTGGGAGCGGGCCTGCCCGTCTTTCACTCTCTACGTCAAGCAGCCAGGGCTATGGCTCTGGTAACAGCCTGGAAACATTCCTGACAGTCCCGGTATAGCAGGCACCTGTCCATCCCGCAGGCTAGCTACCACTGACAAAGCCCACTGCTCCAGAGCTGCGCAACTTCTCTATATCTTCTTTACTGTAGCCTAACTCGCCAAGAATCTCCTCAGTATGCGCCCCTTCAGGTGTACCCGGACTTCGTATCTGCCCCGGTGTATCAGAGAGCTTTATTGGCAAGCCTATCTGCTTCACCTTTCCCAGCCTGGGGTGGTCAATTTCTGTCACCATACGGCGGTGAAGCACCTGAGGGTCGGAGAATGTTTCATTGAGGTAGTACACGGGACCCACGCAGGTATCCTTGTCTTTGAAGAACTCAAACCATTCATCCCTGGTCCTGGTAAGAAATACCTCAGCAAGCGCCGAGATAACCCTGCCCAGTTCATCAGGAGGCGGATTTTGATGCGGTATCAGGTTATCAAGCCCGATAGCCCGACACAGGTTTTCCCAGAAGTGTGGCTCAACACAGCCCAGGGTTATGTACTCCCCGTCTTTGCACCGGTAGACGTTAGCCCATGGTGCCCCGCCGGTGAAGACGTGCTCCCCTCGCCGCGGAACACTCCCCGTACGGAAGTAGCTGGGAGCCTCCATTGCCAGCAGCGATATCGTGCTATCAAGATAGGCGACGTCCACAAATTGCCCCTTTCCTGTCTTCTCTCTGGCAAAAAGGGCAATAAGGGCACCAATTACCCCGTGTAACCCCACCCCTGCCATGTCCGCCAGGAAGTTACTCGGTAGATATGGTGGGCCATCTCGCGGGCCAATGAGACTCAGGACACCACCCAGGCCAATATAGTTCATGTCATGCCCCGGCATTGTAGCGTAAGGTCCATCCTGCCCAAATCCACTCAACGAACAGTAAATCAGCCGGGGGTTTATCTCTTTCAAAGTCTTATAGTCTGCATTGAGACGGGTCATCACCCCGGGGCGGAAGCCCTCTACCAGGATATCCGCCTTCTTCACCAACCTGCGCAGAACAGCCTGCCCTTCCTCTTTTCTCAGATTGATGATAATGCTCCTCTTATTGCGGTGAACCGTATTGTAAGCCGCCAGCTCATCGGGGTCAGCACCCTCTGTGGCAGCCAGGCCATCCGGGCGGTCAATTCTAATCACCTCAGCACCGAAGTCTCCGAAAAACATGGTGGTATATGCCCCCGGGTAACCATGGGCAAAATCCAGCACCACCAGCCCGCTAAACGGCAACATGTCTGACCTCCTTATGAATTCACTTAATACCCCGCACTAAGGCATATAATACCCGTCCGGCCGGCACCATGCAAAGGCAGGGCCTGATACATGACGAGCATGCCATCTACTTGCCAATGTTACCGGGTGGGTAGTATAATACAGTCAAATGGTAAGGTGCTACATTCTCATCAAATTACTGCCGGGGTTGGAACCTGATGCGCTCGCCCAGATTCGCGCTACCGCTGGTATTTCGGATGTAGACCTTGTGTTTGGGCAGTGGGATGCTGTGGCTATCGCTGAAGCCAAGACCCTCTTTGAGCTAGCCAAGACAGTCGTCGGCGATGTACGCAGTATTCAGGGTGTCCAGGACACCACCACGCTTGTAGAAGGTGTGCTGTAAAGCAACACGGGTATTCGACAAATTGCGCCCCGGTACGCAATTCCCTACGCTGATTATCAATGTGTGAACTGAAACAGAGTACTACGCTGCCCTTATTAGCAAAAACCCGCCTGATAAAATAAGTGCTTTCAAGGTAGCCAAACACAGCAGCAGTACAAAGAAATAGGGAGATATGCTTTCTAGGGGGTGAGAGCATATCTCCCCGAACAAGAAAGGAGACGGCTGCTCGCTATCAATCTTTTAGGTACCTGAAAAGAAAGGTAAAGCCGATTGCGGGTGTTTTACCGGGCCATTCACGGCACCCCAATGGTCTCCTTCTCTCCACTACCAACCTCTACGC
>CAZEBT010000048.1:0-5922 GCA_964510485.1 uncultured Dehalococcoidales bacterium | reverse complement strand
GCTACCTCAATGGCCATCAGTATCACCATTTCAGCGGGGAACATTCATCTCCTCCTCTCTAAAAAGTGCCAGCAGTCCATAGTCTAGCACTAGAATGGACATTTGTCAATAGCCTCTACTGATTTATTTGCCTATTTTCAGGAAAACGTTTCAATATACACTATCTTTATTGTCTTCAAGTTCGGCCCCCTGCCTACAACAACGGGTGGTACTTTCGTCTCGCTAAATGTAGCGCTTTAGGGTCAGAACATTGAACCCCGCATGTCTTACATAGATATTCATTTGGTACCAGAATAATTGGTAGTAAAAGCCACAAAGGTAAACAGGAAAGGTCAACAAGTTGCCCCAGGGATACCAAGTCAGCATTGCTGGCTGTTTATGTAACAGGATTTTTAGGAATGGAGGATTAGAATGACAATATAACGATACCGGGCAACAGACCGGGCAACCCCTGAAAACGGAATGATAGAGGCCCTGCTGTTGACAAAAAGAGTACGGCCGCGTACTGCAGGTATAAGCCTGCAAATACAGGAATAAACACGGGAGGAGTTTAAGAATGGAAATACCAGTTTCATATCTAGTAAATTGCGGCTTTGCCTGGTTTATTGTCATGCTGGCAGTAGCCGGGTATTTCTTGACGCTGAAAAGGATAGGGCAAAGGTGGACCTTCTGGATTGTATTAGCCGTAGGCTGGGCATTCTTTGCGACAGCCCATACACTGCTGGTAAGCGGTGTCTCGGCAAGCGTGCCCTATCTTACCGCCATCTGGCTATCATCCTATGTTTTGGTAGTAGCGTCACTGGCACTCTTATTCGTGAAACTAACCAAGTTGAAGCAGTAGAGCCAGGTCACCCATAGTGTAGAACAACCACCAGTGTGATAGCGCCAGATGTACGCTCTCACGATAACTACTTGTATAACCTGCTTTTGAGTAACAGGTGGTGGATAAATAAGATGGCTGACTTTAGAATTAGCCCAAAAAGACAGCTCCAAGACGTGCAAATGATGGATACGAGTAAAACAAAGAAGCGGTTTGTTGATGAGCCTGAAGCCCTGAAAGAGCGTGTCACAGAGCTTGAGCAGCCTGAGTCAGACCACCAGCAGGCTGGGGAACTACTCAAGGCTCTGTTCAACAGCTCACCGATTGGTCTGTATATTGTCCAGGACGGGTGCTTTCAAGCGGTGAGCTCCGAATTTCAGCAAATCTCAGGCTACAGTGAAAAGAATCTGATAGGCAGCCCCTCTCTGAGCCTTGTATTCCCCGATGACAGGGATATGGTAAGGGGAAACGCAGTAAAAGCATTGAAGGGTGAGTCTTCTTCCGGGTATGAATTCAGGATAGTTACCAAGGGTGGGGAGACCAAATGGGTTATGGAGACTGTAGCCCCCGTCCAGTACTATGGAATGCCAGCAACCCTGGGAAACTTCATGGACATCACCCGGCGTAAGGATATGGAAGAGGCACTGCGGGGAAGCGAGCAATTCAACTCCAGCCTTCTAAAGAACTCGCTACACCCCATACTGCTTATCAACCCGGATACTTCAATAGAATACATTAATCCGGCACTGGAAAAACTAACCGGCTTTACTTCGGCAGAGCTTCTCGGCAAGAAAGCTCCCTACCCCTGGTTGACGAAAGAATCGTTACCCAAAACCAGAAAGGATTTCAAGGTAGCCATGCGCCGGGGAGCGAACTGGTTTGAGGAACTGTACCAGAACCGGGATGGGGGGCAATTTTGGGTAGAGATAATCTCGGCGCCAATAATGCACAACGGAGAACTAAGGTACTACATAGCAAGCTGGGTGGACATCACCGAGCGTAAGCAGATGGAGAATGCCCTAAGGGTAGAGAAGGAGCGAGCCGAGGGATACCTGGATATAGCCGGGGTAATGATGGCAACAGTAAATACCAGCGAAGAGATAACCCTGATGAATAAGAAGGGTTGTGAAATCCTGGGTTACGAAGCGGGAGAAGTCATCGGCAGGAACTGGTTTGATACCCTGTTCCCCGAAAGGACTAGAGGCGAGATAAGAGATATCTTCGGCAAACTGCTGACCGGGGATATCGGGCCAGTCAAGTACTATGAGAATCCATTATTGACCAAGGACGGGGAGGAAAAACTGATTGCATTTACCAATGCGGCGATTAAGGACCCGGACGGCCAGATAGTTGGAGTCCTGATTTCCGGTGAAGATATCTCCGAGCTTAGAAAAGCTCAGGAGCAACTGCAACACTCCCGGCTTCTGGCTTCCCTGGGTGAGATGACTGCCGGCATCGCCCACGAGGTGAATAACCCCCTGGGTAGCATCCTGCTCTACTCCGAACTACTGATAGCGAATGACGTCCCGTCACAAACCAGAAGAGACCTGAAGATAATCCACGAGGAGGCAAAGCGCGCCGCCAAGATAATGACAGACCTCCTTATCTACGGCCGGAGAACCAGGTCCCAAATCAGGCGCTTAAATCTACACAATCCGCTTAAGAAAGTCCTGGAAATGCGCCGATATGAGCAAAGGGTACAGAATATCGCTGTACTCACCAACCTGCAAGACAGACCCCTCTACGTAAACGGTGACTCATCACAGATCATGCAGGTTCTCATGAACCTGGTACTTAACGCAGAGGAAGCTCTCAGAGAATCTAACGGTGGAAATATCGTCATCACTACACAGGATATCGGGGAAT
This sequence comes from uncultured Dehalococcoidales bacterium, assembly GCA_964510485.1. Lineage (GTDB taxonomy): Bacteria > Chloroflexota > Dehalococcoidia > Dehalococcoidales > Fen-1064 > CAZEBT01. The sequence continues at coordinate 3,236 of CAZEBT010000048.1, read as the reverse complement.
GGGCAAGGGTATCAATTGCTGATGACGGCATTGGTATACCGCATACAGACCTGAATCAGGTATTTTATCCATTCTTCACTACCAAGCAGGTAGGGGAAGGTACCGGTCTTGGCTTGAGCACCTGTTACGGTATCATCACAGGTCATAACGGGCTGATACGTGCTGAGAACAATGAGATGGGTGGGGCTACCTTTATTATTGAACTACCGCTGGCCAACGGCAGGAAACGGGGAAGCTCACCCAATAAACGAAAGGGTAAGTCTGCCAATAGCCCTGTTAAAGTAAGTAAAGTGGAGAGGTAGCCATGGTAATAAACAATTCCCTGGTCCTGGTTGTTGATGATGAACCTAATATATGTAATGTATTACGCCGTATTCTGGAGAGGGAGGGACATCAGGTACTGACGGCACCTGACGGCGAGACAGCACTCCATCTTATCAAGCAGCACGAACCGGCGGTGATTATTCTGGACCTTATGATGCCGGGGATTGATGGCAGAGAGGTATGCTGGAGAGTGCGCGAGTTCTCTCCACAGACCAGAATAATCTACTTCACCGCTAAAGCAGAGCTATCGGGGACACCAAAAACAAAGGCACTCTACAGTGGTGCCGACGCCTTTATTACCAAGCCAGCTACCAGCCGGCGGATACTATCTACGGTGGACACTATGTTGAACGGACGCCACTAGCACCAAACGAATAATCAGGTTGATAAAAATGAAGAAACCCGATACAGAACAAATGATAAAGTCTACAGAACTGGAAGCTCAGCCAGCACTGAGGCAAGCTTTATCAAACCTTAATGAAACCTTTATGAAATCTTTACGATATTTATGTTTACCTTCACACGTGTGTGGTAAATTTAGATTGGAACGCATGAACTGGTACTGGAAGGAGCTGAAAGAAGGGCATAATTACCACTCTTTTATCAGGCTAGAACTATGGCAATTCTTAAGGGATTTACCTTTCCGAGATATCACAACGTACCGGGAGGCTATCCAGCGCAGTGAAGGCTAGCGCTGGGCACAGGGGAAGGCATATGAGAAGTGGTAAGGTTCTGATTTTAGAGGCTAACGAACAACTCAGGTCATCCTGGACGCAAGCTCTCTCACGAGAAGGATACTCGGTTACGGCTGCCTCCAGCGTTAAAGAGGCGGTTGAATCCGCCGGGCAGCAGCCCTATGATTTGCTTGTAATTCATGCCGAAGAGCCGGAGCTTCTGGACATGCTTCTTCCGCAGTTCCCCTCTGATGCAGGCACCCTGATAATAATGACACCAGAGGTGGTCAGCCGGGTCGTAGAGAGATTAGGAACGGGAATATACTCCTTCCTGATTCAGCCGTTTAGCCTGAGCAGGCTCAGGAAAGCAGTTGCTCAGACCATGGATAGAACCCGCTCCGTAGCCGAAAGTCTCCGCAGCCGGATTCTAACCACCCTGGAGCAGGCAAGCCGCCTGCTTACCTCTGAAGTTGAACCAGACCAGTTCTTCAAGCTTATTGTAGAAATGAGCGCTACCGGCACCAAGGCAGACTACGTCTCGCTAGCCACCAGGGACGAGGTAACGGGGAAGTTTGTCATTAACGCCGAGCAGGGTAAGCCCCGACCAGCCTGGAAGTCAATATGCCAGGAAATGATGGAGATTGGTGAGCCAATTCTACTTGATGAAACAACCCAGAACCACTCCCATCTCCACAGGCTGATGACTGAGACAGGGATATCGGCGGTGCTTTGCATACCACTATCAATCAAGGGTAATGTAATCGGGGCAATGAACCACATCAAGGTAGCCGATAGAGGACAGTTCGGCTCCAGTGACCTGAACTTCGCCTCTATATTAGCCTGGTGGGCAAGCACTGCCATCGAGAATACCAGTTTGCTCGGCCGGGTGCAGGAGCAGCGCCTGCATGTAGAGGAATTACTGGACGAAATATCCCGCGCCCAGGAAAATGAGCGCCGGAGGGTAGCCATTCAGATTCATGATGGTGTCGCCCAGTGGATGGTCGGTGCCACATACAGTATCAATGCCTGTAGCAGTCTTATCTCAGAATCGAGAATGGCTGAGCTGGAGACCGAGCTACTCAGCCTCGGTAAGACACTACAGAGAAGTGTAAAAGAGCTTCGCCGGGCAATAGCTAACCTCCGCCCGATTCCACTGGAAGAAGTGGGGCTTGTTGATGCACTCCGTCACGCAGCCGAGGAGCTTGCTGAGGAGGGTATCAGCTGCCACACGGAGGTAGACGGGCAATGTCCCAAGCTCAGCTTTGCTGAAGAGACCACTACCTACTGGATAGTCCAGGAAATCCTGACAAACATTAGAAACCACTCCGGAGCCAGTGATGTATACCTCCGAATACAGTTTGGTGACACCGCTGTTTCGGTAGAGGTTACCGACAACGGGCAAGGCTTCAATCCTGATGAGGTATTGAGCAGTGCCGTGCCACTGGAGCACATGGGACTTGTCGGTATGCAGGAAAGGGCAAGGCTGCTGGGTGGAAGTCTGATAATAAATAGCAATCCGGGTCAGGGAACATCAATAGGCTTCACCTTCTCTGTTTCCCCCCGGCTGGCTATGAAAACTACAGCATAGAAAGGTGCGAAAATGGGAAATATGCCTAATATCAAGGTTCTTATAGTTGATGACCACTATGTGGTACGGGAAGGGCTGCGCCGGATTCTGGAGAATGACAATGAGGTTGAGGTAATAGGTGAGGCTAGAAGCGGTGAAGAGGCAGTCGTAAAAGCATCCTCTCTCGTACCGGATGTAATCATAATGGACCTCAAGATGCCCGGGATGGACGGGATTATGGCCACCCATGAGATAAAGCAGAAGATGCCTGATATAGACATACTGGTGCTGACCCTATATGCTGAAGACTTCATAAACCAGGCAGTTGAAGCCGGCGTATCTGGATACCTGCTCAAGGACAGTGACTCGGAGCAGATAACCAAGGCAGTGCACCAGGTATATGATGGTCTTTGCCCCATCGCCCCATCACTCACCCGGGAGCTGGTAACCAAGTTTGTTAAGCTGAGCCGAAACGACCAGTCTTCACTACTGAGCAAGCGTCAGATAGAGATACTGAGATTGATTGCTGAAGGCATAAGTGGCAAGGATATAGGGAGCCAGCTTTTCATCAGCACATCCACGGTGAAAAGGGAAATACGCAACATCTTTGATAAACTCGGCGTTAACGACCGCGCACAGGCTGTCTCTGAGGCCATGAAGCGAAGGATTAT
>CAZEBT010000047.1:0-9659 GCA_964510485.1 uncultured Dehalococcoidales bacterium | reverse complement strand
TCCTTGGTGGCCTCAAGGTACTGCTTTATCCTGGGGTACCTCTCGAAGTACGAGGTGATGAACCGGGCAGCCTCTTCTCGTGAAAGCTCGGTTGCCTGCTCCAGCCCGTATTCGCTCATGCCGTAGATGACGCCGAAGTTGACCGTTTTCGCCACCCTTCGCATATCCGGCGTTACCTGTGAGGCGTCCACACCGAAGAGCTGGGCGGCGGTAGCCGCGTGAATATCCTCGTCCTGCCAGAAGGCAGCTATCAGGCTTTCATCCTGAGAGAGGTGGGCAAGGGAGCGGAGGTCAATCTGTGAGTAGTCGCCCCCCAGCAGTCGGGAGTCAGGTGGTGCAATAAACGCCTGCCGGATTTCCTTCCCCAGCTCACCGCGGACCGGGATGTTTTGCAGGTTGGGGTCACTGGAGGAGAGCCGGCCGGTGGTTGTCCTTGTCTGGTTAAAGCTGGTGTGTACCCGGCCCGTCCTGGGGTTTATGAGACCGGGCAGGGAATCAACGTAGGTTGACCTGAGCTTGGATAGCTGGCGGTAGTCCAGGATAAGTCCGGCTACGGGGTGGACGGGACGGAGCTCTTCCAGAACTGAGGCTGCGGTGGAGTAGCTGCCACCCTTCCTGCGACCTGATGGCAGCCTCAGCTCTTCAAAGAGCACGGAGCCCAGTTGCCGGGGTGAGTTGATATTGAACTGGTGGCCGACACTGTTGTATATGTCAGCCTCCAGCTTGAGTAGTTGCTCACCAAGACGATGTGAAAGCTGTCTCAGGAGGTCTGTATCCAGGGCTATGCCGCTCCTTTCCATATGGAGAAGCACCGGCACCAGTGGCATCTCGACCTCGTCAAATAACCTCCACAGCCCCTGCTGTCTCAGCTCTGGCTCCAGCAGTTCAGACAGCCTCCGGGTCATATCGGCATCGGCACAGGCATAGTCAGCCGCCTTCTCTATCTCTACCCGGGACATGGGGATTTGCCTGGCACCGGAGCCAATGAGGGCGGAGATAGGCGTCATTTCAATGCCCAGCCTGTTGAAGGCAAGGGCTTTCAAGCCTAAGGACTGCTCGCTGAGAAGATAGGCTGCAATCATGGTGTCAAACGTCAGGTTGTTGACTGTCACCCCCTGCTCGGCGAGAACGGACATATCATATTTGCCGTTATGGGCTACCTTGGCTACGGTGGCATCTTCAAAGAGAGGCTTCAGTCGGGCGATGACCTGTTCCAGCGGCAGTTGCTTTATCTGCTCCAGCCCGGTATGACCGACAGGAATGTAGTAAGCCTCTCCCGGTGCCATTGATAGAGATATGCCCACCAGTTGCGCTGACATCGGGTTCAGTCCGGTGGTCTCGGTGTCAAAGGCAAAGGACCCGGCCGACGATAGCCTGCTCAGCAGGTCATCAAGAGCCTGCGTGGTACTGATAGTGTGGTAGTCTTGCCGCGGCGGCGGTTCAGCCTTGACCTCGGTGGTAGTTCTGTCCTTTAGCTCTTCCATCTGGGGCAATTTGGGCAGCAGGCTGTAGAACTCAAGCTCACGGAAGAGCTCGGTAACCCTTTGTCGGTCATAGTGGCTGGTCTGGCAGTCATCCATGTTCAGGGTGACCGGTACCTCGGTAACGATGGTAGCCAGCACCTTGCTCTGGCGCGCAATCTCTTCGTTTTCCCGCAATGTATTTTGGATTCCAAGCGGTGTTACCTCGTCAATATGGGAGTAGATTTGCTCTATTGAGCCGAATTGCTGGATGAGCCTGGCAGCGCTCACCTTCCCGATGCCGCGGACACCGGGGATATTATCCGAGGGGTCACCCAGTAGAGCCTTGAAGTCGGTAATATGCTCCGGCTTGACCCCGTATTTGCGATATACTGACTCCTCATCATAGAGGTCACTGCTGGTAAAGGTTCCTCTCGGTCCCGGGTAGAGCACCTTTACATTTGCCGAAACCAGCTGCATGGTATCGGCGTCGCCGGTGACGACGGTGGTGTCAATTCCTCGTTCGCTTGCCTGGTGACCGAGGGTGCCCAGGATATCATCCGCCTCGTAGCCATCGAGTTCATAGATTGGTATATCAAGTACTTCAATCAGCTCCCTTACCCGTCCCATCTGCCTGACCAGCTCATCGGGAGTGGGGGGGCGCTGTGCCTTGTACTGGTCAAACATTCTGTGCCGGAAGGTCGGTGCCGGGGTATCAAAGGCAATAGCGCAGTGGGTTGGCTCCAGTTCAGCCAGTGCCTTGAGCAGCATGCTGCAGAAGATATAGACGGCACTGGTCACCTCGCCCGTTTTGGTGGTGAGAGGCCTCGTGCTTGCCATGGCGTGGTAGGCGCGGTGCACCAGGTTATTGCCATCAAAGAGCAGCAGCCGTTGCTTTTTCATAGGCTAATTATAGCAGAGTATGGAAGAGCACAGAAGGAGGTGTGTGGTATAATTAGCGTGAAGGGTGGTGATGAGTATGGGCTTGCAACTGAGACTATATCTGCTACTGGGGTTGTTGCTTGCCATCCTGTATGCCATCATACTGGCGGTATCCCGGGCTGTGGGCTTCGTTAATTTCGGCGTTTACGCCGTCATAGCGGTAGGGCTGGTCTTCCTGCAGTACCTGATTGGTCCCGGTATGGTGGGGTTAATTATGAGGGTGAAATACGTCTCGGAAAAGGAAGAGCCGGGGCTGCACCAGATGGTCGGTGAGCTTGCCGGGGAGGCCGGCATAAAGAAGCCCAGGGTTGGTATTTCCGAGATGTCGATGCCCAATGCCTTTGCCTATGGCAGGACGCGGTCGGATGCCAGAATCTGCGTCACCAGGGGAATCATGGGGCTGTTGAATCGTGATGAGCTGAAGGCTGTCCTGGGCCACGAGATGTCGCATGTGAAAAATCGCGACATGATGTTTATTACCCTGCTCAGTGTGCTGCCCCTTATCTGTTACTATATTGCCATAGGCTTTATGTGGTCGGGCATGTTTGGCGGCAGGAGCCGGAGCCAGGGTGGGGCTAATATCCTGCCCCTTATCGGGCTGGGTATGCTCATCCTCTATTTCATAACCAACCTGCTGGTGCTCTATGGCTCCCGTATCAGGGAGTACTACGCCGACCGGGGTAGCGTTCAACTGGGCAGTCAGCCCCGTCACCTGGCTACCGCTCTCTACAAGCTGTCCTACGGGAATGCCAGGGTACGTAAAGAGGAGTTCAAGAGGGTTGAAGGGGTAAAGGCATTCTTCGTTAATGACCCGTCGCGGGCACTGAGAGAGGTCAGGGAGCTTAGAGAGATAGATACCGATATGAGCGGGACGATAGATACCAATGAGCTGGAAGCCCTGAGAGGGAAGGGGGTACGCCCTGGCGTTGGTGACCGGTTGATGGAGCTTTTCAGCACCCACCCCAACATGCTGAAGCGCATAAAGCACCTCTCAACGCTGACGTTTGGGCAGACCCCGCTGAGCTACTAGATGAGGATATGTCTGATACTGGTTACAATATAGATGGCGGCCGCGTTACCATGTTTGCCGGCAAGGGTGGCGTGGGCAAGACCACCTGTGCCGGGGCTACCGCCCTCCACTTTGCCACCACTAATCAGTCAACACTGGTCATATCAACCGACCCGACCCCGTCGCTATCGCACATCTTTGAGATGGGAGACGAACAGAAGCCAGCCAGGGTGCTGGAGGGGCTCTATTTGGCTGAGCTCGGTATCGGGGAAGTAAAGCAGATGTGGGATAGAAAATTTGGCAGGGAGGTCTATGAGGTCTTCTCCTCGTTTGTCTCGGTTGGATATGATGAGTTTGTTGATTTTATAGCCTCAATTCTGCCGGGCTTAAGCGATGAATTTATGGTCGATTACATAAAGGAACTGAGCCGGGAGGGGAAGTACCAGCGCATTGTCTGGGATACGGCTCCTCTGGGACAGACCCTCGGCCTGCTTGAGACCCCTGCTATGCTCCGGGAACACCTGAGACCTGCCCCCCGTATCTATTCCAGACTGAAGCTCGGTAAGGCAACCAGGAAATCGGTGCTGGATATTATCAAGGGGTGGGAGGGTTTGTCTGCTGAGGATATGGACTTTCTCCGGTACGGGGTAAGGTTCGTTATTGTTACCATACCTGAGGCTCTGGCTATCGAGCAGCTTGACGGCATATTCGCCGAATTTGACAGGTACGGGTTTAAGACTGACCAGTTAGTGATAAACAATGTGATTAAGGAGGTGGGCGGCTCAGGCTTTCTTCAGGCAAAGGCTGACCAGCAGAAGAGCTACATTGAGCTCCTCTACGATAGATATCAGAGTATGCAGCTCGTTCAAGTGCCCCTGTTTCCCCACGAGATAAAGGGGGTAGACAGGTTAAAAGAGGTTGAGAGGAGCCTGTTCGGGCAGGTGGTTGAGTAGCGCCGTTAGAAATCCTTTAGATGGGTTTTCTGTATAGACCTTAGATAAGACGTGTTGTTGTGCTCGGTGAGTATGAATTTTGCGTTTTCATAAACGAAGGTGGTTATCCCGCAGGTGTCCTGCTTTATGTCCCAGAAGTGAGAACTGTCCAGCCCCAGTAGGGCACATATCAGCACCTTGTTCACCACCCGGTGGGCGACCAGAACAACAGTGCCCTTATATCGGGCTGTTACCTCAGCAACCACACGGCTGGCTCTCTCTGTGACCTCATCCAGGCTCTCACCGTCCGGCATTCTTACCTGCTGAGGGTTCCGGGTCCATTCCGCATAGAGTTCTTTATATTCTTCTTTCACCTCTCGGTGGGGCAGACCCTGCCACCTGCCGAAGTTGAAATCTATCAGACCGGGGGTAACCTTTACGGCAAGGTTGTGATGGCGTGCAATTGCCTCGGCTGTCTGTAGTGCTCGCTTCAATGGGCTGGAGTAAATGGCGTCAATCTGCCGGTTACTCAGGTATTCAGCCAGGAGTCCTGCCTGTTTTGCCCCGGTTTCATCCAGCTCAATGTCAGCCCTGCCCCTGAATACCTCTCCCACGTTCCATTCGGTTTGCCCGTGTCTGGCGATAATAATTTCGGTCATTTCATCAGTACTGCGTTGCGTTATCAGGGCGAAGGCGGGTGCCCCGGTGGGCTGGAGCCGGAGCAGTTAGCATTGCCCCTACCGCAGCCGGTCTAGAGCCTTTCCAGCAGCTCGCGGTATCCGATAAGCCTGCTTATCGCCTTGGAAGCGGCCTCGACGCCGGAGAATACCGGTATCCCTGCTTTTAGGAGCTTCTGCCGGGCACCGAGTACTGCCTCGACAGTATGGGTATGACCGCCGGTATAGATAGCGGCGGCAACTGGCTTGGTCAGGGTGGGCAGGGTTTCGCACAGCGCATCCGCGGCTCTGGTCACCTGCTGAGGCAGGTCAGACTGGCGCCCTCCGTAGACATCTACCGCCAGCTGAATTATGATGAAGTCTGTTTCCGGGTCAGAGTCGACTATATCCAGCCCTTTGGCATAGAACTCGGCGGCACCACCTATACCGTAGGTGGTCTCTACGGGATTTCTGACGCCGGCACCAGCCTCAGGGATAACCTTCTCCAGTTGCCTTCTGGTATCAGGATGGAAGACGGGTACTTTCAGGCCGGCGCGCTCGCAGATGTCGGCGGCGATAACCCCTATGCCGCCACCCCTCCCCACCACGGCAGCCCTCCGGCCCTTGGGGTATGACATGTGGAGCAGGGCCAGTATCACATCACTGACATCATCCATGGTATTGGCCTTGATAGCTCCGGTCTGCTTGAAGAAGGCGTCCCAGGTCGCCTGGGACCCTGCCAGAGAGGCGGTGTGGGAAGCGGCAGCTCCAGCCCCGCTCTCAGTCAGCCCCGCCTTCAGGATGACTACCGGCTTAGCCTTGAGGCATTTCCTTATCGCTTCCAGATACCTCCGGCCGTTCCTCACTCCCTCGGTATAGCAGGAAATAATCTTGGTATCGGCATCATCGGCCAGATACTCAAGGAAGTCGGGGGCATCAAGGTCTATCGCGTTCCCGTAGCTGATTACCTTGCTGAAGCGAATGCCGACAGTATCAGCCAGGAAGACGAAGCGTGTTGCCTCTGCCCCTGATTGTGACACGAAGGCGACATTGCCTGCTTCCCTGGGGAAATCTTCATCGAAGGTCAGGCCTGACGCCGGGCAATAGATGCCCATGCAGTTCGGGCCGATGATACGCACCCCTCCAGCCTTGGCGACCGAGCCCAGGTGTGCTTCCCGTTCCCTGGCTTCCTCTTTGCCGGTCTCACTAAAGCCAGCGGCGTAAACGTGAGCTACCTTCACCCCCTTGGCGACACAATCTTCCATAATCTGGGGGGCCAGGCGCGCCGGGATATTGAAGATGGCGTAATCCAGTGGACCGGGTATATCCCTGACCGTGGGATAGGCTTTCAGCCCGTATACCTCGGTCGCCTTGGGATTAATTGGATAGATATGACCGGTATACCCCGAATTCTGAAGCCTCGCCACCCACCCTGCCTCCTGATTGGCGGTTGAGGCACCAATGATGGCTACAGATTTCGGGTGAAAAACGGTGTCCATTGCGAGGGGTTCTTCCGGCGACAATGACTATTCCTTCCTGTCAGGATTAACCGTGGTAGAGAAAGTATGGCATCGCTACGTTGAATTGTCAATAGTTTTTCGGAGTGACTTGCCTGTATATCTATCCGGTTTCCCGGGTCTCCTCTTCGGTTGTCGGCGGTTCTTCCATCTTCTCAATCTCAAGGGTGCATTCTGTTACCAGCGCTGCAAAGGCACCCAGGGCAGCCAGAAGCGGGGCGGCCAGAATCGTTATTGCCGCTGCCGGGGCACCTATTGATAGGGGAATCTCCAGCACGGTGCGGTCTTCGTGCAGCAAACGCACCCTCCTGATGTTGCCCTCATGGATGAGCTGCTTGACCTTTTCAAGTAGCTGGTTTCCCTTTATGTTAAACCTCTCTGTAGTCATTGATAACCCCCCTGTTTATCATATATTATTGTTATTATTATAAATGATTTAAGCAGGTGGATTCCAGCAGAGAGTTAGAATAACCGGCTGACGGAAGTAAGGACCTTCTGTTGAGTGGTTGTTTTTCGTGGTATACTGTAGAGCATAAAGGGGGCTGACATGGAGGGCAAGAACCTGCTTTCAATATCTGACCTCAGGGGTCTGGATATTGGTCTACTGATACTGGATGCCGTTAATGTGAAGGGGCAGCGCTGGTCTTCTCTGCTCAGCGGGAAGATGCTTGCCCTTCTCTTTGAGAAGCCGTCGTTGAGGACGCGGGTTAGCTTTGAGGTAGCCATGCGGCAGTTAGGCGGGCAGTGCCTCTACCTGTCCCCGGCTGAGGTCGGCCTGGGGGAGCGGGAGTCAGTTTCCGATGTAGCCCGCGTGCTCAGTCGCTATGTTGATGTTATTGCGGCACGCACCTTTTCTCACCATACTGTGGAGGTCCTGGCGGAGTACTCCAGCGTACCGGTAATAAATGCCCTTTCTGACCTGGAGCACCCGTGCCAGGCTCTGGCTGACCTCCTCACCATCTATGAGAAGAAGGGTGAGATGAAGGGCCTGAACCTTGCCTTTGTCGGGGATGGTAATAATGTGGCACACAGCCTCATGCTGGCTGCCTCACTGGTGGGGATGAATTTTAGAATTGCCTCACCGGCTGGCTACAGTGTCCGGGAGAAGGTACTGAATCAGGCCCGGGAGTACGCCGGGGCTATCGGTGCCGAGATAACCTGCACTGAGGAAGCGAGCCAGGCAGTCCGTGGCGCCGATGTAGTCTACACTGACGTGTGGGCCAGCATGGGGCAGGAGGCTGAGGCAGAAGGGCGGCGGCGGGTATTCGCCGGTTACCAGGTAGATAGGGAACTCCTGTCCCTGGCTAAGAAGGGTGCCATATTTATGCACCCCCTGCCGGCGCATCACGGCGAGGAGGTAGCTGAGGGTATTCTGGATGGCCCCAAATCGGTGGTCTTTGAGCAGGCTGAGAACAGGATGCATGCCCAGAAGGCGCTGCTGGCTAAAATGCTGGGTGGTTCCTAGTGGCTACCACTAACCGATTATAGGTGATTGTGGGCTATTATCTATCTACCTCACCCCTGTAATTTACCCTAGGATTGGACATAGAATGAGCAAGCCTATCGTGGCTATTGTCGGCAGACAGAATGTGGGTAAGTCTACCCTGCTCAACCGCTTAGCCGGTAAGCGGATAGCTATTGTAGCGGATTTGCCGGGGACGACCCGTGACCGTGTCGTGGCTGATGTTTCCTGGCAGGGAGCCGAGTTTACAATGGTTGATACCGGAGGAATGGAGCTAATGCCCGAGTCCACTATCGCTCAGGTGGTGCAGGAGCAGGTGGAGGTGGCTATAACTGAGGCTGATATTATTGTTTTCCTGGTTGATGTCAGGGGTGGGGTGATGGCTACTGACCACGAGGTGGCTGATATGCTCCGGCGGGTGGACAAACCGGTGGTACTGGTAGCCAATAAAGCGGATAATGACCGGCTGGAGGCACAGGCAGGGGAATTCTATGAGTTAGGGCTGGGGGAACCATCGGCTATCAGTGCCTATCATGGCCGCGGTACTGCTGAGCTTCTGGATAGGATTAGCGGCTTGCTGCCGCCGCCCTCGCCGGCAGAGGCTGAGCCAGAGATTATGAAGGTGGCCATTGTTGGCCGGCCCAACGTTGGCAAGTCAATGCTGCTGAATGCCCTGCTGGGTGTAGAGCGGGCTATTGTTGACGAGACTCCGGGGACAACCCGCGATGCTATAGATACCCTACTTGACTTTGAGGGGCGAAATGTGCTACTTATTGATACTGCTGGTATCAGGCGGCGGGGACGGTTGGGAGTGGGGGTGGAGCGGTATAGTGTAATCCGTGCCCTGCGGGCTATTGACCGGGCTGATGTAGCGCTGCTCGTTCTCGATGCCACTGAGATGCTTGCGGCTCAGGATATGCATATTGCCGGCTACATTCAGCAGGCAGTCAGGGGGATTGTACTGGTAGTCAATAAGTGGGACCTGGTAACCAGCCAGAATAAAGCCGAATGGAATGGATATATCAGGAGCCAGCTCAAGTTCATGCCTTATGCACCGGTACTGTATATTTCGGCTAAGTTTGGTCAGGGAGTATCTGAAGTTATGCCTCAGGTAAGTGAGGTTTATCAGGAGAGGCTTAAGCGTATACCTACTGCGCAGGTTCACAGTGTCGTTCAGCAGGCGGTTGCCGCTCACAGTCTGCCGCGCAAGGGCAGCAAGCAGCTGAAGGTCCTGCATGCTACTCAGGCTGAGGCAGGCCCACCGACCTTTGTCTTTTTTGTTAATGATGCCCGGCTGGTCCACTTTTCCTATCGCCGCTACCTGGAGAACAGGCTGCGCCAGTCCTTTGGCTTTACCGGCACGCCGCTCCGGTTAGTCTTTAAGTCCAGGGGTGATGCATGATAATCGCTCAGTATTTCCTGGCAGTAATAGTCGGTTACATTCTGGGTTCTATCCCCTTTGGCTTACTGGTAGCCAAGCGGAGCGCCAGGGTTGATGTCAGGGAGTATGGTAGTGGCAAGACGGGGGCGACCAATGTGCTGCGCACGGCTGGCAAGAAGGCGGCTGTCCTGGTGGCTCTTCTGGATTTGTCCAAGGGGGTACTGGCGGTGGTGCTTGCCGGGTTGATAGTTGGTAAAACATATCTGGTAGTGGGTAATTTTGGTCTGGGTTCACTGCTTG
>CAZEBT010000046.1:0-9907 GCA_964510485.1 uncultured Dehalococcoidales bacterium | reverse complement strand
TAGAGCTACCCCTGGCCCTGCCGGTAATAATGACCGGGGTAAGAGTCTCCACGGTTGTTGTCGTGGGTACGGCGACCCTGGCGGCTCTAATCGCCGCCGGGGGGCTGGGCAGAATCATACTGGCTGGCGTGTTCAGCGGTGTGCCTCTGATTACCCTGCAGGGGGCAGCACCAACAGCGGCTCTGGCTATTACCCTGGGTTTTGTTCTGGAACGTATTGAAAGCTGGATGACCCCGCGGGGTCTTAAGGTCAAGGCCGGGATTTCTTGAAGGGGGGTGAGAGATGAGGTGAGAGTTTGACAGATTGGAGCTTAAAGCGGTAATATGCAGGCACAAAGAGAAAGGAGGTCGGCAAATGCGCAAGGTAATTATGGTACTTTCCGCAGTAATTATTAGCCTTGTCCTGGTCATGGCAGGGTGCGGAAAGGAAGAAGAGGTCAAGGAGGTAACCGTTGGCAACAAGAACTTTACCGAGCAGTATATCATCGGCGAGATGATGAAGCAGTTGCTGGAAGACCGTGGCTTCACGGTTGATTTTGCACCTGACCTTTCCACCACGGTTATGAGGGAGGGGATGAAGGCTGGCGATATTGATATCTGCGCCGAGTATACCGGGACTGCCTGGATGGTTCATCTCGGCAATGAGTATGAGCCAGGCGTTGATAACAACCAGCTCTACGAGCTGGTAAAGGCAGGTGACGAGGCTAACGGTTTCATCTGGCTGGACCCGATCTGGAACAACAACACCTATGCCTTTGCTTCCTGGCCGGAATTCGTTGAGGAGAATGATATAGAGGCCCTTTCTGACCTGGCGGCGCTTTATGGCGAAAAGGAAGGCAAGGTCTCTATGTTTGTTACCATTGAATTCTCCACCCGCCCCGATGGTCTGCCTGCCATGCAGGAGTACTACAACTTTGAGGTTGACGAGGGCTATATTATGACCGGGGCTGCCGGGATGTCGCTGATAGGCCTGGAAGAGCGTGAGTGTGATGTGGGCATGGTCTTCGGCACCGATGCTAAGATTGCTGAACATGGCTGGCACGTATATCTGGACGATAAGGCATTCTTCCCGCCATACGATATTACCCCCTCTGTCAGGGAAGAGGTCCTTGACAAGTACCCTGAGATTGAAGACACTCTCAACGAGCTGGTAGCAACCTTCCCCGGCGGGGGCCAGCAGGCTACACCGGCAATTGTAGGCCAGTGCCAGAAGGTCTGGCAGGCACTCATTGCCAGGGTGGACATCGATAAGATGGAGCCGGAAGAGGTTGCCCACGAATACCTGGTTAGCCAGGGTTTGATTGACTAGCCTGAAGCCTGCCGGGTTATAGTATTGTCTTTGCTGGGGGGAATAATGAGGCTCTCCTTAGCAAATGGGTCGCTGGTGGGATAATAGGCTCGTAGTCGGCAGGAAGCTGCCGGGTACTGGCTGTGATTTGCTTCAGAAAGGGAGGCTATACCGTTATGATAAGCAGATTTGAGTTGCCGACAAAGATAATCTTCGGTGCGGGGAGTATTAGCCAGCTGGGGGAGGAGGCCGGGAAAATAGGACGAAAGGCGATTATCGTCACCTATCCCGATATTCGCCGGATAGGGCTACTCGATAAGGTGGTTGAAGACCTGAAGGCAAAGGGGGTGGCCACCCTGACCTTTGAGAAGGTGGAGCCCAATCCGCGCAGCTCCACGGTAGATGAGGGGGCTGGAATCGCCCGTAGTGAGAAGGTTGACCTGGTTATCGGCCTGGGTGGAGGCAGTGTCATGGATACAGCCAAGAGCATTGCCCTGGCCAGTAGTGGAACCGGGTCAATCTGGAGCTATGTGGGGACCAGGGTCCAGGTTGAGGGTGCTGTCCCATCAATCATCCAGGTACCGACTATGGCCGGTACCGGCTCGGAGATAAACAACGGTGCGGTGATAACGAACTGGGAAACGCATGTTAAGAGTACGGTGGGTAGTCGTCACATGCAGGCCAGGGTAGCAATCATTGACCCTGAGGTAACACTCACTGTGCCCAAGAACCAAACAGCAGCCGGAGGAGTGGACACATTTTGCCATATAGTAGAAAGCTATATTACCGATGGAACGCCTACTCCCCTGACTGACGGTATTCGCGAGACGGTAATGAAGATGGTGGTGAAGTATCTGCCGCAGGCACTGGCTCAGCTTGATGATATTGAAGCCCGCACCCAGCTTTCCTGGGCGAGCACTATTGCCATGTCGCAGTTTGCCAGACTGGGGGGTGGCGGCGGAGGACTGACCTGCCACGGTATTGAGCACGCATTAAGCGGTTACTACGACGTTACTCATGGTGCGGGCCTGGCAGCCGTTCTGCCTGCCTGGATGAGATTTACTCTTCCGGCAGTGAAGGGTAGATTTGAGCTGCTGGGAAGGAATGTCTTTGGCGAGAAAGACGGGATAGTGGCTACGGAAGAGTGGCTGGAGAGCGTGGGGATGAGGTTGCGCCTGCGTGACCTTGGCTGTGAGCTGGAGCGTGCCGAGGAAATAGCCGAGCTTGTAATAAAGTCGTCCCCATGGATAAGTATGCATCCGGTGAAACTGGATGCCGCAGCGATAGCACAGATTTATCGGGATTCATACTAGGTTCAGCCTGACCATCGGATAATTGAAATATTTAATGATGGCTTTAACATCATTGTAACCTGCGGAGGGAGGATATTAACATTATCTTAACCTCAGTTGTTTAAAATATAGTATATTCACACAATATTCTTAATCATTTCCCTCTATAAGGGCAGCCCGGTCGATCGCCGGGCTGCCCATTCTACGATAGTACCGTGGTACCTGGTGGCAGCAAAAATCTGGGTATTCGCACATGACGAATACCCAGATTTTTATATTAACATACGTAACTAATTTATAAGCCTTAGCTCTTTCCTATTCTGAACATCTTGGTGCCACATACAGGGCAGACACCCTGGGTTGCCGGCTTACCGTTCTTCATAGTTATGGGCCTGGCGTCTTTCATGTCCCTCTTGGCGCGGCATTTCACACAATATGCTTGCATCAGTTCACCTCCTTTCTTCATATGTAGGGTGACTCATATTCATATGTAGGGTAACTCATATTCATATGTAGGGTAACCCATATATAGTACAATGTCAATACCCTTTGTTAATTCATATGATTGGTAGGGCGTGGTGACGGCATTGTAGCCTCTTTTATTTCTCATTTGACGGGGATAGAGGTGCTCTGCTAGAATTCAAGCACTGTTTTCTGTTCATATCGGGCTATGTTACACATCGGGTGAGAGGAGGTGAGAGCTTTCAGTTTGATGTTAGCTTGGTTAGACATTCTTAAGTTACCAGTTCACCAGAATTGCAGAAGGAGGTTATTATGGCTGTTGACTATGTGAAGGAAGGTAGAATCGCTATCTTTACCATCAATCGTCCTGAGGCGATGAATGCACTAAATATGGAAGTGCGTCTGGAGATGCATGACGCAATGGTGGATTTTCGGGATAACAATGACCTGTGGGTTGGCATTATTACCGGTGCCGGTGACAGGGCTTTTTCCGCTGGTGCTGACATAAAGGACTTTCGTCCTCCCAGTCCTGAAGATGAGGCGGCAATGCGAGCCATGGCGGCACCGGTGCGCGCCGATACAGTATGGAAGCCCTTCATTGCTGCTATCCACGGCTACTGTCTCGGCGGTGGACTGGAACTGGCGATGACCTGTGATATAAGGATAGCTGCCGAGGACTCTCAACTGGGCCAGCCGGAGATTAACATTGGCTTCATGCCCGGTGGCGGTGGCACTCAGAGACTACCCCGATTTGTCCCCCGGGCACTAGCTGCCGAAATACTGCTTACTGGAAACCGAATAAACGCCCAGGAGGCATATCGTATAGGATTGGTGAACAGGGTTGTGCCGGTTGATAAGCTAATGGATACGGCTAGGGAGATAGCTAATAAGATATGTGAGAGGGGACCCCTGGGTGTCAGGGCAGCCAAAGAGGCTATGGTCAGGGGTTACGATATGGTTCTGGAAGAGGGCTTGAAGCTGGAGACACAGCTCGCTACCGGTATCAGGGGCACCGAGGACTTTATGGAGGGAGCCAGGGCATTTGTTGAGAAGAGGCCCCCTGCATATAAGGCAAAGTAGTGCACTATCACTAATAGAGATGACCGGTTGGTTAACGGGGCGAGTCTGAACTTGGTTTTTAGGTTGCTTATCAATATGCTGTTACAGTGAGGCAGTACTCTGTCTTACCTCTACCGGTATATGCTGCGGGGCTGCTGTAACGGTTGTGTGATGGCATGGGATTCAAATACAGGAGGGTAATAGGATGGCAATAAAAACTTATGATGCATACTGCGACCGGTTGAAGAAGATGAAACCGAATCTCTACATAGATGGAGAGAAGGTTAACCGGGATGATGAAAGGTTGCAGGGGCAGAAGTATGTTATGAAGGAGACCTACGACCGTGCTAATGACCCGGTGTTCGAAGATGTATGCACAGCGGAGTCTCACCTCACCGGTGACAGGATAAGCAGGTTTACTAACATCCATCACAGCCATGAAGACCTTCTGAATAAGCAAATGATGACCAGACTCCTCAGTCACAGGGTGGGCGGATGCATTATGAGATGTATGGGGATAGATGCCATGAACGCCCTTTCCGTTGTTACCTATGAAATGGACGAGGCTCTGGGAACAGACTACTACCCCAGGTTTGAGAAAGTCCTCAGACACTGGCAGGACGGTGATCTGGTTGGAAGTTGCGCTCAGACGGATTGCAAGGGTGACAGGTTAAAGAGGCCACACGAGCAGGAGGACCCCGACCTCTACCTGAGAATAGTTGAGAGCAGGCCCGATGGTATTGTCGTCAGGGGAGCCAAGATTGATATCACCAATGCGCCGATTGCTGATGAGATGGTGGTTATACCGACCAGATTCATGACCGAGAATGACAGTGATTATGCTGTTGCCTTTGTTATTCCGGCTGACTGGGAGGGGGTAAAGATGCTGGTAAGACCAGCAAATCACCACAAAAGGAAGTACCTGAAAGCACCCGTTGCCGAACTGGGTGACACTGAGGGGTTCATTATCTTTGAAGATGTTTTCGTGCCCCGGGAGAGGGTTTTTATGGACGGGAAGGGGGACCCGCGGCAGACAGCCTATGCAGGTTTCCTCGCCCTGCTCTTCGCTCATTATCACCGGCATTCGTATACCGGCTGTAAGCCGGCGGTATCAGAGGTTCTGGGCAGCGCTGCCGCACTTGTTGCCGAGTATAACGGTATTGAGCGCCAGGCTCACGTGAGAGAAAAGATTTCCCATCTCATAGGCACAGCCGAGTTGGTCTTCGCTGCCGGACAGATGAGCGCTTATCGGGCTGAGAAGTCTCCATCCGGTACTTATATACCCGATGAAATCCTGACCAACGTTGGCCGAAGGCTTGCCGGGGAGGAAATCTATAACGAGTATAAGGTTCTCGCTGACCTGGCCGGTGGTCTGCCAGCTACCCTGCCGTTTGAGGGGGACTTCTTTTCAGGGGAAACAGAGGAGCTGGCCAACAAGTATATGATGAGAAACCCCAAAGTATCTGCGGAAAACCAGCACAGGTGCTTCCGTATGATAGAGAATCTGCTGGTTTCAGACATGGCCGGGGTATCGCAGGTAGCCGGATTGCACGGCGGTGGTTCGCCTCAGATGGAAACGATTGCCCTGATGGGAAGATATGATTTGGAGGCACTTAAGAGTATTGCCAAGTACCTGGCCGGGATAGAGAAGGATTTACCCAGGTTCGAGAGGCCCACGGTTACCCCCAGAGCCATGCTGGAGAGATTCCGGCAGATGTACGGGAAGTAATAGGTGTAGAATTAAAGTTATCCATTGCGTGGTTGTGTCATTATGAGTGATAGGGGTAAGGGCTGTCAGGAGGATTGACAGGTGAACTGGCTTGACATAATCATCATAGTAGCTCTTATTATTCCTGCCTTTTTCGGTGCAAAACAGGGACTCATCAAGGCGGCATTGTCTCTGGCCGGTCTGATAGTGGGGGTGGTCCTGGCAAGTAACTACTATCAGCAGCTTGGCAGGGTGCTGGATTTTATAGACAACGAAAACATAGCCAGTATCGTTGCTTTCATTCTGATTCTGGTTGTGGTGATGGTTATTGCCAATGTGCTGGCTGTCTTACTGAAGGCTACTGCCAAGGCGGTTTTGCTTGGCTGGGTTGACCGTCTTGGTGGCGCCATCTTTGGTCTGGTAATGGGTGCCCTGTTCATGGGGGCTATACTGGCTATCGTAGTGAAGTTCTTCGGTACGGTACTGGTGACCGAATCAGTGCTGGCAGGGATTCTACTGGATAAATTCCCGGTGGTACTGGCGCTGCTGCCCAGCGAATTTGATGTCGTCCGCAATTTCTTTGAGTGATACCGGACTGTCCTCTGTTCCAGACTTTCCCTGGCTCAGAATACCGGTATTCCCGGCATATTTAGTCTCAGGCGGTAGAGGCTGGTGCGGGCGGTGAGGTAGAGGGTTTTGCTGTCCGCATCACCCCAGGCTAAGTTGGCGGGTAGCTGGGGCGGCATAATTCGTCCCAGGCTCTTTCCACCGGGCTCAATAATCCAGAATCCGCCGGGGCCAGTGCAGTATATGTTCCCCATCTGGTCAACCTTCATCCCGTCCGGTGCCCCCGGTTCTGGTGCCTTCATCTCTATGAGAACCCTGTCTTTGCTGATGCTGCCGTCAGGGCTGACATTGAATGCCCGGATGTGGAGGCGTGCCGTATCATTGACATAGAGTATACTCTCGTCCGGAGAGAAAGCCAGTCCATTCGGGCGGTCGAAATCATCCGCCAGCAGTACCAGTTCGCCATCCGGTGCCAGGCGATAGACTCCGTTGAATGGCAGTTCTTTCCAATCGGTGAGGTTGGTCAGGCCGTAGGGCGGGTCGGTGAAGTAGATGCTGCCATCAGACCTGACGACCACGTCATTGGGGCTGTTGAGGCGCTTTCCCTGATACTGCTCGGCAAGCACGGTGATGGAGCCATTAAGCTCGGTTCGGGTGAGGCGGCGGGTGCTGTGTTCGCAGGAGATGAGCCGCCGGCTCTTGTCCAGTGTCAGCCCGTTTGAGTTGCCGCTCGGGGTGCGGAGGGTGGTTACCTCCGGGCCCTCATTCAGCCTGCGCCAGCGGATGATGCGGTTGTTTGGTATGTCGCTGAAGATGAGACAGTCTCCACACCACACGGGCCCTTCGGTGAAGCCAAAGCCGGTAGCCAGTTCTTCCACCTCCGCATCTTCGGGTACAATCTGATGGATTGCTTTATCGTGGACTTCCATATTCAGGCTGTATACGCTCAATTTAAAACTCCTCTCCTTATAGTTTAACTGCAAATTCCCCGTTTCAGGGCCTAGCTCTTGGGTTCCATCAGTCTTTCTCTGAGGCGAAAGAGGGCGGCAACAGCCCCGCGGAGGCTAGCTTCATCGCGGAAGCGGGCGAAGTTCTGCTGCCAGCTTCTCCTGCCCTGAGCATCGGCAATGCCGATGTAGGTCAATCCCGGTGGCTTCCCTTCCGGGTTATCCGGTGCCACAATTCCCGTGGTGCTCAGCCCGAAATCGGCCGAGAGCCTCTCTCTGGCTGCTTCTGCCATTGCCTCGGCTGTTTCAGCGCTGATGTCGCCGTGCTCCTTGATGAGCTGGGGCGGCACTCCCCAGGTGACCTTCATCTCATCGGAGCCTGCTATCAAGCCCCCGCGGTAGAACCGGGAACTGCCGGGCGCACCGGAAATCATATTAGCCAGCAGTCCGCTGGTGCCGTCCTCAATTGTTGCCAGGGTCAAACCCCTTTCTCTCAGCCACTTGCCGGTTACTCCCTCCAGGGTATTCTCGTCCCTTCCCCAGATGCTGGAGCCGAGGATTTCTTCCAACTGCTCCCCGGCGGTTTGCAGAAGTTGTGCGGCATTTTCCCCATGGGCGATTAAGCGGAGGTGAATACCATCGGGCTTTGAATAGATGCCCAGTGAGGGGTTGGTTGAGTTGAATAGGGGCATTACCATCTCGGATACCTTAGCCTCAGCCAGAGCGAACGTCTTTATGGTCAGGGAGAGGATTGCCCTGCCGGGGAGGCTTGACTCCAGGCGGGGCATAACCTCATTTTGCCACATGGGTATCAGTTCCCGGGGCGGGCCGGGCAGAGCCACGATAATCTTTCCGCCCTTCTCTACCCACCAGCCCGGTGCGGTGCCTCGCGAGTTGGGGACAGGACTGGCTGAGGGTATGAGCCAGGCTTGCTTGATATTATGAGGCGGCATCTCCCTTGCCATCCGGGTAAACATGGCTCGCAGTTGCTGTTCCAGTTCCGCATCAACGGCCGGTTCTTCTCCCAGGACGGCAGCAATGCACTCCCGTGTCAGGTCGTCCTCGGTAGGTCCCAGACCGCCGCTGGTAACCACCAGCACCGACCTCTCCAGCGCCTGACTCAGGACCCGGCACAACTGCTCCTTATTATCACTTACGGTGGTTATCCTGTAGAGGTCAATGCCCGAAAGCGGTAATTGAGAGGCGAGGTAGCTGGCATTGGTATCGGTGGTTTCACCCCTTAGAAGCTCGGTGCCGATTGAGATAATTTCGGCTTGATTCTGGCTGCTCATACGGCAATAGTCCCTTTCCGTTACTGAGCCCTGGCATGTCTCAATATTGAGTTGCTCCCCCGGCTCAGGACGTATTTTACCCCTTTTCTACGAGGATTGTCATCTTCCCGGCAGCCTTTTGCTGATGCAGACCGTCCCCGGCATTGCGGGAGCTTTGTCATCGGGAGTGGAAAAGCCTATAATATGTTTCTAGCCTGTTAGCCATAGCAGCGATTTTTGCCGGGCGGTAAACAGCGGTGAAGACCTCCGATTTTAATTATTCTCTACCGGTGGAGCTTATTGCTCAGAACCCGGTTGAGCCCAGAGACCGGGCACGACTGATGGTTGTGAACCTGGGCGACAGCACACTGAAGCACCGCAGGTTCTTTGAAATAGCTGAGTATCTGCGGGCCGGAGACGTGCTGGTATTTAATGACAGCCGGGTTATACCAGCCCGTCTCAGCGGGAGAAGGGTTGATACCGGAGGAAGGCTGGAGGTCCTGCTGCTGCGTCGGCTCAGCCCCGGTGTTTGGGAGACACTGGTCAAGCCGGCAAAACGGGCCAGGGTTGGCAGCCGAATAGAGGTGACGGGTAAATCCTGGAGCGGCGGGCAGGATATCTCTGTTATGGCTGAGGTAATCGGGCTGGGGGAAGAAGGGATGCGGGTGCTGAGCTTCTCTGACGAGGTGCTCCTGTCAGAGGCAGGCAGAGTTGCCCTGCCGCCGTACATCCATGCCCCGCTCGGTGACGCCGAACGCTACCAGACGGTGTATGCAAATGCGCCTGGAAGTATTGCCGCACCTACCGCCGGTCTGCACTTTACACCGGAGCTGATTGATGAGATAAGGGGTGGGGGGGTTCTCTGCCTCTTTGTTACCCTGCATGTGGGGCTGGACACCTTCCGGCCGGTCCGGGAAGATAACCCGCTCCAGCACCCCATACATCAGGAGTACGGGTTTTTGAGTGAGGAGGTAGCCAGCCATCTATCTCAGGCCAAGAAGGAAGGGCATAGAGTCATATGTGTTGGTACCACGACCGTCAGG
Organism: uncultured Dehalococcoidales bacterium; assembly: GCA_964510485.1. Lineage (GTDB taxonomy): Bacteria > Chloroflexota > Dehalococcoidia > Dehalococcoidales > Fen-1064 > CAZEBT01. Next base: position 271 of record CAZEBT010000046.1, on the reverse strand, counting down.
CTGGTTGAGGCGGCAGCTCAAACCGGTAGCCCGGCTCACATGGAGCCTTTTGAAGGATGGGTGGACCTGTTTATTCTGCCGGGATACCGCTTCCAGATAACGGACGGGCTTATTACCAATTTTCACCTGCCCCGGTCAACGCTTTTAATGCTGGTCTCCGCCTTTGCCGGCCGGGGATTGATTGACCGTGCTTACCGGGAGGCTATCACCCGAAAGTACCGCTTTTACAGCTTCGGCGATGCCATGCTCATTATCTGAGGAGCAGATGGTA
>CAZEBT010000045.1:0-10125 GCA_964510485.1 uncultured Dehalococcoidales bacterium | reverse complement strand
CGGTCTTCTTCCTCATTATAGCAGAGCTTGAACAATTTGTTATCCCCGGTGCGGACCTGAAAGTACCTCTTTCCCGGCTCCAGCCACTCTTTTTCTATCTCCTCCACCTCATATTCCGTGCCTTCCCAGAGGAAAGACCGTGGTCTTTGGGCATAGGTATGGCCGGAGTAGCAGTTGACTTTCAGGTTATTTAGCTCGTTCATTTTTTTATTAGGGTAACCCTATCCCCTTTAAGCTAGCCTCATGTCATTGCGAGGCACAAAGTGCCGAAGCAATCCCCACCACCGAGATTGCCACGCCTTCGGCTCGCAATGACACCCTTTCATCATTGCGAGAAGCGTCAGCGACGAAGCAATCTCTCCCCCGTTGTCATTCTGAGCACCTCTTTCTGTCATTCTGAGCGCAGTGAAGAATCTCAATATAACACATCTTTTTATTAGGTAACCCTATCCCCTTTATTTTTTGGTTGACCTCACCCCCTGTATCCCCCTCTCCTTAAAAGGAGAGGGGGAAGAGATTTTAGAGAGGGGGCAAAGCCCCCTCTCTTATCTTCACCCCCCCTTCCCTTATTAAGTTTAAGGGAAGGGGGTCAGGGGGATAGGTTACAATAATAGAGGCGAAGCCTCTCTGTGACTTTCTAGACTATTTTCTATGTCTCCAAAAGATATAACCCAAAGCAGCAAAAAAGGCGATAGCAATTATTAACGGACTCCAATTAAGTTTTCCTACAATAATAGCCACAGCAGCTACTACTGTGATTGCTATAATATATTCTATAAGACTAATACCACCGTTCTTTTTTGCCATTTTTTAACCCTCCCCCTTTATCCCCCTCCCCTTGATAAGGGGAATGGGAATTATTTATATAAGAGGGGCTTCGCCTCATTTGAACTCTCTTAGTTATAAGTATTTAAAATAACAGAGTCTAGTTTAAACAGTATTCTAGAAAGACCATTCGTCTCTAGCCCTACGCTTCATCTGTGCCTTAGTTAAATCTTTATGGCATTTCTTGCAGACAGGTCGCAGATTAGAGAGTATGTTGTTTTGGTGGTCACCGTCCCTATGATGTATTTCCCCTGTAAGGCTGTTAATGCCTACACCGCACCTATAACATTTCCATCCCGCTCCTCTCATCACTTTCTGGCGCATTTCTTTTGTTAGTGCCATTTGTTTCCTCCTACTCTATATCTCCGCCCTCTTCTTATGCCACTCGGTTGCCTGCTCGTAGGCGTAGGCAATCTTGAGGAGGGTTTCCTCGGCAAACGGCTTGCCGATAATCTGCATGCCTATGGGCAGCCCGTCGGCGAAGCCGGCTGGGATAGATATGGCGGGCAGACCGGCGATATTTATCGGAAGGGTGCAGACATCGGATAGGTACATCTGGAGGGGGTCGTCCACCTTCTCCCCGATTTTGAAGGGGACGGTGGGGGAGGTGGGGGTTACCAGGGCATCGTATTTCTCAAAGGCATGGTCAAACTCCTGCCTTATCAGGGTGCGCACCCGCTGGGCTTTGAGGTACCAGGCATCGTAGTAGCCGGCAGACAGGGCATAGGTGCCGAGCATGATACGCCTCTTTACCTCGGCGCCGAAGCCGTAATGGCGGGTCTTCTCCATGGCGTCCCACATGTTCTTGGCATCGGGGTAGGAGAAGCCGTATTTCACCCCGTTGTAGCGGGCGAGGTTAGCCGAAGCCTCCGAGGGGGCGATAATATAGTATGCTGCCAGGGCGTAGGGGGTACTGGGTAATGATACCTCCCACTCTACGCTGGCTCCCAGCTCCTTGAGTTTATCAATGGCAGCTCGTATGGCTGCCTCCACCTCGGCCTGCATTCCCTCAACGAAGTACTCCCCGGGGATGCCGATGCGAAGCCCTTTGAGGTCGGCGGTCAGGCACCCGGTGTAATCAGGAGCGGGATGAGTAACGGAGGTGGAGTCCCTGGTGTCATAGCCGGCTATGGCGTTGAGTACCAGGGCGCAATCGGTAACATCCTTGGTCAGTGGCCCAATCTGGTCAAGCGAGCTGGCAAAGGCAACCAGACCGTAGCGGCTGACCCTGCCATAGGTAGGTTTTAGCCCGGTGACGCTGCAGAAACCGGCCGGCTGGCGGATGCTGCCCCCGGTATCCGAGCCGAGCGCACAGATAGTCTCGCCGGCGGCTACCGCCGCGGCCGAGCCACCGCTGCTGCCCCCGGGGACGCGAGACAGGTCCCAGGGGTTGTGGGTGGGGAACAGGGCGGAATGCTCGGTGGATGAGCCCATAGCGAATTCGTCCATGTTGCTTTTGCCTATAATTACCGCTCCACACTCGCCCAGTTTCTCCACCACGGTAGCGTTGTAAGGTGGCACAAAGTTCTCCAGTATCTTTGATGAACAGGTGGTGAGTATTCCCCTGGTGCACATGTTGTCCTTTACCAGCACGGGGATGCCAGTAAGAGGGGTAGTATTGCCGGAAGCAAAAAGCTCGTCGGCTTTTCGTGCCTGTTCCAGGGCGAGTTCTTCGGTGATGGTGACCACAGCATGGACCCTGGGCTCCACCTCCTGAATACGCTCCAGGCATGCCCTGGTTAGCTCGACCGATGAGAGCTGCTTATTCTTCAGGAGACTGTGTGCTTCGTGGGCTGTTAGCTGGTTATGGGTAGCTATCTACCTCACCCCCTCGGTCCCCCTCTCCTTATCAAAGGAGAGGGGGAAGATTTTTATAAGAGAGGCGAAGCCTCTCTTTAACTCTCTGCTCTCGGTCCTCCCCTTCAGGGGAGAGGGGGAAGATTTTGCGAAGAAGGGCTGGGGCCCCTCCAATCTTCCTTAATCGTTGCTCTTCACTCCAGCACGGCATGTATCCTGAAGAAGTCTCCCTCCTTATGGGGGGCATTAGCCAGGATGTCTTCTGGAGGCAGGGAGCTGTCTGGGTCATCGTCCTTCATAACGTTCTGGAGGTTAATTGACTGGGCTGTAGGCGGAATGCCGCTGGTATCCACCTGTTGTAGCACCTCGAAGTTCTCCAGGATATTTGATAGTTGCTCTCTGGCTTTCTCCACCTCGGTCTCACTCAAGCCCAGGCGAGACAGGAGAGCAATATTCAGGACTTCTTCACGACTGAGTTTCATTATTTACCTCACCTGTTATGTTGGCTAATTATAGCACCCACGTTTTAGTGTCCGCAACGGAGACTATCCTGCTATAATGAATTATAATTAACAGGGTAGGGGAATCAGGACAGGGAGTCGGCTGGCAGGGGACACCCTGCGCCAGCCATAGTGATAATGGGCAGGAACATAAACGGCAGGTTAATAATGGCGACTGTTAGCACTCTGCTGGAGGAGACGGCGATAGCCGTAGTTGTGCTCTGGGGATTACCTGCAATAGGGGTAAGTCTTCCTCTGTGGGGTAGCACCGTCCTGCTTGTTGTTTTTATGGTGGGGTGGGGAACCTGGTCTACCTGGGTTTACAGGAAGGGTAGTCGGGCCCTGCAGAAGGAGCCCCTGGCTGGTCTGCCGAATATGCTTGGCACCAGAGGGGAGGTGGTAAGCCCGCTGGCCCCGGAGGGTCTGGTAAAGATTAGGGGTGAACTCTGGATGGCGGAATCGGAGGGCGGGGAAATCAGCACCGGTGGGGAGGTTACTGTGGTAGGGCAGGACAGGCTGAAGCTTGTCGTGCGCCAGAGTGACAAACCGGCAGGGTGGGAATAGGGTAACCGAAGGGGTGATGAAGGATGTTTAGATTATTAAGAGAGGATGTCAGTACAGTCTTTGCCAGGGACCCGGCGGCAAGGAACATTATAGAGGTTCTATTCTGCTATCCGGGACTGCATGCTCTGTGGCTGCACCGCCTGGCCCATTTCCTCTGGAGGCATAAGCTCCGGTTGTCCGGTCGTTTGCTCTCCCATATTAATCGGTTCTTTACCGGCGTGGAGATACACCCCGGTGCCGTGATAGGCCGAAGGTTTTTCCTTGACCACGGCATGGGTGTGGTCATTGGTGAAACAGCGGAAATCATGGATGACGTGCTGATGTACCAGGGTGTGGTCCTGGGTGGAACGAGCCTGGAGAAGAGGAAGCGGCACCCTACTGTCGGGAATAATGTGGTCATTGGGGCGGCGGCGATAGTGCTTGGACCCGTAACTGTGGAGGATGGCGCCAGGATTGGTGCTAATTCGGTGGTGGTAGAATCGGTGCCGCCGGGGGTTACTGTGGTGGGAATACCGGCACGGGCGGTGGAGGATAGAAAAGGGTCGGTCTTTGACCTGGAGCACGGGAAATTACCCGACCCCATTAGCAACGTCATCAGGCCCATACTGGAGGAACAGGACAGGTTACGGGAGCGGATAGCCGAACTGGAAGCCCTGGTGAGGAAGCAGGGGCACGGGGAAGGACAGAGCAGGTAATGAAAGTAACCGCTGAGGTCAGCCCCGGGTAGGGGGGGACTCTACGTCTGTGTATGAACCGAGGTGCTATAGACTCTGGACTAAGGGGAAAGACCTGGTCTCCTTCAACGTGGTGGTCAGGGAGACAGACCTGTTTATTCAGGCAAAGCGCAATCTGAAAAGGAAAGCCCTGGATGTGGTCTCAAAGCAGCGTGCCCTGCTTGAGGGGTATATTGCGCGCCATCCCGGATTTGCTACTGCTCTGGAACCGTTCGCTATTGGGGATGATGCTCCACACATCGTCAGGGAGATGGCAGAAGCGGCGGAGAAGGCAGGGGTTGGGCCTATGGCTGCCGTGGCTGGGGCTATTGCCGAGTTTGTGGGCAGGGAGTTGATGAAATTCTCGCCGGAGGTGGTTGTGGAAAACGGGGGGGATATTTTCATGAAGAACCTGGATAGCAAATTGGTGGGTATCTATACGGGGAAGCCCCCTTATTCGGGGGAAATTGCTCTGAAAATCGAGCCTGAGGAAACCCCGGTCGGTGTTTGCACCTCCTCAGGAACGGTGGGGCATTCTCTCAGCTTTGGCAGGGCTGATGCGGCTATCGTGATTTCTCCTTCAGCGCCTCTGGCTGATGCCACGGCTACTGCCATTGGTAATCTGGTTACCGAAGACAGCGACCTCAATCAGGGGATTGAGTTTGCCAGGGGCATTGAGGGGTTAAAGGGGGTGGCAATTATGAGGGGTGACAGGCTAGCTCTCTGGGGTCAGATAAAAATCGTTGGCAGGTAACGAAGGCACTGGCAGTGTACGGGTACAATTTGCTTTGAGAGGGGGAGGCATGAAGGTAGCGGTTGCCCTGAGCGGAGGGGTAGACTCAGCGGTTGCTGCCGCTCTTCTCAGGGAGGAGGGTTATCAGGTTATAGGGGTAACCATGCGGGTCTGGCCACCTGATGGACCGGCCGGAGGGGTGGCAGCGGGTGCCAGGAGGGTGGCTGATAGATTAGACATACCCCACCATGTCGTTGACTGCCGGGGGGTTTTTGCGGAGAGGGTAATCGCTCACTTCTGCCGTGAATATGACCTTGGCAGGACGCCGAACCCCTGCATACGGTGCAATCAGTTCATAAAGTTTGGTGCCTTACGGGAAAGGGCCAGGGAGCTGGGAGCCGATTTCATAGCTACCGGGCACTATGCCAGGATAGAGAAGGATGCCGCTAACGGGAGATACCTTGTCAAGAAGGGTAGCGACCGCAGCAAAGACCAGTCCTACTTCCTGTATGCGCTGACCCAGGAGCAGCTAAAGTATAGCCTGTTCCCTCTGGGTGGGTTTAACAAGGAGAGGGTACGGCGTATAGCTGAAGAACTGGGGCTGCCGGCAGCCAGCAGACCGGAGAGCCGTGATATTTGCTTTATCCCCGACAGTGATTATCCGAGGTTCCTCAAAGACTATGCCGGCGGTGCCACCAGGCCAGGACCGATACTGGACAGGCGCGGGAATGTTCTGGGGGAGCATAAGGGACTCATTTTCTACACCATCGGGCAGCGTAAGGGGCTGGGTATATCAGCCGGGGAGCCTCTATACGTGGTGGCTATCGACCGGGAGAGGAGTGCTGTTATCGTGGGCAGCAGAGAGGAGACATACGGGAGCGAGCTTACTGCCTCGGGGCTAAACTGGATGGCTAACGGAAAGCCGAGGCGGCCCCTGAGGGTGAAGGCAAGGATAAGGTATCTGCACCGGGAAGCCGGCGCCACGGTAATACCATCGGGTGAGGACAGGGTACAGGTAGTATTCGAGGAGCCACAGATGGCGCTGACCCCGGGGCAGGCGGTTGTCTTCTACGATGGAGAGAGGGTTGTCGGCGGCGGGTCAATAGAGCGGGTGAGGTCGGAGATTTAGTAAAGGCAGTGAGCAAGGAGAGGCGGGTGAAAGAGATAATGATTGAGAAAGTCCCCATACTGCGGATTGTCAGCAGTGATAGAAGCGCCGTTGAGGATGCAGTCGTCAGGGAGCATTCTGCCACCATCGTGCTGAACGACCGGGAGGTGGTAACTCTAATGTGCTCTCCGGCAGACCTGGAATACCTGGCGGCTGGCTTTCTTCTCAGTGAGGGGTTAATCAAGGACCGGGACGATATTATCACCACGAAGGCTACCGGTAACAGACAGAGAAGCACGGTGCGGGTTAAAGTGAAGGAGTCTGCGGGTTCGGTCAAAGAGGCTCCATCCGGGCGGATAATTGCTTCCAGTGGTGGCAGAGGGATGGCTGTCGATACCGGTGCCGTGTCCCGGGAACGGGTAAGGATAGAATCCCGGCTCAGAATATCAGTCCCGGAGATTATCGCCCTTATGGAGAGGTTCCACCAGAGCTCGCTGGTATTTACAACGACGGGTGGGGTTCACAGTGCTGCCCTGTGTAATACGGAGGACATAATTGTCTTCAGTGATGACATTGGAAGGCACAATACCATTGACAGGGTCTTCGGGGAGTGCCTTATGAGGGGAATCGCTACCGGTGACCGGCTGGTGGTCACCAGCGGCAGGGTCTCCTCGGAGATAGTGCTCAGGGTAGCCAGGAGGGACGTTCCGGTTATCATCTCCATATCCGCTCCCACTGACCTGGCTGTGCGGATAGCTGACAGCTCCGGCATGACGCTGGTCGGCTTTGTCAGGGGGGACCGGATGAATATCTATACTCATGAGGAGAGAATAGACACTTCAGGTGGTTAGCCGCGAGGGTGTACTGGAGACGCGTCAAAAGGGCGTTATAAAGGACTGCCTGAGCAAGACCTGAGCCCCCGCTCTTATTCTACATCTTTACTGCCCCCTACTTTTCCTCTTCCTTGAGGATGTCGCTGAAGACCTCGGTGTGGTAAATCTCGTGGTCTCTGAGGCGCAGGAAAAGCTCTTTCAGCTTGGGGTCGTCGGTCTCCCTGGCAGCGCGGTCGTAGGCGTCAGCCACCTCCTGCTCAATCTTGATGTCGGCACGGAGCATGTCGGCGGTCCTGGTAGACTGGTCAACCCTGGCGTGCTCAATTCTCGGACTACCGCTGATGTCAATTAGCTTCTCAGCCAGCCAGCCGAGGTGCTGCATCTCGTTGATTGCCTGGTCTTCAAGCTGCTTCTTAGCCTCGGGATTGGTGGTCATATAGGACTGGAACAGGTACTGAAGAATGACCGTGTACTCGTGCTCAATGCCCCAGTTCAGGGTCTGGACAGTCCTGTCCGAGCGGCTGCCCCTGACATCCTGCATCCCTTCCCTCTCTGCCTTCTCTACGAAGTGCTTGAAATCGCCGTGGTGCGCCTCTTCGTCGGAGAGGATGCGCTGTAACAGCCTCTTTATTCTGGGGTCATCAATAGCCTTGATGTGTTCCCGGTAGGGTTCCATAGCGTCCTCTTCCAGCAGCACACCGTTTTGCATCCAGTCGGCTACTGTTTTACCTTCCAGACGAACCTTGCCTCGCTTGAGGCTGGGGATACCGCCCAGCTCAACTATTGTCTCCGCCAGCCAGTCCAGGTGGCGCATCTCCTCTCTGGCGACTGCCTCCATCTCGCAGGCCATCTCACCTTCACCCATAGCGTAGGCATGGGTCAGGTACTGAATGATGGCGCCGTGCTCACCCTCCAGGTCCTTGTTCAGCAGGTCAATGATTTTTCTCTTATCCATGTGGCTCCCCCCCTGTTATTTTTCCCTGTTAGATTTTAGAAGTGTTCACCAGTTAACTTGATTTCCACAGGCCGTGGATATTGCAGTACTCTCTGGCGGTCATTTTTTTGCCTCCGTTACTCTATTTTTTCAAACTCGCTCTTGGCAACGCCGCAGACAGGGCAGACCCAGTCATCGGGGATGTCTTCAAACGGTGTCCCCGGGGCGATACCACCGTCCGGGTCGCCCAGTTCAGGGTCGTAGATGTAGCCGCAGACAGTGCACCGGTACTTTGGTGCCTTGATGGTTTCCATCTTTTTCTCCTCAACGTAGCTGGGAGCAGTCCTGGGGGTGCTGCCACGTTTGACCTGATGATAGTAGGCATAGGTCATCGGTTCGCCTTCTCTCAGCACCTCTGCTGCTACCATCTCCCCGGTAAATATGGTATGGGTTACCACATCCAGTTGTTGTGTTACGCGGGCTTCCAGATAGGCCAGGGCGTTGTCGGTAACCACCGGAGCCTGAGTCTTGCCCATCAGGTAATTAACCCCCTCAAATTTATCTATATCTCTGCCTGACTTGAAGCCAAAGCGGCCGATGAAATTGAGAGGGGTGTCCTGAGCCAGGATAGAGGCAGTGAACACTCTGCTATCGCTGATGAACTCGTGGGTAAGGTTTTGCCTGTTGATGGCGACGGCGATAACGGGGGGTTCGGAGCAGACCTGGAAAACGGTGTTGGCAACCTGACCATTGAGCCTCTCTCCCTTCCTTGAGGTTACTAAATAGAGGCCGTAGCCTAGCTTATATAGAGCCTTGAGATTCATTGCTCCCCCCTCTTGGAAGTCGTTTACATGAGGTCTTCCTGGCTGGCCTCAATAGTACGTTGCAGCTCGGCGCTGAGCATGGGTGGTAGCCCCTCTATATCAACCCTGAGAAAGCCCCTGACTATGGTGGCGGTCGCTTCATCCCGGGTCAGTCCCCGTGCCATCAGGTACTCAACCTCCTCCTCAGCAATCTTACCGACGGCTGCCTCATGGGAAAGGTCAATGCCGGCCAGGGTTCCCTTGAGCTCAGGTACAGCGTGAATAATGCCGTTCCCCTCCAGGATGAGACCCCGGCACTCCAGGTGACCCTTGACCTCGGGTTCATTGCCTTCTATGTAGCCACGGGCGAAAATGTTGCCCCCGGTGGTGATGGCTCTGGAGATTATTTCCGTCCTGGCGCCTCTGGCATTAAGCAGGACTCTGGAGCCGACATCCATTGTTGAGCCGGGGGTAGCCACCAGGATACTGTTGAACCTGGTGGTGGCGTTTTCACCGATGCACCTGGCCAGGGGATTTGTCTGGAGTGAGCGAACCGGCTTCATGATTACATAGTTACTCAGGAAGAGTCCGTTATCTTCAATGATAATCCCGGTCCTGGGGCGCACTGCTACCGCCGGGTTCCAGCTATGTATCATCGTGAAGGTGACCCTGGCCCCTTTCTTTATGTAGAACTCGGAGACGCCCATGTGGAGTCCGGGTTCTTCTTTGGAGGCAGTGGTACAGCCGGTAATGATGTGTAGCTCGGAGTCCTCCTCGGCGATAATGATATTGTGCACACTCTGGGCTAACCGTGCCTTTTTCAGGTAGAGACAGGCCTGGACCGGATAGACAGTCTTGTTGCCGGGGAGTGTCCTGATGAAGTAGCCATCATGCTGCCCCAGCTCTATACTGGCGGTATACTTATCTGTATCTACGGCTACTGCCTGCCACCAGTAGTCTGCCAGCCAGTCGTACTTCTCCAGAGCCTGGCTGACCGCCATTACCTCAACGCCTTCCTGTTTCATGGAGATATGCACCGGCGTATTATCCATCTGTATATACGTGCCCGACCTCTGGTTCACATCGTCCAGCATAACCCCGGCTTCAAGCATCTGCTTCTTGGCTCTGTCAGGGAGCTTTGAGGGGTCGTCCTGGTACGGCTGCTCTTCGGCGGAGGTGGCATAAAGACCTAGGTCTATATCCTCACCGAGGTCGGCTGGCTTTGCTGCCGCGGCTTTGGCTTTATCCTTGTGGCTTCTGGATGATTTTACCTCAGTCATTTAGCGCTCCTCTTAAAATGCATTTGGCACACTCC
>CAZEBT010000044.1:0-10237 GCA_964510485.1 uncultured Dehalococcoidales bacterium | reverse complement strand
TGCGCGGGTCGGACCCTGATGCCGCCTTATACTGGCTGGCCAGGATGCTTGAGGCGGGGGAGGACCCCCTCTACGTTGCCCGCCGTCTGGTGCGCTTTGCATCGGAGGACGTGGGCATGGCTGACCCTCAGGCACTGGTAGTAGCTATGGCGGCTCAGCAGGCAGTCCATTTTATCGGTATGCCCGAAGGCAATCTGGCTCTGGCTGAGGCAGCGGTTTACCTGGCTACTGCGCCCAAAAGCAACTCCTTATACCAGGCATACAATCGGGTGGAGCAGGAAATCAAGGAGAGCCTCAATGAGCCGGTGCCACTCCACCTGCGCAACCCGGTAACATCTCTGATGAAGGAGATGGGTTACGGTAAGGGGTATAAGTACGCCCACAATTACCCGGAGCATTTCGTTGAGCAACAGCACCTGCCGGAATCACTACAGGGCAAGCGCTTTTACACCCCCGGTGAACAGGGGTACGAGAAACAGGTAAAAAATCGCCTTATGAACTGGTGGTCAAGGAGGAAGGGGGCCGGTGGAACCGGAAAGGAGAAGGAGGGTTGAATTCTGTCCCCTTGGAGTTCCCCTGGTAACCCGGTTCTTTGTCGCCGGTTTCAGAAGCGGTTGACCCCTTTGAAGCTGACTCCAGAAAGCCGGCTATCAGGAAATCAGAAGCTGACCTAGCTGCTGGCGGTGATAAGCAGGCTCTCCAAGGTAGTTGTACAGGGCTCGGGACGCCCTGGTATGAAAACTGAGCTCATGCTCCTGGGAATAGCTAACGCCACTGAACACCCGGTGACCCAGTATACATACCTCCCAGTAGGCCTGGCTGGTAACTGCCTTGGCCAGGTGTATACTCTCTGTTGCCGGTCTCCCCGTATCAAGCTTCCAGAGGGCTTCATAGGTAGTCCAGCGGGCGGCATCCAGATGATTGACCATCTCGATAATCATGTCCTGAACCCGTTGAAATCGCCCGATAGGCTGACCAAACTGCACCCTGAACCGGCTGTACTCCAGCGTCATATCAAAGACAGCCTGACAACCGCCCACTTTATAGGCACAGAGGATAGGTATCGACCGGGCAATAGCCTGCTTTAGAGGCAGCCAGCCTTCATTTATATTTCCCAGTATAGCCGACCGGGGTACCTTCACAGAGTCCAGCCTGACCTCAAAGGTCCTTCCCGCCAGGAAACCTGGTAGCTGGCGCACAGACACCCCTTCCGATTCCCTGTCCACCATAAAGAGTGAAATCCCCTTGGCCGGGTCACTCTTCTTTCCGGTACGTGCAACGACAATAAAATGCGTGGCTGCCTGGGCGTCCTGGGTGAAGAGCTTTACGCCGTCAAGTACAAAATTACCGTTCTTGCTGGCTGCGGTGGTGTTTACTGCTGCTGCCTCCCAGCTATACTCGGGCTCAGTAAGTGCCAGAGCCAGGATGTGTTTACCATCAGTAATTGACGGCAGGATACGCTGCTTTTGTTCCTCTGTACCCGCTTCCAGGATAATCAGGCTGCCCAGTATTCCAGAGGAGAAATATGGCCCGGGAAGGGGCCCCTTACCCAGTGCTTCAAACAGGACACCAGCACTGGTCAGTTCGTTCTCGGTGCCACCGTATTGTACTGGAATAATTATTCCCAGCCAGCCCATTTCCACCACTTTTCGCCAGGTCTCTTCTGTGTAACCGGTGTCTGATTCCTGAAGAACCTGGATAACTGCCTTGGGGGCTTCTCGCTGCATAAAATCCAGTGCTGTCTTTTTCAGCATCTCCTCGCTCTCTGTAAGACCCAGGTCTAGCTTCATCTCTAACCTCCTCAAAACCAGATCTAATTCAAGCCCTGCCCTGAACTATCGGCCGATGCGAAGCGCCCGAGATATAATTATCTTCATTGCCTCCGGGGTGCCAGCCGGGGCAAAGCAAACTCCGCTGCGCTCAGCAACCTCGAATATATCATCATCCAGGCCCCACTCAGTGTCGCCGGTAAGAGCATATGGGCCAAGTACACGAGCCATATCGCTAGAAAGCCTCGCCCCAAACATCTTCGAGTACAGTTGCAGTTGCGGTCCTGCATAGGGAGCCCGCTGCCCGCTACGCGGTAGCCATGCATTCCTGATAGATAATAGCCTCTCTATTTGACCACCAATATAGCTGTTTACCACACTATCGAGTAGCTGGGGGTTTTCTTTCAGGCGTTTTACTATATTCGGATTGCTTCTACACTGCTCGAGGAATTTCTCTACTACCATATTCCGGACTACTTCTACACTGCCACCACCGGTATCTCTGTCACCATGCTCGACCGTTAGGGTGGCATTAGTCACTCGCCAGCCCTCTCTCTCCTCTCCAATCAGATAGGTTTCGTGAAGTCTGACATCGTCAAAGAAGACGGAGTGCTTGACCGCCGCTGCCATCTGCGGGACCTGACCGCAAACTTGAGTAAAAGTACCTGCCGGAAACAGGTCAAGAGGTGTGATAGAGACACCCGGTAAATCAGCCGGGGCGAGAAACATTGCCAGGTTCTCGTGCCGTGGGGCTTCAAGGTCGCTCCTGGTCAGCAACAGAAACTGCTGTGGTGGAGAATAAATAGCGCCAACAAATATCTTCTGGCCGTTCACTATGAAATAGTCGTTCTGGCGGGTGTGGCCAAGGGCGTTGGTCTGCTGGTTAGCCTCATCTGTGCCCGCCTCCGGTTCGGTAAAAAGCTGCCAGGTTACCACTTCACCGGTAAGGATGGGTGGTAGAAAACGTTTCTTTTGCTCCTCTGTCCCCGCGGCCAGGATTGCCGGAGCAGCCAGTCTACCGGAATCGTAGTACGGGGGAAGCCCCAGACCTCTCTCGGTCAGCTCCCGCCTCAGGACAGAACCGTGGTCGCCGTCCAGACCGCCACCACCGTACTCACGTGGATACCCGGGATAGAGCCACCCCTTCTCTCCAAGTTTACGACCAAGCTCCCGCCGCATCTGCCATTGTTCATAGCTCAGCTTGCCAGGGTCTCTCAGCACAGCCAGATTCCCGGGAACGTTCTCATCCAGCCACTGCCGCACTTCCCTGGCAAATTCCTCCTGTGCCTCGGTATACTCTAGAGAGAAATCCATTTCACCAGCCCCCTTTCATAAGCTGCAGCAATTGTAACACCCTTTTCCAGATTTGTTAAGCTCAAACAGTCCTTCTTTGTTTTTCACACTGTTTTATTAAGCTCTTCAGCAACCAGGTCTGGAAAGTCCGATATCATGCCATCAATGCCCAGCCCCAGAGTTCTCCGGATATCTCCCGGGTCAGTGCAGCCCCATACGAATATGGAGAGGTTACTGGCATGAAGCTCCTTAATCAGCGCCACAGTAGCAAAGGGGCACCTCACAATAATGGTGTCAGCGCAGGCTGATTCCGCCATCTGGACAGGCTCTTTGACGGCAAAGGCAGTAATGATGCCTCTCCGAATCTCAGGGGCCAGCTTTGATAGCTCCAGAACAAGGCTCTTGTTGAATGAAGCCAGGATTACATCAGCCGCTTTTACCCTCGCAGTCACAATTGTGAGAAAGCGCTCAATCGAATGTACCTGCTTGAGTTCCAGCAGAAACCTGACCCTCTGGTTGCAGAAATCGAGGGCCTGTTCCAGTGTGGGAATTTCGAACCGGCCCCCCAGCTTCACACTGCGGACTTCAGCAAGCGATAGCTGGTTGATATTCTTGCCAAGCAGTTCGGGGTCATGGTGAACAACGAACTGATGGTCAGCCGTTTCCTGGATATCACACTCGAAAGCATCAACACCTATTTGAATGGCTGCTTCAAAAGCCTCGAGGGTATTGTCCGGATATACCTTGGTGAAGCCTCTATGTGCTATGTTAAGGATATTTTTCACAGGGTCGCCATTCTTCAATTCGTTCCGTCCAGATATACTGAACTAGGTTATCCCCCAATCCTTATAGCCCTGTTGAATGACAGCAAGGTATTCCCGTGCCGGCTGGGTCTCTTCCGCCTGTACCCGCTTGATATAGGTTACCGCCCTTACAGCCTCACCGTCCTCCGTTATCACCAGCACATTCATGTGGCTGTAGACGGCGGGGTAGTCCTCATACTTGTCCAGAACCCTCAGGCATCTCTCAGAGATTTCGTAAACGGCGCCAACAGACTTCTCACCCTGGAATGGCTTGATGCTGGCTTTAGCACCGCGCCACTTTCTTGACCAGCCGGCAAATATCAGCTTGTAGTTTGGCAGGACAGCCTTAAATCTGGGCTGGCTGTCGGGGCAACGCTCTGACATCTGCTTTCGGCTGAGGTTAGAGGCATAGGCAAAGTAGTACATTATTTACCCGGTCAGGCTCACTCCTTCAGGATAATCAGCCCCATTATACATCATATGACGGGTAGAGGTGCACACTAATTCCGCAGCGCAGCTAAAAACCGGCTGCCCTTTGCTATTCTGAGCAGAAAGGGTTACAATCATGTCAGACCTGCCTAATCCTGCGTCGGGGAGGGAATCTTATGGGGAAAATTCTTATGGGACCTCAGACATCTATTTACCCTATGCCGGTGTTACTGGTCGGGGCAAATGTCAGTGGCAAACCGAATTTTATGGCAGTTGCCTGGGGCGGTATCGCCAATGGTGTGCCCCCGATGGTTTCTCTGGCTATTAGAGCACAGCGCTATACCCTCAAAGGAATCAGGGAAAACCAGGTTTTTTCAGTGAACCTACCCTCCAGTGACATGGTAAGGGAGGTGGACTACTGTGGAACAGTATCCGGTTCCAGTGTCAACAAGGTAAAGGTCTGCCAGTTTGAAGTATTCTACGGTAAGATAGATAACGCCCCGCTCATTGAGCAATGCCCGGTCAATCTGGAATGCAGGGTTGTTCATATTCTGGATTTGGGCAGCCACTCGCTGGTTATCGGCAGAATTGAGGAAACACACGTCTCCGAGAACTGCCTCACCGATGGGAAACCGGATGTTAAGAAAATCAAGCCTCTTAGCTATGTGGCATCACCGGCTCGACAGTACCAGGCTTTAGGCGAAGTCATAGCGGATGCCTTCAGTGTCGGCGCAGAACTAAAGGTGAGAGAGTAGATATCAGCGCTGAAGAGCCCAAACGTATGAAGGAGTTGACATAAAGTGCAGTGATAGTTGAGATGAAGACCGGTGCCAGTCAGCAAGAGATAGAGGCTGTGGCAGCTGGTGCCGATGGATTGCTCATTGAGGTTCACCCTAACCCCAAGGAAGCCCTGGTGGATGGACTCCAGTCCCTCACCCCGTCAGACTTTGCCAGGCTGATGGAAGAGCTGAAACAGATTGCTAAAACAGTAGGTAGATATATCTGATTCCAGGTGCAGGCTATCATCAAAGCCCGGTTGAAGCCACCCTCACTGATAAGCTATACTTTTCTCAGTAACAATTGTTATTATCGCACAGGAGGGGTCTTTGCTAAGAAGTCATAACTGCGGTGAACTGCGAAAGGGGCATGTGGGCACTGAGGTAAGCCTGGCTGGCTGGGTAGACCGCCGCCGGGACCACGGGGAGTTGATATTTATTGACCTGAGACAGAGGGACGGTATAGTCCAGGTGGTCTTCAACCCTCAGGTATCAAGGCAGTGCCATAAAATAGCCAGCCAGGTACGCAACGAGTATGTAGTCCGGGTCAGGGGTAAGGTCGCCCAGCGCCCCCCGGGAACTGAGAATCCCAGGCTGCCCACCGGTGAGATTGAGGTTATCGCCGATAGCGCCGAGATACTGAATCAGTCAAAAACGCCGCCATTCTACATAAATGAGGACATTGAGGTGGAGGAGAGCCTGCGTCTCAGCTACCGCTATCTTGACCTCCGGCGAGCCCGAATGCAGAAGAACCTGCGCCTCCGTCATCGGGTGGTGAAATTCATCCGCGATTTTCTCGATGCCAGGGATTTTATTGAGGTAGAGACCCCAATCCTGATTAAGAGCACCCCGGAGGGGGCACGCGACTACCTGGTGCCCAGTCGCATTCACCCCGGCAAATTCTATGCTCTACCTCAATCACCCCAGCAGTTGAAACAGTTGCTGATGGTAGCCGGCGTGGAAAGGTACTTCCAGATTGCCAGGTGCTTTCGTGACGAAGACTCCCGTGCCGACCGCCAGCCCGAGCACACTCAGCTTGACCTTGAGATGAGCTTTGTTGAGGAAGAGGATATACTGAACCTCATGGAGGAACTTTTTACCTCCCTGGTGGCTGCAATCAAGCCTGACATGCGGGTAATAGAGCCCTTCCCTCGCCTAACATATGCCGGTGCTATGGAGCGCTACGGCACCGATAAGCCCGATTTGCGCTTCGGTCTGGAGCTGGGTGACCTGTCGGACATTGCCGCCAGAACGGAATTCTCGGTCTTCCGCTCCGCCCTTGCTGAAGGGGGCAGGGTAAAGGGTTTCTGTGCCCCCGGTTGTGCTGGCTACAGCCGCAGTCAGCTTGATGAACTGAACAAGCTGGCACAGAGCATTGGAGCCAGGGGCCTACTGACCATCGCCCTCGGCACCCAGGCCGCTAGCCTGGACGAGCTGACCATTGAGATGGTAAGGTCAGCGGCGGCTAGGTATATGACCCTTGACCAGATAAGGGAAGTAGCCGCGCGTCTGGGTGCAAAAACGGGAGACCTTCTGCTTGTCATTGCCGATAAACCCGAAGTGGTTGATACCGTGCTCGATGAACTGCGCCGGGAAATGGGACACCGGCTCGAGCTGGCCGAGCCTGACCTGCTTGCCTTCGCCTTCATTGTGGACTTCCCTCTGCTGGAGCGAGGTGAGAAGGAAGGACTCTGGCAGCCGATGCACCACCCATTTACGGCACCCAGGGATGAGGATATACCCTTACTGGATACCGCCCCCGAAAGGGTACACTCCAAGCACTACGATATTGTATGTAACGGCATAGAATTATCCAGCGGCAGTATCAGGATTCACAAGAGAGAGCTTCAGAACAAGATATTCAGGCTCCTGGGTTACAGCGATGCCGAAATTATGGAACGCTTCGGGACTCTGCTTGAGGCTTTTGATTACGGCGCTCCGCCCCACGGCGGCATTGCCCCGGGCATAGACCGTATTGTGATGCTCCTGGCGGGGGAGCAGACCATCAGGGAGGTGATTGCTTTCCCCAAGAACCAGAGTGCTGTTGATATGACCCTTGATACCCCTTCGGCGGTTACTGAGGAGCAACTGGCTGAGCTGCACCTGCGCCTGCGGGAAGAGTAGATTATCGGTTAAGGTGGATAGTGAAGGTAACTAACGAAAAGACAGAGAATCACCAGGCATTTCTGACCGTTGAGATGGAGCCTGCTGAGATGGAGGAGTCCCTGGAGAACTCCTACCGGAGGCTGGTCAAGAAAATAGATATCCCCGGCTTCCGTAAGGGCAAGGCACCGCGAGCTATACTGGAACGCCATGTCGGGCAGGAGAGCCTGCTTAGAGAGACTATTGATGAGCTGGTTCCCCAGGCTTATGAGAAGGCTCTTGAGGAGCAGGAGATTGAAGCCATCGCCCAGCCACAGATTGAGGTAGTCCAGACCAACCCCATAATATTTAAGGCGGTAGTGCCATTAAAACCCCTCATCAAGCTCGGTGATTACCGTGGTATTCAGGTTTCCCCCGAACCTGTGGAGGTAACCGACAGCAGTGTTGATGATGTAATTGAGCAGCTACGCCACCAGCACGCTACCTGGGAGCCGGTAGACCGTGCGGTGGACCTCGGTGACCTGGTAATCCTGGATGTTGAGAGCAGTGTTGAGGGTGAGCCATTTATAAACCAGAAGGGAGCCCAGTACCAGGTGGTTGGTGGTTCATCTGCCCCCGCCCCGGGGTTTGCCGAGCAGCTGGTAAGCATGAATAAAAACCAGGAGAAGGAGTTCAAGCTCCGTCTGCCAGCTGACTACTCCAGGAGCGAACTGGCTGACAGGGAGGCTTCCTTCAAGGTGGCGGTTACTGAGATAAAGCAGGAGAACCTTCCTGAGGTCACCGATGATTTTGCCCGCGAGGTTGACCCCGATTTTCAGACCGTCAGTGAACTTCGGGAGAAGGCTTTCACTGATTTGAAGGCCAGGGCTGAGGAGGTAACCAGAAGAAATTTTGAGGAACGGGTAATTGAAGCCGCAGTTGACATCAGTGAGGCGGAGTTTCCACCATTTCTGGTTGAGGTGGAAATTGACCGCTCCCTGAGCCGAGACCTGCAGTTTGTCCAGCAGAGTGGCTTCAGCCTGGAGCAATACCTGAAAAGCATCAATAAAACGGAAGAGGAACTGCGCGAGGAGATGCGTCCCGCGGCTACCAGAAGGGTCGCTCAGTTCCTTGTGCTCAGCAAGATTACTGAAGAGGAGAAGGTTGAAGTCAGTGCCTCCGAAATAGATAATGAGATTGAGGAGATGACAAAAACTGCTGCTGAGAATAAGGATGAACTGAAGAAAGCCCTGAACACCCCGCAGGCACGTGAGTCAATTGAGCAGAGACTGCTTACCAGGAATACCATACAGCGATTGACGGAAATAGCCCAGGGTACTAAGGAAACCGAGACGGTACAAAAGGAGGAGGAAAAATGAACACCCACCCAATGAATGTCATACCCATGGTGATTGAGACTGGCCCCAGAGGAGAACGAGCTTTTGATATATACTCACTTCTACTGAGAGAACGGATTATCATGCTGGGTATGGCAATTAATGACCAGGTAGCTAATGTCATTGTCGCGCAGCTCCTCTTTCTGGAGCGAGAAGACCCGGATAAAGACATCAGCCTCTATATCAACTGCCCCGGCGGCGTTATTGCTGCTGGTCTGGCAATCTACGACACCATGCAGCTAATTCGCCCCGAGGTGTCTACCATCTGCGTTGGGCTGGCGGCCAGTATGGGAACGGTGCTCCTCTGTTCCGGTGCCAGCGGTAAACGCTTCGCCCTGCCCAACTGCACAATTCACCTTCACCAGGCGTTTGGCGGCGCTCAGGGGTATGCCTCTGATATAGAGATTGCCGCCAAGGAAATTATGAGGGTTCAGGACATAATACGGAGTATCCTTGTCAAGCACACCGGTCAGCCACTGGATAAGATAACCCTCGATACTGACCGCGATTTCTACCTCAACCCGGAGCAGGCGGTAGAGTACGGCATTGTGGATGAAATCCTGAGCAAACCGGAGAAAGAAGAGTCCAAAGCTGCAAAGAAGTAAGCTATAACTTCTTGCTATAAAGCTCCCGGTGGCGCCGGGATAGTTGCTCAGGGGTGGGCAGTCCCGCTCTTGCCCCCAGTTCAGCCATTGAGAACCGGGCTGCGATGTGGCCTGCCTGACCGCATTCCTCCAGTGTCTTGCCCTTGAGCAGACCGTACAAAAAGCCGGTGGAGAAGGCGTCGCCGGCACCGGTGGTCTCTACATCCGAAGCCTCCTCCCGGCCGGGCGGTTCAACCAGGTATTCACCATGACTGTCCCTGATATAGCCAACGGCCGTAGCCATTCCGTGACTGCCCTTGTTCTCTGATTTCAGCTCCATTCCTCTTCCCAGGGTGACGACAGCAATCTTGCAGCCCTCTCCGAGGCATATCTCAGCCCCGACCCTGATATCCTTCCCGGTCAGCCGTTTCACCTCATCACGGTTGAGGAAAAGGATGTCTGTTCTTCTCAAGATGGGGGCAAGAACCTTCAGCCCCCTGGAGGCATATAGTGCCCCGGGGGCAAAGCTGAGCTTAACAGACCTGTCCAGGCTATCTACCAGTTTCAGCAAAACCTTGAATTGACCATTATCGGCAAAGGACGAGAGGTGAAGCATGCCTGCCCTGTTCAGGTAGCCCAGGTCCAGGTCGTCTTCTGTCATCAGGCTATTAGCCCCGGGTAAAACGTAGAGAGAGCGCCTGCCCAGTGTATCGCTGAGACAGAGCACTGAGCCGCTTCTTGCCCCGGGTTTTACCCTTATCTGGCTGGTATCCACCCCTATCTTCCCAAAATCATCAAGCAATATCCTGCCTTCAGTATCATCACCGACGACACCGGCAAACCCCGTCTTCACTCCAAGCCTGGCCAGACCGTAGATGGTATTGGCTGCTGAGCCGCCGGGGAATGATTTTGCATCCTCCAGCATTGCCTCACCGTCATCAATGATGCGCTCAACGCGGTACAGGTTGTCTATATTAAGTGCTCCCAGCCCGATTACTTCAATGTTGCTCAAATTCTCTCTAATCCCCAGCACTACATATTTATATTAGGGTATCTCATCTACCTGACGCCCCGGCACCGGCAGGGTTACCCCCGGTAAAAGCC
>CAZEBT010000043.1:0-10299 GCA_964510485.1 uncultured Dehalococcoidales bacterium | reverse complement strand
TCAGGAGGGGGCATAAGGTAGAGGACGTGGTTAGAGCCACCAGCCTGCTGAAGGAGCACGGTTTCAAGGTACACTATCACTGGATGCCAGGGCTACCCGGCTCGACCCCGGAGGAAGACCTGGAGCTGTCCAAACAACTATTCAGTGACACCCGCCTCAGGCCGGACGGGCTGAAGCTCTACCCCACAATGGTGGTGGAGGGTACCGAGCTGGAGAAATGGTACCGGGACGAACGCTACCTGCCCTACTCCACGGAAACAATGATTAACCTGGTGGCTGAGATTAAGTCTGTTGTGCCCAGGTACGTCAGAATCTCCAGGGTACTGCGTGACATCCCTCCCAAGTTCATTGTTGCCGGCTGTAAGGACTCGCTGCGGGACGTAGTCAAGCAGCGGATGAAACAGCAGGGAACCGCATGTCAGTGCATCAGGTGCCGCGAATACGGTCACCGGGCACGGGGTGGATGGGAAATAGGCGAGCCCCGGATGGTAAGAATGGAGTACGAAGCCTCCGGTGGCAGGGAAATCCTCCTGTCGTTTGAGGATGAAAACGAGACGCTCTTTGGCCTGTTGCGTCTCAGGATTCAGTCCAAACCGATAGCCAGCCTGGGGCTAGAAAGTAACGGAGACCTGGCGTTAATCAGGGAGTTACATGTTTATGGCCCTGAAGTCCCCTTAAAGCACCAGGACCTGGCTGCCGCCCAGCATAAGGGACTGGGCAAGGCACTGCTAAGGGAAGCCGAGAGGATTGCCAGGGAAGAATTTCAAGCACCGCAAATGGCAGTCCTGAGCGGAGTTGGCGCCAGGGAATACTACCACTACGAGTTCGGCTACAGCCATCGGGGAGACTACATGGTCAGAGACCTATAAATTTACAGCCGCTGGTCAAGAGGCTCCTTGCGCCGGAGCTTGCGATAATAGACAGAAGGGGACAGGTACAGACCAGCCACCGGGTTGTGACCGAAGACACGGTCCTTGGCTACCAGAACAGTAACCGGAGCTTTAGAATACCTAAAGAATAGCGAGTCATGGCCCACGCAAAGCCCGACCAGTATATTGAACTCCGTGCCGGCATCATTTAGAAGCTCTGCCTGGGTTATAGGGCTACACATTGATTCCCAGTGCCCCGGGCCGGCAAACTTGGTTATTATCTTTTCTTCATCCTTAATACCAATTGTCTCCTTGGGGATGCCACCCGCCTTGCAACAGACAGAAACAACCTCAAAACCCCGGTTCTCCAGGATTCTGTTCAGTGTTTCAGCCTCGCCTCTTAAACCATCACAGAAGGCAATACCAAGCCTGCGATAACCCATCTTCTTGGCGAATTGCACCACCTCCTCCACCCTGGGGTAACGTGTTGTCAGGCCCTCAGGCATATTCATATAGCAATCAGATTCCTGGATAGAAGCCTGGCGGGCGAACTCCCTTATTTCGGGGTTTTCATATTCCCGAACCGCCCGCTTAATGACATCAGCCCTGGTCTTTGTGGGGCAGTTTTCCGGTCCTTCCATATAGTGCTCGGAGCCGCAGACTACCTTGGTACATTTGGCACACTCAATTTTCTCGCTCATGAGCTTCCTCCTTATCTCTCAATTAGTACACCGTCCGCTATATTATAACGCCCGATAGAGAGCCATAGCCAGTCACTACTAACCAATAGAGGACTTTTTCGTTATAAATATAAATGGGATGAGCGCAAACGCTTGACAAATGAATATTTTATGTTATATTAGGGTATGTACGGCATTGACACAATGTGTCAATGCAAATATAATAACTTTGAAGCTGGATAGCTTGACAAATAGTTTTTTTATGTTATAATGGTAGATTGACTGCCAGATGGCAGATTTTGCTAGCAAAGGAGGTGATGCAATGGCTATATCCCGCAAGGGGAGAGAGTAAATTTTGATTTACAACTGGAAATATTAACGGAATGAACTTGGTCTCCATAGACGAAGAAATAGTTTTTCTATGGAGGCGTGAATTAGTTTAAGGAGGAAATTAAAGGTCGATGAAAAGGAAAATATCTAGAATATTGGGAGTAGCCGTAAGCCTGGCGATGCTTACCGGACTGATGATATCAGCGACACCGGTCTCAGGTGCCGACCCGCTGAAGTGGGGCGAGGAGCTATCTCCAGCCTCCTACACACTGTGTGTGATCGGCGGTGTTATACCAAGTACCTATACAGCAACGCTGGGACCAGCTAGTCAGGACGTTAAGGACTTTGCTTTGGCACCCAACGGCAGCACCGTATATGCGGCTCTGGGCACTTTCGACTACCCCACCCCACCGCACTGCTTCGACCCCTACTTCAATGACCCCGCGAAGTGGTACCTCGCCAAGTCAACCACGGCTGGTATGATGTGGTCATGGGTGGAGGTCAAAGATGAGGACGGTGATGCCATCGTCAGCACCAGCATAGACCTGGTGGCGGTTGCTCCAGACAGCGCTGATGGCTCGGTAGTGGCTATCGTTTACGATGGCGACAGTGTAGCTATCTCCGAGGACGGAGGCACCATCTGGACCAAACTGGGTATACCGGATGGCAGTGCTACTGCTGCAGCCTATAAGCTGTACAGTCTAGACGTCAACCGCGAGGTCAGCGGGAAGAGGTACATTGCTGCCGGAGGCAACACCGGAAACGCTACTGACTGCGATGCCGGCCTGTGGTACTTTGACCTGGGCACCTCGGTGCCAACCTGGGTGGATATCACCAGCTCCGAGTGGGACAATAGCGAGTTCCACGCGGCAGCCTCCCCTTCGGGGCAGGCAGTCCTGGAACTTCAGTTCTCACCCAACTACCCGTCGGACAGGACAATGGCGGTTATCACCGGGTCGGTTGCCGAAGCAGCAGCCGACGATGATGCCCGTCTCCAGCTAGCCAGCTTTGCCGGCAAATGCTGGAACAAGGACCAGTTCGGCGCCACCTGGGAATCAACCAGCGGTGACGGACAGCTGATCATGGAGACCAGCGACAATATAACAGCGGCGGCATCAATCTCAATGCCAACCAGCTTCATAGCCAGTGACGACACCGCCCGCGTTTTCTTCGTTGGCGTGTCCACTAACTCCACAGAACAAAATGGTGGTATCTTCCGCTTTGAAGATGACGAGCGTTTTGACCTCGATTCCACCAATGTCATGAGTGTTGCCTACAACACCGATGACAACCTGCTGGTTGCCGGTGAGTACTTCACCAATAATGTCCTGCGCAGCGATAACCCGACAGCCAAGGAGCCTGACCTCTACGATTCCAGCAGCTTCAAGAGGCCGGGCGTAAACGGTCAGACCAACAAGGTCGCGGTTACCTGGGCAGGCGCCAAGGTCCTCGCTGGAAGCCAGGGTGCTGACAGCGCCTTCTCCGTTTCCAGCGATGACGGCAAGTGTTTCAACGACATCAGTATGGTTGACCACGATATCGGAGTCATACAGGACTTCGCCGTTAATGCCAGCGGCAGCAAGCTCTATGTAGTCAGCGAATACGGTGGCGACACGATGCTGTGGCGTGGGGGTTCATACTTCTGGAACAGGGTGCTTACCCTGGCAGGCGGAGCCACAGCCAACTACACGGTACGCGTAGCCCCCGACGACGATAATGTGGTCTATCTCGCCGAGCTGGGTTCAACCACCATCTACTACAGCAACGATGGCGGGGACACCAAGTGGATGTACCGCTACTGCGGCACCAACCTGGTGGACCTGGCAGTAGAGAGCGCCGACGTCGTTTACGCCGTTGATTCCTCTGGCTTCGTAACCAAGTCAACCGATGGCGGCTTCGTCTGGAGCGACAAGGTGGACACCGGGCTTGACCACGGAGCCACTATAGTCAGCCTCGGCGAGGACAAGGTGATTATCGGCGGCACCAAGGGTGAAGTGGGTTACTCCACTGACGGCGGCGAGACCTGGAAGAAGATGGGCAAGGTCGGCAGCGGCACGGTACAGGTATGTGCCGACGGGCTTGACAGCGGCAGCCACATCTATGCTGCCACCGACCTGGCTGGCGGCGACTATGTCTACCGCGCCACGCTGCCGGGTACCACCTGGACCAAGATGACCGATGAGCGGCTGGACAACCCGTGCTATGGTATCGGCCTCAGCGATGACGGGGTGCTCTACGTTATGACCCGTCAAACTGGCTACTCGCTCTACAGCATAGAGGGCGACAACACAACAACACAGTTTGACTGGACCACAGCCAACTTCACCGGCACGGCGTTCATCCCCGGTTCAATCCTTGTTACGGTACTGCGTGATGACTTCGGCGTGACCACTCTGGCCACGGACAACGATGACCCCGACGACGAAGACCTGAGCGGGCTCTGCGGCAGCACGGGTACTGTTGACTACGCTACCCAGGCCCTGTCGATGAGCTTTGATGAGGCGCCGGTAGATAAACCATTGTATGTCACTTATGATATCCTGCCGGGTAACATCATTATCGCCTACAACAGCAACAGCCCCGTCTACAGGTGCCTGACCCCGACGGCGGAAGAGGAGGACGTTATCGATGCCTGGAGCACGATAGAATCTCCCGGCAAGGAGTTTGACTCGCCCGACCCCGATGCCAGTTCCAGCACCCCCGGCATGGGTCCACAGGCACTGAAGATGACGGGCAACAAGCTGTGGGCAGTTACCAAACCCAACGGGGGATCATCGGCGAAGCTATACTCCCTCACCGACAGCATCCACATCCCCGAGGAGGGACCGCCGATAACGCAACCGGAAGACGGGGCTACCCTACTTGTCAACCCGCAGACCGGTAAGGCATACGACATGATATTCCAGTGGGACCGCCCGGTGAAGACCGCCGAGGCATACGAGCTGGAGATAGCCTACGACAGCGCTTTCAAGGCTACAATCCAGACCGCAACCATTGAGTCCGAAGCGACGACGATAGTGGTTGCCTGGGGTCCTTACTCCAAACCCACTAATGCTGAAACCATTGAGTACATGCCGGGTACGACCTACTACTGGAGAGTCCGGGTGAAGGACCCCTTCTTCAGCCCGTGGTCGGATGTACGCAACTTCATGGCTGCCCCACTGGTCGCGGAAGAGGTAGAGGAAGAGGTAGCTCTGGAGCCAGGAATACTGACTCCCAGCTTTGCCGCTGAAGACGTCAAGATTAAACCTAGCTTCAGCTGGACGGCTGTACCTGGAGCTACCTACGAGTTCGTACTGGCTGAGGAACTTGGTCTCGACGACCCGTTCGAGATCATAGACTACAGCGCTACCAGCGATATCGCCGCGCACATAGCCAGAGAGGATCTCAAGTACTCCACCACCTATCACTGGAGAGTAAGGTCAATCTCCGATGCTGGTACCAGCGAGTGGGTGAGAGGCATCTTCACCACCAAGGCTGAGCCAGCACCAGCGGCGGAACCTGTACCTCCGGTAGAGATTAAGGAGATTACCCCGGAGATTTCACTGACGATGCCACCCACGGAACCTCCGGTACAGGTAATCCCCGACTATCTACTCTGGGTGATAGTTGCGGTCGGTGCTGTACTGATTATCGCGGTAATTGTCCTGATAGTCAGGACCAGGCGGGTAACCTAATCCACCTGACCCATGGCGTGACGGACGTTACGTGATTCGTACACCAGTAAGCCCCCTGCTCAAGCAGGGGGCTTACTTCTTTTAGCCAGGTGGCGTATTTGACTTTATGTTATGGCAAGTGTAAAATTTGCCACGTGGCGAAGAAAAGAACTCCTCTGGATTTCTTGCTGCTAGCCCTCTTAGTCAGCCTGTCCTGCTCAATCCTCCCAACCAATCCGGCAGCGGCTACCCTGTATGAAGTTGAGTGGTCCACAGTTAAAATCCCCACCGAGGGCGTGCCGGGCAACTGGGTGCTGGCCAGCGGCTCAAGTATCAGGCACCTGACAATGGCTATTAACGGAACCCTCTATTGCTACGCCAACCCCTCGGGAACGACCTACACGCTATTCAAGTCTACAGATGGTGGCTATAGCTGGTCATACACGGGAAGGGTCCGGGACGCTATAGTTGGTATCGCCACCGCTCCTGATGATGCCGACACTGTTTACTATGCCACCACAGCCAATATCTACAGGTCCACTGATGCTGGCAGCAGCTTCTTTCCACTGCCACCGAGCCCGGTTGGTGCCGGTAGCAACAACACTGAAATTACCTGTATGGATGTCGCCCCACTGGAAGGTGATAATATAATCGCCGTCGGTACCACGGATACTGATGACTCTGAATTCGGTGGTGTCTACATTCTGGATGAGAATGACCTGCTGCCCCGCTGGCAGGATACCGATATGGGCAACTACGATGTCTGCGGCATGGCCTTTTCCCCGGACTTCCCCGCTGACCGGCAGCTTCTGACCGTAGCCACCGATGAGACAGACACCCTTGTTATCACCAGAATTAACGATACTGACTGGGGTAAGGTCGTTGGTAATGCCACAATTCAAGGCGTGGCAGCAAAATCAGCGACTATCGCCTTCCCTGACGACTATGACATACACACTGAAGAATGCGTACTGTTTGTGGGTATTTATACCGGCACTGACAATGGTGATGTCTACAAGGTCAGTCAAGCCTGGGCTCCAGACAGCTCAGAAACCACCGACCTTGATATTGGCTCTGCCCACCACCCGAGCAGCGTTGATATCACCACCGTCGCTGCCAGCGGTGAGGCCAGCACTGCCAGCCTGCTGGCGGGTGCGGCTGGCAGTGCCCAGGTCTATGTCAGCAACGATGGCGGCACCAACTGGAAGAGGAGTACCAGAGAGCCTACCGGACAGTCCGGGACCTACGTGCTTACCACCCCCGATTCTGCCAGCGACGTTAGAGCCTATGCCGCCACCAGCGGCACCGAGAGCGCCCTCTCCTGCTCTTTAGATGGTGGCATCACCTGGAACCAGGTAAGCCTGATTGATACCAAGATTGATAACATTATTGACCTGGCAGTATCCCCTGAGAACAGGCAGGATAACCCCCGGTTTATGCTCACCTCCAGTGGAGCTGGCGGAGAGCGCAGCCTGTGGCGCCGGCTAAACTCCGGTACAACATGGGAAAGGGTCCTCAGCAGCACCCTGGCTGATATTGACACCATTAAACTGGTCTGCCTGTCGCCACAATACAGCAGCCGCCGGGTAGTATTACTGACCGGGACAAGTAACGGCAACCCGACAGTATGGAAATCAACCAGTGATGGCCAGACCTTCACCCGGCAACGTGCTCCCCTCCCGATTGATGTCCTGGCAGTAATCAGCGATGATGCCCTTTTTACTGGCACCTATGATGGCAGTAAAGGGCTGGTCTACCAGGCCACCAATGGCGGCTGGTTCTACTCTGACGGGACAGAGGTTGGCAGCCACTCACTAAACTCAATAGCTATATCGCCTGACTACGAGAAGGATAAGACCATCCTGGCAGGCAATACCAATGGCCAGGTCTACCTGTCCACTGATAATGGCACCTCGTTTGAACCGCTGGGTCAGCAACTACCACTATCTGCTGGCCTGGGGAACGTGACCGTTGCCTTTGACCCCGGGTTCGGTAGCAACAAAACTGTTTATGCTGCCAGTGACACAGAAACAGCAGCGGACAGCACGGAACGTATCCACCGCTTCATTATTGACAAGAGTGATACCTGGGAAAGCATAGATGATACCCTGCCTGATGATGCCATAATTAATCAATTAGTGCTATCGGCTGAAGGCCTACTCTATGCCCTAAACTCACAACCGGTAGACGCAACCGATGGAGAGGGAGGCATGGAGCGCTCGCTTGAGCCAACCTATCCCCTAAGCCAGACCTTTGAGACGGTAACACGCGGCCTTGATGATGGTACTGCTCTGACTGGACTGTGGTTATGTGAGAACCAGCTGTGGTCAATTGATACCACCAGTTCCAAGCTGATGACCTATATTGATACCCTGAGCGTGCCGGTTACACTGGACTCACCACCAGACAGAGCACCGGGCATGGAGACGACAAATGTTACCCTTGAGTGGGCAAGATTAGAGGGTGCCACCGAGTATAAGTGGCAACTTGACTATGAGACTGACTTCACCAGTGTTCCTGACGGATTCGAAGATAACACTGATACCGGCATGGCCTGTCTGCCAGAACTGGAGCCAGCAACTACATACTACTGGCGGGTGAGAGCTACCAAGCCGGTACTGAGCCCGTGGTCAGCCAAGTGGTCATTCACTACTACGGTTCTTGGCGGTAGTATTACTACCTGTGAGCTCCTCAGCCCGGAAGCTGGCGCCAGTAACATGCCGCTAAGACCAGTATTCCAGTGGAGTGCTGTCGCCGGGGCAGATAATTATGAGCTGTTATTATCAACTGAGCCATCTTTTGCCAGCCCTTTGATTGCGAAAATAGGTGACTACGCCCTGCTGGCCACTGCCTGGCAAAGCGATATAAGTCTGGAATATGGTACCACCTACTACTGGAAGGTCAGGGCTGACTCCTCTAACAGTTACAGCGCCTGGAGTGCTGTGGGCGCCTTCACTACCGAGCCTCCACCGCCGGAGCCAGCAGTAATGGATGAGTCATCACTGGCTGAGCTACCAACAGTAGAGCCGTTAAAATCTGAACCGCAGCCACCTGAGCCGGCAAAACCTGTGCCATCAACCCTTGACTCACGATCACCGGCTACGCCAGCATCACCGCCATTAGTGTTAGAGATGCCACCAGTCCAGCTAACCATACCCAACTGGGCAATATATTCTACCCTTGCCCTGCAGCTGACCATGGTGCTACTGATTGCCGTCCTGCTGATACTGGTGGTAATAACAAGGCGCTTCTAACCGGGCATTAAGAGGGTTAGTGCCCTTATTGACCTCTCTATCTGATAGTATGTATACTCTATAATAGAGCTATCAGAATCACGTTGAAAGAGACTCACCTGTCCGTCATTGCTGCATCCAGCAGAGCCAAATATACTATAATTCTGCGTCAACTTCATCTGAAGGTTCCGTTCTAGAAAGAGGCTGTTTGATTAAGAAGAGAAGATTCCCCGGGATATATTTCGGCTGGTGGACAGTTTTAGCCAGCGGTATTTTAGCCCTCTGGGGACACGGCTACCACGCCT
Organism: uncultured Dehalococcoidales bacterium; assembly: GCA_964510485.1. Classification (GTDB taxonomy): domain Bacteria; phylum Chloroflexota; class Dehalococcoidia; order Dehalococcoidales; family Fen-1064; genus CAZEBT01. Next base: position 1,226 of record CAZEBT010000043.1, on the reverse strand, counting down.
ATGGATTCTCGGCATTGTTCAAACCCATTTCCACCGAACTGGGCTTCAGCCGGACGACAACGTCTGTCGCTGCCAGTATTGGCCGGCTTGAAGGGGGGTTCGAGGCGCCGCTAACCGGGTGGCTTACCGACCGATTTGGCCCAAAGTGGATAGTCCTCTTCGGCGTCTTCCTCATCGGTCTGAGCCTGATACTGATGAACTTCATAGGCTCGCTCTGGGCTTTTTATCTGGTCTGGGGACTTGCGCTGGGAATGGGGATTAATATAGCCCTGAGCCTGCCGATAGATAAGGCATTAACCAACTGGTTCGTTAAGAAAAGGGGAGCGGCTCTGGGCATTAAGAATGTGATGTCCGGGTTCTCCGGCGTGCTGGTGCTGCCCCTTATTGCCTGGATGATAGTTGCTTACGGCTGGCGGTCAACCTGCTTTATCGGCGGGGTGGTCATGCTGCTGGCTGGCATACCCCTCACACTGCTCTTCCTGAAACAGCAGAGACCTGAGTATTACGGGTTGCTGCCTGATGGCGCCACAGTGAGGGAAGAGGCTACCGATGCCGGTCAGATGATAGACAGGGGCATAGAGTATGCCACTGAGGTTGAAGAGGTGGAGTTCACCCTGAGGCAGGCAGTCAGAACGCCTACCTACTGGCTGCTAATGGCAACTAATGCCTGCCATAGCCTGGCTATGCCGGCTGTTAATATACACGGTATACCCTTTCTGACTGATATCGGGATTGACCCGATTAAGGCGGCGAGCATGCTGGCAATGATGATACTAGCCAGCGTCCCGATGAGGTTTGTCGGTGGACTTCTTGCCGACCGTGTCAGAAAAAGCCGCCTCCGCTTCCTGATGGGGGGAGCCTATTCCCTGCAGGCTGCCGGCTTTGCTATCTTCCTGATGAATCAGACCGAGGCCATGATTTATGTCTGGTTTATACTCTACGGCATTGGTATGGGAGCCGGCTTCGGTCTGATGGCTCCAATGAGGGCACGCTATTTCGGGCGGAAGGCTTTCGGCTCTATCGGCGGCTCCTCAAGGCTATTCATGGCTCCGGTAGGAATGGCTGCCCCAATCTACCTCGGCTGGGTATATGACACTACCGGTAGCTATATCTCTGCTTTTACACTACTAGCAGCCCTGGTCGCCTTTTCGGCAATCCTGTCCCTTTTCATCCTGCCGCCCAAGAAGCCAGCCCGGATAACCGACATCCGCAATATAATATGAGAA
>CAZEBT010000042.1:0-10432 GCA_964510485.1 uncultured Dehalococcoidales bacterium | reverse complement strand
AGAGCACGTTCTTGGTAAGAACGGGGTCACCAGTTCGAATCTGGTTGTGGGCTGGTATAAAGAAGGGGGTCTATAATGGCTAAAAAGAAATTTGAAAGAACCAAGCCACACTGTAATGTGGGTACAATTGGGCATGTTGACCACGGCAAGACAACGTTAACCTCGGCAATGACACTGGTGCTATCTAAGCTGAACCCTACGGGCTTCAGGACTTTTGATAGCATTGATAATGCACCTGAAGAGAAGGCACGGGGACTGACTATTGCCATTGCTCATATTGAGTATGAGACAGAAAAGCGGCATTATGCTCATATTGATTGTCCCGGGCACGCTGACTTTATCAAGAACATGATAACCGGGGCGGCTCAGATGGATGGGGCAATACTGGTAGTGAGTGCCCCTGATGGGCCTATGCCCCAGACCAGAGAGCATGTCCTGCTGGCTCGTCAGGTGGAGGTTCCTTATATTGTGGTTGCCCTCAATAAGGTGGATATGATGGAGGACGAGGAGCTTCTGGAGCTGGTTGAGATAGAGCTAAGGGAGCTGCTCTCCAAGTATAATTTCCCCGGAGACGAGATACCAATCGTGAGGGTGAGTGCGCTTAAGGCTGGTGAGTGCGGCTGTGGTAAGCGGGAGTGCCAGTGGTGTGGTGGTGTCTGGAAGCTGTTGGATGCCGTGGATGAATATATTCCTACGCCGGTACGGGCTAAAGACCAGCCCTTCTTGATGCCGGTGGAAGACGTGTTTAGCATCAAGGGACGGGGTACCGTGCCTACGGGAAGGGTTGAGAGGGGTATAATCAAACCTGGAGAAGAGGTTGAGCTGGTGGGGTTACATCATGAGCCCCGTAAGACGGTGGCTACCAGCCTGGAGATGTTTCATAAGACCCTGGATAGTGCTGAGCCGGGGGATGCTGTCGGTATTCTGCTGAGGGGTGTGGACCGTGAGGAGATTGAGCGGGGGCAGGTGATTGCTGCGCCCGGTTCCATTAGACCGCACACCTATGCTGAGGCTGAGGTTTACGTTTTGAGTAAGGACGAGGGAGGCAGGCATACCCCCTTCTTTAACGGATACAAACCGCAGTTTTATATCAGGACTACCGATGTTACCGGGAGTATTGAGCTACCAGAAGGGGTGGAGATGGTGATGCCCGGTGATAACATAACGATGAAGATAAAGCTCATCTATCCTGTAGCCCTGGAGAAAGGGCTGCGTTTTGCTATCCGGGAGGGGGGTAGAACGGTAGGTGCTGGCACCTTTAGCCGCATTATTGAGTAGATATGGCCAGAAAGACTGAAGCCAGGGTTATTATTCACCTTGCCTGTACCGAGTGCAAGGAGAGGACGTATACGACTGTCAAGAACCGAAGGAATGATTCCCATCGGCTGGAGCTCAATAAATACTGCCCTCGTTGTCGGGTCCATAGACTCCACAGGGAAGTGAGATAACACCGAGGGGTAGACGATATGCCATCTGCCAAGTATTCCGGTAGCGCTGCCAAGCGAAGCAGGTCAGGGTTCCGTTTTATCGGTGAAACAATAGCCGAGCTGCGGAAGGTAACCTGGCTGACCAGACGGGAGGCTATCTATCTTACTGGTCTGGTGCTGATTATTTCCATCGCTGTGGGTATAGTCCTGGGGGTAATTGACTGGGGCTTTAGTGGTCTGATTAATCTTCTTTTAGGCAGATAATAGTATCTAGCCGGGAGGGATAGTCCTGGGCTTCTTAAGGAATCTTTTTCTGGGTGAGGTTACGTGTGAGCGATAACGGAAAGGACTGGTATGTAATTCATACCTACTCCGGGTATGAGGAGCGGGTCCGGAAGAACCTGGAGCAACGTATTAAATTTATGGATGCCGGGGATGAAATCCTGGAGATAGTTATACCCACTGAAGATGAGGTTGAGATTAGGGGTGGGCAGAGACGTACTATAGCCAAGAAGATACTACCGGGGTACATTCTTGTTCAGATGAAGATGAGTGACCAGAGCTGGAGTATAGTGCGAAATACTCCCGGCGTTACCGGTTTCGTTGGTAGTGGGGGTAAGCCGGTTCCATTAGGAGTTGAGGAGGTCGAGCAGATTCTACGGCAGATGAGGGCTGAAACGCCCAAGGTCAGGGTTGGCTTTAGGCAGGGGCAGAGCGTACGGGTGACTGATGGGCCTTTTACTGACTTTGTGGGGATAGTGGACGAGATAGGTACGGATAAGGGTAAGGTCAAGGTGCTCCTTTCCCTTTTCGGGCGAGAAACACCGGTAGAGCTTGATTTCCTGCAGGTGGAGAAGCTCTGACTATTATCGGGTAGGAGATAGAAGTGGCTAAGAAGGTTATGGCTGTAATTAAGCTACAAATTCCAGCGGGGAAGGCGAATCCGGCGCCACCGGTGGGTCCGGCTCTGGGTCAGCACGGGATTAATATTATGGGCTTCTGTAAAGAGTACAATGAGCGTACTGCCGCCCAGAGCGGGTCCGTTATTCCGGCTGAAATCACTGTCTATGAAGACAGGTCGTTTACATTCATTACCAAAACACCACCGACTGCTGACCTGCTGAGGAAGGCTCTGGGGCTGGAAAAAGGGTCAGGTACCTCCGGGCGTGAGAAGGTGGGAGTGTTATCCCGGGCAAAGCTTACCGAGATAGCCCAGTTCAAGGCTAAGGACCTGAATGCTACCAGCATTGAGGCCGCGGAGCGAATTGTTGAAGGCACGGCACGAAGTATGGGGATAGAGATTGAGTAAAAATGACAAGACACGGTAAGAAATATCTAGAGGCTATCAAACTGCTGGACAGGGCGAGGGAATATTCTCCCCAGGAGGCTGTTGAGCTGGCTAAGAAGATGGCTCACGCCGGGTTTGATGAGACCGTTGAGCTTCATCTGCGCATGGGGGTTGACCCCCGGAACGCAAACCAGCAGGTGCGCGGTGTTGCCCTGCTGCCGCATGGACTGGGTAAAGAGGTGCGGGTTCTGGTCTTTGCCCAGGGTGAGGCGAGCAGGATTGCTGAAACAGCCGGTGCTGATTATGTTGGTGGTGATGACCTGGCCAAGAAGATTGAGGGTGGCTGGGTGGACTTTGATATGGCAATCGCTACCCCTGATATGATGAGCAAGGTGGGCAAGCTGGGTAAGGTGCTGGGCAGGAGGGGTTTAATGCCCAACCCCAAATCAGGGACAGTGGTACCGGCAGATGACCTGCCCGGGGCAATTGAGGGTGCCCGTAAAGGCAGGGTGGAATTTAGACTGGACAGGACAGCTATCATTCACGTACCTCTAGGCAAGGTTAGTTTTGAGGAAGATAAGCTGATGGGTAACCTGGCGGCAGTAGTGGAGGCAGTGGTAAAAGCTAAGCCCAGCGGTGCCAAGGGACAGTACGTTAGGAGCGCCTTCTTAACTACCAGCATGGGGCCTGGTATCAGGCTTGACCTTCAACCAACTCTCTCCCTGACTTATAGTTGATATCTACGGTGAGCGGTGGTAGAATAGCCATGGCGGGCACGTGGTGCTATAAGCTATAGTTATGCGGGAGAAAAAGTACTAAAGGAGGAGAAATGGCAGGTATCACATCGTATGGGGCGTACATACCCTATAGCAGGTTGCCCCGGAGCGTAATTAACGCGGCCTGGGGTAGGGGTGGGGGACGTGGTGAGAAGGCGGTGGCTGGTATTGACGAGGATACAATTAGTATGGCAGTTGCCGCTGGCATAGACTGTCTGAAAGGAACGGACCCCAAGACGGTCGATGCTTTGTTTCTGGCTACTACCACTGCTCCCTACAAAGAGAGGCAAAATGCAACAATAGTAGCCACAGCGCTTGATTTGCCTCGGGAAGCTCGAAATACCGATTTCTCTAACTGCCTGCGGGCAGGAGCCAACGCCCTGATGTCGGCACTGGATGCTGTGAATTCAGGCTCGCTGAAGAGCGTTCTGGTGACCACTTCCGAAACGCGCCTGGGGGGTGCTGCCGGGGAGGACGAACAGGCCCTTGGTGATGGGTCGTCTGCTCTTCTGGTGGGGAATGACAAGGTGGCTGTCGAGGTTGAAGGTACTTACACCCTATCTGATGATGTGGTGGACTACTGGAGGTCACATGAAGACACCTTTATCCGTCACTGGGAAGACCGGTTTGGTCGTGATGCGGCCTATATGAAGATGCCGGTTGAGGCAGCTAAGGGGATTATGAAAAAGATGAACCTGACCCCCAAGGATTTTGCCAAGGTCTGTTACTACGGTGCTAATGCCAGAGCGCATGCTGGCGTGGGTGCCAGGATGGGCTTTGAGGCAGCCCAGATTCAGGACTCGCTGCTTGATACGGTGGGTAATGCCGGGGCTGCACTTCCCTTTATGATTCTGGTGGGTGCACTGGAAGAAGCCAAGGCAGGCGATAGAATCCTCCTGCTCACCTGGGGAAATGGCTGCGATGCCATGGTCTTCAAGGTTACCCCGGAGATTGAGAAGATTAGGGACAGGCGTGCGATAAAGCGCCATCTTGAGGTCAAGAGGACGCTGGACAGCTACGGGAAGTACCTGCGCTGGCGGAATTTGGTGTCGTTATCACCGCTTTCCCGTCCGGGTGGCTCGGGGGTCTCTATGGCGGCTGAATGGAGGGAGCGCCGAACCGGCTTGCCTCTCTACGGTGTTAAGTGTAAGAGCTGCGGCACCGTTCAGTTGTTCATGAGCGGTTCCTCAATGCGTGCCCATGTCTGCCTGGAATGCCAGGCCAAGGATAACTTTGAGCCTTACAGGTTTGCTGACAAGACAGGTAAGGTGGTCAGCTTCAGCCACGACTATCTGGGTGGCGGCATTGACCCACCGGCTACACGGACGGTGGTTGATTTTGATGGAGGGGGCAGAGGTATATTCGATATGGTTGACCGTGACCCTGAGGAGTGCAAGGTGGGTATGGATGTAGAGATGACCTTCAGGAAGATACGGTATGTAGCCGGTGTTCACAACTACTTCTGGAAATGCAAACCGGTAAGGGATTAGACTAAAGTTAAGAGTTAAGGAGGTAAAAGAAGATGGCGGGAAGTATTAAGGATAGGGTTGCTGTAATTGGAATGGGCTGCAGTAAGTTTGGAGAGCGTTGGGATGCCAGTGCCAATGACCTGATTGTGGAGTCTGCCTATGAGGCGTTTGAAGACGCCGGGATAGGGCCGGAGGATATCCAGGCAGCCTGGTTGGGTACTACAACGGGAAGCACCGGGATGACATTATCCGAACCGCTGAGGCTTCAGTATATCCCTATTACCAGGGTAGAAAATGCCTGTGCCACCGCCTCGGACGCCTTCAGGAATGCCAGCTATGCCGTGGCTGCCGGTATCTACGACATTGTGCTGGCCCTTGGCGTTGACAAATTTAAGGACAGCGGAATCAGCGGTTTGAGCGATGGTGGGATACCCGGCCCTGGTCACAACATGATGGCAGGAGCAGCCGGACCACCTCCGGCGCAGTTTGCCATGCTGGCTACCACCTATTTCGACCGGTATGGCCTGAGCTATGAGGAGGGCAAGAGTATGATAGGCCGGGTCTCCTGGAAGAGCCATGTCAATGGTGCCCGGGACAACAAGGCTCACTTCCAGAGGGAGGTAAGTATGGAGACGATACTCAATGCTCCTATGATTGCCTGGCCCCTGGGACTCTATGATTGTTGCGGCGTTAGCGATGGGTCAGCGGCGGCAATTATTACCACTCCGGAGATAGCCAAGAGCATGAGGAAGGGAAAAGAGCCGCCGATATTTGTCAAGGCTCTACAGATTGCTATGTCCCCTCGTGACGGTAACTTTAACGCGAAGTTTGACTACACGCATGTTCCGGCTACCGTACATGCTGCCGAAGCAGCCTACAAGGAGGCAGGGGTAACCAACCCCCGCGAGCAGATAAGCATGGCTGAGGTGCACGACTGCTTCTCCATTACTGAGGCGGTTACCATGGAAGACCTCGGCTTTAGCCCGAGGGGTAAGGTAAGGGAAGACATTGAGTCGGGGCGCTTTGACCTTGATGGAGCCCAGCCGATACAACCCGATGGTGGCTTGAAGTGCTTCGGGCACCCGATAGGCGCCAGCGGGATACGGATGCTCTACGAGATGTACAAGCAGCTTCAGGGTAAAGCTGATGATGTGCTGAACCCCGGTCAGCCTTCGCGGCAGATAAAGAACCCCAAGATGGGGCTGACCCATAACCTGGGTGGAAGCCCGTCTGGATGTGCCATCTTTGTGGGCATCGTCGGTTTAGAGGGGGTATAGCTCTGAGCAGCTTCATTGGTTATTTTAGAAGAGACCTAGTTTAAAGATAATAAGGAGGCAGCAGTGGCAGAGATATCGGTGCAGCCAGCAAAGGCCAAGAGAGAATTTGATGGCAAGACATACGTGTTGACCAAGATTAACTATGACAAAGAGGCTGCCGACGCAGACGAGGCATACCATAAGAAGAGAGGCAGGGCAGTAAAGACGGTAGAGGAAGGCATCTTCTGGTTGCTCTATACCGAGATCGGGCAGTAATTTTGTTGTAGTCCATTAACTTGGGGCTGGTATAGGGCTTGAGTCTTCAAGGTGAAGGCTAATTGCAGCACTGTTTTTAGCTTTGAGGGTTAGCGTAAGGTTTGGATTTGGGCTAACCCTCTTTCCTTTTTGTGTTATGGGTTCTGTTCGGTTTTGGTTGTTACATTAGTACTGTGTCATTGCGAGGACACGGTAGTGTCCGTGGCAATCTCAATAGATTTATAGATTGCTTCGCTGCCTCTTCGCTCCGCTCAGAGCTTCGGCTCGCAATGACAATAAAACTAACCAAATGTAAGTAAAACCGTGTTATGACTGGCTGGATAATAGAGAAAAGATATGGTATAATACATGTAATATAATATGTCCTGAGACAGCGGGTGCTGGTTAAGGCTTAAAGTAGCAGGCCTGCCGAGGAAGTGCATTTTGCTGGATTTGTAGTACCTTGCCGCCGGAGTTAGGTGGTTAAGGTCTAGGGGGTCTGGCAGTAAGCTCTCGTGTTAAAGGCATGAGGGCTTTGTTTTTAAGTGGGTGCACAGCCTGGCAGATTAGCAGGTGAGAGAAGATGAATCGAGAAAAGAAGGCGCAGATTATTGAGAAGCTTAAGGAGGAGATTTCTAACTGCCGTGTTGGTATTCTGACTGACTATCGGGGGCTATCAACATTTGAGATAACCGCCCTGCGGCGCAGGCTACAGGAGATAGGCAGTCAGTATAAGGTAGTAAAGAATACCCTGGCTCAGTTTGCCGCAGAAAGGGCCGGCAGGGATGACCTGGCTGGTTCATTTGAGGGTCCGGTGGCTATTGCTTTCGGCTACGGTAGCCTGACCGAGCCGGCGAAGGTCTTAGCTGAATACATTCGCACTTCGGGGGCAAGCGTGGGCATTAAGGGGGGTTTTCTGGCTGATAGAGTGCTTACCTCGGAGGATGTGGTGAGCCTTTCTACTCTGCCGTCGAGGGAGGTATTACTCGGCAGGGTTCTGGGTGGGATGAAAAGCCCCCTCTGGGCTTTGGCAGGCTGCCTGGCTAGCCCGCTGCGGGGGTTTTTGGGGGTTTTACAGGCTAGAATTGAACAACTAGAGGGAGAATAGTATGTTGGAAAACGAAGCAGAAAAAGAACCGGAAGTCAGTGAAGAGAAGGTCGAAGGTGACCAAAAGCCGTCAGTAGAGGAGGCGGTGGAAGAACCCAGAGCTGAGGGTGCGCAATCACCGCCAGTAAAAGAGGCGAAAGAGGAACCGAAGGCAGAGGAAAAACCGAAGGCAACTAAGGCCACTGCCACCAAGGCTCCTGCAAAGGTGGCTAAGGCAAAGGGAGGGGGGCCCCTGGAAGATGTAATGAATGCTATAAAAAACATGACGGTTCTTGAGCTGGCGGAGCTGGTAAAGGCACTGGAGACTGAGTTTGGGGTTAGCGCTGCTACCCCAGTGGCGGTTGCTGCTCCTGGAGCAGCCTCTGCTGGAGCTGCGGCTCCTGCTGAAGAGAAAGAGGAGAAGACAGAGTTTAGCGTTATTCTTAAGGACTTCGGTGCCAATAAGATCAGTGTGATTAAGGCAGTGCGGGAGTTGACTACCTTGGGTCTGAAGGAGTCCAAGGACCTGGTGGAGAGTGCTCCTAAGCCGGTAAGGGAAGGGGTTAACAAAGAAGAGGCCGCTGCCATGAAGGAGAAGCTAGAAGGGGCCGGAGCCACGGTGGAGATTACGTAGGGCTGTTTTACTGCCCTTAAAGGTAATGGAAACAGGGCAGCTCTAATCTGGTTTGAAACATTACTGAGGGCAAATGGTATAATTGAGTAGCCTCCTGCAGATAGGGTGAGGCATGTCTGGTTGGTTAATAACAATAGTGGTGGGGGTGGTGTTCATTCTTCTCGGCCTGGGTACAGTTCTCTGGGGTAGGAGGGAAGAGAGGCGCTACTATGATTCCCTGGTTACTCGTACTGACCTGAGGGAATTTGTTGACCACTGGCCGAGGCGTCCTGAACCTGGAGCGTCAAAGATAGGGGGCTGGATAGCGGTTGCTGTTGGCTTGATGCTGGTCCTTGTTGGCGTTATCTTCTGGTTGGTAGGTTAAGGCGCCTGGTAAAAAATAAGCTGCCGCTCCAGCAATAAGGAACCGGAGCGACAGCTAAAACTAGCCCAGAATATCGGTCACTGCCGGGTAGTCTATTGCCAGCCGGTCCTGGCGCCTGGCCCTCCAGTACGTAGAGGCCCCGCGGGCCAGTTGAACCCCAGCATCATAGCAGTATTGACGTCTTCCGCTGTAGCAACTCCCTCTTCAACGATTTTAGTTGCCTCTCTCCTGGCGGCACCCATGACCCGATTACCTATGAAACCGGTGTCTCCAGGTATATCCTTGACACGAACATGCGTCTTACCGAATTTGTCGCAGAGTCCCTCGATTAGCTGAGTTACCTCCTCCTTGACATCCGCAGTCCATGTCACCTCCACCAGCTTCATAATGTTGGCCGGGCTGAACCAGTGCATTCCGATGAATTTTTCCTTGCGTTGCGTCACCGCAGCCAGGTCGGCAATGGTAAAGCGTGAGCTATTGCTGGCGAAGACAGCCTCCTTCTTTACTATTTTGTCCAGCTCGGCAAAGACCTTCAACTTTATATCCTTATTCTCCAGTTCTCCGCTGGGACCGCCGCCTATCGCCTCAATGACGAGGTCGCAGTCCTTCAGGTCCTCAACCTTTGTCGTCAGGGTGAGGTTTGCCACGGCCTGGTCCATCTGCTCCTGGGTCTGCTTGCCCCGTTCAACGCCGCCCTTTAAGCCGAACCGGCCGTTAATGATGGTGTCTTTTGTCTTGGCCAGGATTTCGTCGCTAAGGTCGCGGCAGATGACCTTGTACCCGGCCAGGATTGCTGTCTGGCTGATGCCGCCTCCCATGACACCAGCGCCCACTACTCCGATAGTCTTGATGTCTTCCAGTTTCATTTGTACATTCTCCTTTCGTAGATGCCAGTCAACAGGACATCGCGCTGATTCGGCGCTTATTTGGCTGCCGAAATGTTTTAGCCTTCAATTGTGGGTTGTGTAGTAGCCTAGCCCCAGCCGCCGCGAGCGCCTGCTCCCAGTTCGAAGGGTCCGGCGGGCCAGTTGAATCCCAGCTTCATGGCGGTGTCAACGTCCTGTGGGCTGGCGATTCCCTCTTCAACGACCTTCCTGGCTTCTGCCCCGACTCCGCTGTAGAAGATACGATTGGCTATGAAGCCGGTGTCTCCGGGCACATCCTTGACACGAACCGGTGTCTTACCGAATTTCTTGCAGACCTCCTCGGCTATCCCTATTAGCTCCTCCTTGACGTCCGCAGTCCACACCACCTCCACCAGCTTCATAATGTTGGCCGGGCTGAAAAAGTGCATTCCAAGAAAGCGGTCCTTGCGTTCCGTCACCGCAGCCAGGTCGGCGATGGTGAAGAATGAGGTATTACTGGCGAAGACAGCCTCCTTCTTTACTATTTTGTCCAGTTCAGCAAATATCTTCAACTTTAATGGCTTGTTCTCAAGCCCCCCGCCTTCGCCGCCACCTATCGCCTCAATGACGAGGTCGCAGTCCTTCAGGTCCTCAACCCTTGTCGTCAGGGTGAGGTTTGCTATGGCCTGGTCCATCTGCTCCTGGGTCTGCTTGCCCCGCTCAACGCCGCCCTTTAAGCCGAACCGGCCGTTAATGATGGTGTCTTTCGTCTTGGCCAGGATTTCGTCGGTAAGGTCACGGCAGATGACCTTGTACCCGGCCAGGATTGCTGACTGGCTGATGCCGCCTCCCATGACACCGGCACCAACTACTCCGATAGTCTTGATATCTTCGGGTTTCATCTTTTGCCTCCTTTTTTTAAAAACAGCTTATCCAGTAAGATGTTATACCAGTTTGCCATATTTTGCAACTGTCCGACCTGCCTATAACAGGCTTCTCGGGCGGTATTGAATGGCTTCGGCCAGGTGAGG
>CAZEBT010000041.1:0-10603 GCA_964510485.1 uncultured Dehalococcoidales bacterium | reverse complement strand
AGGGGGATTGGATGCAATTGATACAACTTCACAAATTCCAGAATTTCTTCGTCTTACGTTAATAAAACCTCTTACTAAGCAATTCAGGCGGCACAGTATCTATTTATTAATGTGGGAAGGCTGTGAAAAAGCACGCAGATTTTGGTAGTGACACACGGCTCAGGAAATGCAGGAGAAAAGGACTCAGGGTGGTTAGAGTTGGATATGTGTCCACGCCCGATGCTGACTCGGGGCTTTCCCGTGCAATTGTCATCCTGCTTTGGTCAGCGATGAGAGAGTTGGAAGGGGGCATCAATGCCAAAAAACAGGAAGAGTCACCTCAAAATAACCTGCTGACTGAAGCGATGGAGGGAAAAGATGAATCTCAAAGCAGTAGAAAGAAAGCCAGGACGCCCCAAGGCAATACCTGAGGCACTAATTCCGAAGGTGCTTTCACTTTATCACCAAGGGCTAGGCTACCGAGCAGTGGCCCGTGAGCTGAGGCTGCTGAGGTATGACCGAAAGGACTGGAAGGATTACTGGCGAGGAAGAACGAACTGAAAAACACATCTGGAGGTGATGCAAGATGAAATATTTAGACTCGTGAGCGGACCCCCACTTGACAAGGGATGCAAAGTAGAATATTATAATGTTCAATATGTAGGTAACAAGAGCCTGGCTCTTAAGGGGGCACTGGAGGAGCGTGGAGGAATATGCCGAAGAGCAGGCTGAACGCATCCTGAATGCGATAACGGCAGATAAAACCGAGAGGGTTCTCGTATAAAAGAAAATATCAACTAACAAGTTAAGGAGAATCGTATGAAAGGAGAATCGTATGAAAGGAGAATCGTATGAAAGGTAAAGTTGTGTGGCTATTAGTCACCGGTCTCCTGGCGACGGCGCTGGTTCTGATTTCCTGCGGACCGGCCGCCACTACCGAAACACCCACTACCGAAACACCCACCACCGAAACACCCACTACCGAAACACCCACTACCGAAACACCGACAACAGCACCACCCACCACTGCTGAGCCCCAGTACGGCGGTACACTCACCCTCTTTCACTTAGTGCCTGCCGTTGATGCCGTTAGCTGGGACGCGGCGACACTAGACTGGCGCAATGACCTCAATCTCGGGCCCTATCAAGAAAATCTCCTGATGGGTGACCTGAACAAGGGACCGAGAGGCACCAACGAGTGGGACTTCCGCGAGGTTCAATATTTCCCCAACTCAGTACTGAGAGGTTGCTTAGCCGAAAGCTGGGAATTAGCCCCTGACCTTAAATCCGTTACCTTCCATTTGCGCAAGGGAGTAATGTGGCAGGGTAAGCCCGGTGTCATGAACGCCCGAGAGCTGACGGCGGATGATGTCGCTTTTACCTTCAACCGTCTGTTTGCCGCCCCGGCGGCCCCGCAGTTCTACTATTTCTGCGATAAGGCCGTGGCCACGGACAGGTACACGGTAGTCATCGAATTTAACGAATATAGCGAAATCTGGTGGCAGTATATCGGCTATGGCTGGTATTGCCAGATATACCCCCCGGAGCTGGTTGAGGCTGGTATCGAAGACTGGAAGAACGCTGTCGGCACCGGTCCCTGGATTCTCACAGACTATGTTAGCGGCTCTGCCATAACCTATGAAAGGAACCCTAACTACTGGGACACAGAGACCATTGACGGCAAGGAATATGAAATTCCCTTTGCCGACAGGATGGTCTGGCCTATCGTCTCTGATGAATCTACCCAGATGGCGGCGCTCCAGACAGGTAAGGTCGACTTTGCTATGGGAGTTAGCTGGAGATACGTGGATATTATGGCCAAGACCAACCCTGACATGGAAGTGTTTGAATACTTGTCCGGCGGCAATATGGACATCGCCCTGAAGGTAGATAAGGAACCCTTCAACGATATCAACGTGCGGCATGCGCTGAGCATGGCGATAGACCGGGAAGCCTACATCAAGTCACAACTGGGAGGTAAGGGAGAAATCGTTAGTTCTTACCTCTCGGCACGCTGGGAGGACGTCTTTACACCGCTGGATGAGCTACCGGCGGGAGCTAAAGAGGTCTTTGAGTATAACCCGGAAAAGGCAAAACAGCTTCTGACGGATGCTGGCTATCCTGACGGCTTCCAGGCTGAATTGGTAACCCTGAATCGCTCCGGCTACATTGACATCTGCTCCATGGTCGCCGACTTCTGGAAGAAGAATCTTAACGTTGATGTTACGCTCAAGACACTGGAATATGCTACCTATCTGGGTGTCATGTACGGTAAGACCTATCAAGACATGATGTGGTATTCAACAGGGGTCCGTTACCCCGCTCTCCTGCTACGGGAAATGGCAACTCCAGGTCAGTTCTGGAACCCGACGAATTTTGACGACCCCTACTACACCGAACAGGCGATGCTGGCCGTCGCAACAGCCGACCCGGCGGTGCAAAACCCAATGTTGAAAGAGCTAAATGTCTATCTTATTGAAAAGTGCCCCTATATACCCCTGCCCACTTCTTATGCCTACAGCTATGCCCACCCCTGGGTAAAGAACTGGTATGGTGAACACAATACGGGCTGCTACCAGTACGGTTCGATATTCGCCAGAATCTGGATTGACCGCGACCTGAGAGAAGAGATGACAGGTAAGAGGTAGGCATAGGGAAGCTAACTGTGGCTAAAACACAGGGGATTCGATGCTTGTCTGGAAAATTAGGAGTGGCTGGCATCTAGTCCCCTGTGTTGCTGTTTACCCGAAAAACAAAGCATGAATGGTAAAAAAATGGTATGATAGCTTGTACACAACAACCGGTTCGTGTTATCATACCTAGCGGAGAGTCTGGCTCTTTTGCAAGTGATAGGTTTCCCCAACTGATTAAGACAACATTGTGGAGGTGAGTCAAGCTATGTATTGGTTTACTAGTCCGGAACTAAAGACTCGTTTGCCCCTGGCTGGCGCCAGCGCCTTTAAGGGACTGTCCTCTACCTTCAGGACGCCCATGCTGATTATGGGGGCCAATGCCCTGCCTGAAGGACCCTCGCTGGGTGCCAGTGTCACCGATATTATGGCCGTCAGATGCCCCAAGAAAAGGGCCTTTCTTGTGACTGATGAGTACACCGTAAATTATGCCAACCGTGTAGCCCGGGTACTGGAAGGTAAAGGATTCACCACCCAGACCTGGGATAAGGCCAAACCAGAACCACCAATAGAAACTGTTAAGGAATGTGCCGCCATCATGACACAGTTTGAGCCGGATGTCATCATCGCGGTCGGCGGTGGTTCAGTTATTGATGGAGCTAAAGCCGCCTGGATTCTGTACGAACGGCCAGACATCACCGATTTGCGCCTGGTCTCGCCCCTGGCCCCTCTGGGATTGAGAAAGAAGGCTTTTCTGGTGGCTTTCCCGACTACCGCCGGTACTGGTTCAGAATGTACCAGTGTAGCTGTGGTGACGGATACGCAGGCAAAGAGAAAGGTGCCACTGGCCTCCGGTGAACTGCTACCGGATATCGCCGTCCTGATACCTGATTTTGTCACCGGGATGCCGCCCAAGCTCACCGCCGGCACCGGGCTGGATGCTCTTGCCCATGCTGTGGATAATGTTCTTTCCGTTGGTACCAATGATATTTGTGATGCCCTGGCTCTGCGGGCAACCGAGCTGATTTTCAAGTTTCTGCCCCGCGCTTACCGTAATGGTCGGGACCGTGAGGCTCGCTTACGACTGCATATCGCTGCCAGCATGGCCGGGATGGCCTTCGGCCAGGGTGGCATCGCATTGACCCATGCCCTGGGACATACCCTCGGCAAGCTGTTTGGCATACACCACGGTATCAGCGTCGGCATCCTCATCCCCTATTGCTTCCAGTTCTATGCCCCGGTAACCGATAAATACCTAGATGTTTGCCGGGCGCTGGATATTCGGGCCAGGTCCAAAGAGAAGAGCCTGAGCCTTCTGGTGCAAAAATTCAAGGCACTCTTCACGGAGCTGGATGTGCCGGTAGACCTCAAGGGGCTGGGCATTACGCCGGAAGCATTCAAGGCGAACATGAAAGAGCTGGTCCTCTACTCCATTGAAGACCCATCGGTCTTCTCTAGCCCAAGACCAATAACTGCTGAGCAGTGCGAAAAACTGTTCCAATATGCCTATGAAGGCAAGGATGTAGATTTCTAGGAGGTAAGGCAATGTTCGGATACAATGGCCGCTTTCTTGCTATTGACCTGAATACCAGGGAAACCAGGAATCTAGAGCTTAAAGATGATGATTTGAAGAAATTCATCGGTGGGGCCAGCCTGAGTGCCCGGTTAATCTATGACCATGCCAAGAAAGGCGTGGACCCCCTGTCGCCGGATAGCCCCCTGATTTTCGCGGTGGGGCCATTCACTGGCACCACCATTCCCATGGTCAGCCGCGGCGCCGTTTGCGGGATATCACCCCTGACTGGCATATGGGGCGAGTCCACCACCGGCGGGGTCTTCCCTTTCCGATTAAAGACCGCTGGTTTTGATGGCATCTTCATCACCGGAAGGGCCCGTAAACCGGTCTATCTGTATCTACATGATGGCACTGCCGAAATCAAAGACGCCGCTCACCTCTGGGGCAAAGATACCTACCAGACACAGGATATTCTCAAGGATGAGCTGAAGACGACCGGACTGAGCATCGCTTGTGTTGGGCGCGCCGGGGAAAATTTGGTCCGATATGCCTGTGTGATAAATGACCGCGGTCGGGCGGCCGGGCGCTGTGGCCTGGGTGCCCTGATGGGCTCCAAGAACCTCAAAGCGGTGGCCGTGGCCGGCAACCAGCGTACCAGTGTGGCCGATAATGATAAGGTTGCCCAATTGACCAATCAATCCCGGCAGGCAATCACCACTGGTCTTCTGGCGGTTGCTTATCGGGAATATGGCACCCTGCTCTATACAGATATGGGCATGTCCCTGGGTGATACCCCGGCCAAGTACTTCACCCGGAGCGTTTTCCCGGCCCAGAAGGTCACCGGCCATTCCCTGAGACAGGCTTATCCCGTAGAGAGCCATGCCTGCTATGGCTGTCCGGTGGCCTGCGGCCGCACGGTCAGGGACTTCCGCAAGAATATTGCTGAGGTGGATGGCCCTGAGTATGAGACGGCCATCACTTTCGGCCCACTATGTATGAACTACGACTGGGATTCCATCATCTACGCTAACCATCTCTGCAATGCTCACGGCATTGATACCATATCGGCTGGCGTCTCCATTGCCTTTGCCATGCATCTCTATGAAAAAGGCATCCTGACTAAAAACAGGGCTGGAATGGAAATCAAGTGGGGTGATGGCAAGGCTGTCGTGAAGCTCGTGGAGATGATAATTAACCGCAAGGGTATTGGTGAGTTGCTGGGTGATGGCACCAGAAAAATGGCCGAAGCACTGGGTGCCGACCCTGAAGAGGCTGCCCAGGTAAAGGGTCTGGAGGTGCCCATGCATGACCCACGAGCCTATAGTGGCATGGCTATACTCTACGCTACCGGGCCCATCGGTGCCTCTCACATGAAGGGCGATTATTACAGTGTGGATATGGGTGGCGGTGTACCCGAGCTTGGCATTATGGCCGGCGACCGCTTTCAATCCCAGGGCAAGGCTGAACCGGCGGCTAAGTATCAGAACATGAAGGATATGTATAATTCGCTGCTCTTATGCAACTTCGCTCCGCTTCCGCTAACACTCGTAACCGATATATTGAATAGCATCACCGGCTGGGACTTCACTCCTGCTGACCTGGCCACCACCGGCGACCGGTCAATTAACCTCAAGAGGGCTATCAATAACCGACTGGGCGTTACTCCCCAAGATGACAAACTGCCCAGGATAAATCTTCAGGCAGTTAATGAGGGCGCGATTGCCGGCCGGTCACCAGACATGGCCGTGATGTTGAAAGAGCTCTACAATTTCCGGAAGTGGGACGGGAACACTGGCAAGCCAACCAAGGAGAAGTTGCTGGAACTGGGACTAGACTTTGTGGCCAAGGACTTATGGCCATGAGCAAAATGCCGAGGCCAGAGCGTCATTATTCTCAAGGCGAGTTGTGGGGGGATTTTCCGCCAGGCAGTATTGACAAAGCCGTGTTTGTGCGATAAGCTCTTCCAAGGCCGACTGGCCGGTAGGGATAGTTGCTTCCACGTGAGAGCGTGGCTCCGCAATAAGTTGAGCAAACAGTAAGAAGGAGTAGTGTGCACGCCTATATCATCAGACGGCTGTTGCTAATCATACCTACCCTTTTTCTAGCGACTCTAATTGTTTTCTTCATGATTCGTCTCATCCCGGGTGATGTCATTGACTTGATGGCCGCCGAGAAACAAGCGGTGACCGGGATGGACCGGGAAGCCATTGCGCACGAGCTCGGGCTGGATATACCTATCCATGTACAGTACGGGCGCTGGATTGGGGACATATTCCTGCACGGCTCCCTCGGGGCATCTCTCTGGAAGAAGATTCCCGTCATGGGGCTGATACTGGAAAGGTTACCGGTAACCATTGAGCTCGGTCTTATGGCCTTAATCATCGCGATACTGGTGGCCTTGCCTATCGGAATTTATTCGGCCATGAGGCAGGATACGGCCGGTGACTATTTTGGCCGCACTATCTCCATATTGGCCATGTCTGTTCCCGGCTTCTGGATAGGGACAATAATAATGGTCTTTCCCGCGCTGTGGTGGGGCTGGTCACCACAGGTGCAACTGATTCGCTTTGTGGACAACCCGCTGCGCAATCTCGGCCAGTTTATCATACCGGCCACCGTTATGGGCATGGCCATGTCTGGGGTAACGATGAGAATGACACGCACCATGATGCTGGAGGTGCTGCGGCAGGACTATATCCGAACCGCCTGGTCTAAAGGGCTCCGAGAAAGGATAGTGGTCTTGAGACACGCCCTGAAAAATGCCCTGATTCCCGTTGTCACCATAATTGGTCTCCAGATGCCGATCCTTATTGGGGGTACCGTCATTATTGAGCAGATATTCTCCCTGCCGGGTATCGGGTTACTACAGATAAACGCTATCTTCAGCCGGGATTACCCCATTATCTCCGGGGTAATGCTGATGATGGCCGCGTTTGTGCTCTGTATGAATTTGATTGTTGACCTGACTTACAGCTTCCTAGACCCCCGGGTTCAGTATAGATAGTGGAAGAGCCAGAGAAATGAGCAGTGAAGTAGCCCCGGCTGTTATTCAGCAAGAAGTGAAGAGGCGCAGTTTCCTGGTTGACCTGCTCATACGGTTGGTCAGAGAAAAGCCAGCGGGCACGGTTGGTGCCGTCATTACTCTGCTCCTGCTCCTCACCGGTATTTTTGCCAACTTTCTGGCCCCTTATGGGTATAACGATATCCATCCGGCCGATTACCTATCACCACCATCAGCCAAGTATATCCTCGGCGCCGATAACCTCGGGCGGGACCTGCTCAGCCGGCTCATCTACGGGGCCCGGATTTCGGTCATAGTTGGTCTGTCCGCTACCGCTATCTCCACTTTCATCGCCACTATTATCGGTGTCCTGAGTGGTTTCATCGGCGGCCGATTTGACACAATTGTACAGAGGTTTGTTGATGCCTGGATGTGTTTCCCCGTCTTGGTGATTCTAATTGCCGCGGTATCTCTGGTCGGACCCGGTATGCTGCAGATTATCATACTTCTGGGTCTGCTGTATGGCATTGCTAGTTCCCGTGTCATACGGAGTGCCGTCAT
This sequence comes from uncultured Dehalococcoidales bacterium, assembly GCA_964510485.1. Lineage (GTDB taxonomy): Bacteria > Chloroflexota > Dehalococcoidia > Dehalococcoidales > Fen-1064 > CAZEBT01. The sequence continues at coordinate 2,916 of CAZEBT010000041.1, read as the reverse complement.
CTCTATCAAAGAGAATGTCTATATTGATGCAGCGCGGGCCATTGGCTGTAGCGACATCAAAATAATGATCCGGCATATCCTGTCGAATATTATGGCTCCGGTCATTATTATTTTCTCAACTCAGGTAGCCGCGGTGATTCTTGCCGAAGCCAGCCTCAGCTTCCTTGGCCTGGGTATCCCACCACCCACCCCCAGCTGGGGTGGTATGCTCAGTGGCAGTGGTCGTACTTATATGTTCCTGGCCCCCTGGTTAGCCATCTGGCCCGGTGTGGCACTGAGCATCGTGGTCTATGGTATCAACATGTTTGGTGACGCTTTGCGGGACCTGCTTGACCCCAAGCTAAGGGGTGGCATTGGTCGTTACGGAACCAAGAAATCCAGAGGCAAGGGTGTCCGATGAGCCAAGGTCTTAAGGGACCAGCAAATATAATGCAATGCGGTGCTTCTTGACCTGTCGCGTGCCGGCTTCGCTCCGAAGCTGGGTCACCAGTTCATATCGCACAAACTACCCAGGATTACCTGAAAACGCTGAAGGATACCGAACTGGATAATATTCCAGACCCAAACCGTCCCCTTTGAACCCTCGGGAAAAGTATGTAATTCTTGGGTTTGAATTAGCTAACTTTTGCTACACTTTTGCAAGCATCTAGTAGGCCGTGCATGTCTCGAACCTGTGACACCCTGATTAAAAGTTTGGAACCTGATGTGTCAACCTGTCTTGCCAGATACGATTTTGTGTTGCCTCGTCGGCAACAGCAGCCCGGTTTGTATCTGGCTATGCTACCCTGTGCCACTGGGTGCTAAACAGTATGGTGGCAAAAACAGCGACCTGCCTAGCAAGTTGTCAAGGGGGTCAGAAGGTCAAGAGGGGGGACTTTTGCAAAGGATTTTTACCTCTTTGGGGGAGTCCGTGGTTGATGGAGGTATCCCGAGTACCCTGTACTCAGGGGAGCCGATGATTGCACCCCCCTCCTCATCCCCAGCAATTAGGGTACCTATTTCATCCAAGAGCTTTTGATATTGGTCCCAAGCCAGCACCGTGTAGCCTTGCTGTTGAGCAACAAGGATTACCTAGAAAACCGTCGTTTTATACTCCTTAGCTAGCTCAAAGGGGGCAATCACTTCCACCTTCCCCTTGCCTATTACGACGCGTATGTCCGACTTGTGGGACAAAGATGTTTAGAATAGGAAAGAGCTAAGGCTAATTCCAAAATTAAACAGGGTCGAGAGCTAGTTTCTCGATCCTGCTTTTTATCCTCAATCACACATTTTAAGCTATTGTTGGATTTAAAAATAATCTAGGCGTTCATGCAGACCTTGTACTCCCAGGCGGCTACACAAAGGCACAATTTAGCCAAAATTCGAGTCTAGTTATAGGATTTTGTAAGTTGCAACCGGCTGATGACCTTGTTGTTAGATAAGCCTTAACTGTCAGAGAATGTCGTGGCTATTACATCTTTTTACGCTATCTCCCTTAACCTGTCCACAATCCACATCATCCCCTCAGTATCCAGGCTACAGTATTTCTCCAAATCTACTCGCATTTTTCTCCTTACCTCCTCAGACACATCGCTATAGGTGGCTTCCAAGAAAGCAAGGCTGGCGTCCTCACCGTTACTGATATTCATTTCTTCATAACCCCTCCCGATCAAGGCAGGCAGGACCATTTTTAGAGAAGCACTCCCTTTCTGTGCTGGGTGGTAATAATGAAAGTTACGGAAAGGAACGAGCAGGTCAACTATCCTTCCCGACACATTCTCTACCCATTTACTAGAGCCCGGGAAGGCTTCAGCAAGCTCTTTCAAAACACCCTTCTCAAACGCCTGGTTATAAACAACGATGTTGCCTTCTCTACCGAGTACCTTCTTCAATTGTGATAACAGCTCTGGTCTCGGGTCATCAGTGCCTTCTGCTAGAAAAGAATAATGCCTTGGTTTAACCTGCTCCTTCTCCACAATATGCAAGGAAAACTGGAAGGGAATCTTCTGATAAGGCTTTGTACCATTGAACAGCGGCACCACCGGGCTGAATGTCTCAAAATCCAGATAATAAAAAGGGTATTTTAGGGTTCCCAGGAAACGCCCGATTTCTTCCTTGTCTATATAGGGCTCACCATTTATCTCACATTCCCTCTGTATCTGCTGCTTATCGGTGAGCTTAAAGGAATCAGGAATATTTTTGATGGCAAGTACTCCACTTTCAAACAGTTCAAGAGATTTCTTTCCTCCTCTGTACAGATTAAAGATATTATTCTCAGGCAAGAAGCTCCAACACTCCTGTTGCAGGGGACAATCGTAGGGGTCTTTGCAGTGTTTGCCGATGGTAATATCAGGACATCGCTCCGCCGAGATAATATCAAGCATACCGCCTATCCGTTCCTCGATTCCTGGACTAACTACCTCCACCTGCTCAGAAATATCCTCCATTTTGAAAAGCTGTTCAGGGTCTATATCGCCATGCTTAACATATTCATTGTTGATATACGCAAGGAAAGATTTGCGTATCTTCAACCCGGACTTCTCATAACAGAGTTTCTGGAAGGAGACATCATGGAGGTTGACCTCCTTCACCGAGGTGGAGCTTTTGACTTCGATGATGTCCCACTCGTTTTCTCCAACAGGGTTCAGGATGTCAGCCCGAGCATAAATTTCACCAGCCCTGATTCCTGCCTCATACAGGGGGACATGCCTTTTCAGAAGCCCCCTGGTCTGCCTGAGATTATCGGTGAAGTCCTCATCGGGGATATCAATACCGCCGGGCAATAGTTTCTTGGCCAGTTCGCCAACCAGATGCCCCTGGTCAAACCTGTACTGAGTAACAGCATCGACTTCAGGGATTTTCTCAGGCTCGTTAAACAATGTCCACAAATACTTGGGGCACTGCAGGCCATTCAGGTATCTTGATTTTGACAGCATT
>CAZEBT010000040.1:0-10800 GCA_964510485.1 uncultured Dehalococcoidales bacterium | reverse complement strand
ACATGATGGCAACATCAGGGGCAAAGGGTAATATAACCCAGATCAGACAGATGGCGGGTATGCGGGGGCTGATGACTAACCCCTCTGGAAGGATAATCGACTTCCCTATCAAGTCGAGCTTCAGCGAGGGGCTCAGTGTCCTGGAGTACTTTATCTCTACCCACGGTGCCCGCAAAGGGCTGGCTGATACGGCTCTGAGGACATCAGAGAGCGGCTACCTCACCAGGCGGCTGGTGGATGTCGCCCATGATGTCATTATCCTTGAGGAAGACTGCGGCACCACCGACGGTATCTGGATAACAGAAACAGAAGGAGAATCGCTACTGCCATCACTTACCGAGCGAGTAATCGGTCGGCTGGCAGCCAGTAATGTGGTAGACCCCCGGACCGGAGAGACCATTGTTGAGCGAAATGAGGAGATTAATGAGGAGAAGACAACCCAGATTATTGCTGCTGGATTGACCAGGGTGCACGTCAGGTCTTCTCTTACCTGTCAGGCGAGGCAGGGTACCTGCCGGTACTGCTACGGTCGCGACCTCGCCCGCGGGCGGCTGGTCGAACTCAACACGGCGGTGGGCATAATTGCTGCCCAGAGTATTGGCGAGCCGGGCACCCAGCTAACGCTACGCACCTTCCATACCGGTGGTGTCGTGGGGCTGGATATCACCACTGGTCTGCCCCGGGTAGAGGAACTATTTGAGGCAAGGTTGCCCAAGAACCCGGCGATTATTTCAGAGATAGATGGCGTGGCTGAGGTAACTCAGGGTGATGAAGGGCAAACAATCAGGGTGATGAGTTCAGAGACGATACTTGACGAACACTCGCTGCCCCCCGGCTGGCAGGTTATGGTGGATAATGGTCAATGGGTAGATATTGGTGCCGTGCTTGCCTGCCAGCCACCTGAAGTCAAAGAGGCTGGTGAGCAGGAAGAAGCCGGTGCCCAATCACTGGAGCTAACTGCGGAAGACCAGCTTATCCTGTCCCGCGTTGCCGGTGAAGCGGTGATTGAGGATGGTCACCTGTCCGTCAGGTACGAGGATAGAGAAGAGAGAGCCTATAATATACCAGCCGCTACCCGGATTCGCGTTGAAACCGGGGACCTGATAAAGGCAGGACAGCAACTAACCGATGGCTCCATCAACCCGCAGGACATATTGAGCACTATGGGCAGGGAAGCAGTGAAGCAGTACCTGGTAGATGAGGTACAGAAGGTGTACCGTTCTCAGGGGGTAAATATAAACGACAAGCACATTGAAATCATTGTCCGTCAGATGCTGTCCAAGGTTCGTACCGATTCCTCAGGCGACACCGAGCTGGTTCCTGGAGAACTGATAAACAGGTTCCAATACGAGGATGTTAATGCCAAGGTGCTGGCTGAAGGTGGCGAACCAGCCACTGCCCACCCGATATTACTCGGCATAACGAGGGCAGCACTGAGTACCGGCAGCTGGCTAGCCGCCGCCTCCTTCCAGGAGACCACCAAGGTGCTTACTGAGGCTGCGGTTAAGAAGGCAACAGACAGGCTGATCGGGCTCAAGGAGAACGTAATTATCGGCAGGCTGATACCTGCCCGCTACCATGCTTCTGAAGAGGTGCCGACACTGGCCCCGGGCGAAGAATATGAGGCACCGGCATCTATTGAGGAAATCGAAGAGTCTGACGAAGACGAAGGCACGGATATGCCTATCTAGGGACAGCTCTGTTCAAAGGGTGCCACCACCGCTGGCTCATCTGAGCTATGAAGCAATGAGTAAAAAGTAGGCGAATATTGAAGTTGAGGTGAATAGCAATGGCAGGAGAAGCGCTCAGTGGTATCAGGGTTGTTGAGCTGGCGACGATGGTCTCTGGTCCGTATTGCGGTAAGCTGCTGGCGGATATGGGAGCCGATGTAATCAAGGTAGAACCACCTGAAGGAGACCCGTCACGTCAATGCGGGCCCTTCCCGCCCGGTGACCCGCACCCTGAACGTAGCGCACTCTTCCTCTACAATAACACCAGCAAACGGGGAATAACACTGAACCTGGACACGCCAGAGGGTCTTGATGCTTTCAAGCGACTTCTCACCCGGGCTGACGTTCTCATCGACAACCACCCTGCACGGTATCTGGAAAGCCTTGGGCTTAGCTGGGAGATGATGCAACAATTAAACCCGGGGCTGGTCTACACGTCAATCACTCCATACGGCCGCACCGGCCCCCGGGCCAACGTGAAGGGGGACGAGCTGACCCTGATTCACGCTGGAGGTCTGGGTAATTTGCTGCCGACACGCTCGGCTGATATAGACCGCGCCCCGGTAAAGATGGGAGGGTACGCCGTGGGCTATCACGGCGCAATCTCGGCAGCCGCTGCTACCATGGCTTCACTGCTGGGCCGAATGAAAACCGGCCTCGGACGGCTGATTGACGTTTCACTTCAGGATGTAATCCTGACCATGATGCGGGTGAATGTTGCCAGCTGCCGCTACCACGGTACAAGCTGGAGCCGGGTCCCTGACCGGCCACCGGCAATGGGGAGAATGAAGACCAGTGACGGCTACGCTGTCCTCGGTGCTATTGAAGACTACCACTTTCGGTCTCTGGTAGAGATAATGGGAAACCCCGACTGGGTTACCGGTGAGGACTGGTACATTATGTGGTACCGGATAAATCACCTGATGGATATAGCCCCGATGCTGGATGAATGGATGGGACAGCAACAGAAGGATGATATACATCACCGAGTTGCCCAGAAGGGTATTGCCATCGGGCCTATTAACTCAGCCAAGGATGTGTTCGCTAACGAACAATACATCTTCCGGGACTACTTCGTTGATGTAGAGCACCCGGAGGCAGGTAAGCACCGATACGCCGGCTGGCCATACCAGATGACAGCCACACCGCCACGGGTCGGGAGACCGGCGCCCCTGCTCGGCCAGCATAACCAAGAAGTATTCTGCAATGACCTCGGGTATTCATCAGAGGAGTTTGAGCACCTTAAGCAGCTAGGGGCATTATAGCCGAAAGAAGGAGAACAAGGATGGAAGAGAACACGCTTCCCCTGGAAGGTATACGAGTAGCTGATTTCTGCTGGGTGTGGGCTGGACCTTATGCCTGCATGCTCCTGGCCAACCTCGGTGCTGAGGTAATCAAGGTTGAAGGACACAAAAGAACGGACCTCACCCGCCACGGTGTGGTGTGGCCACTCCCCGACCCTGCCCCACATGAAGTGCCGCCAAATCAGGGGATGTCACTTAATTCTGTCAACATGAACAAGAAGAGTGTAACCCTGGACCTTACCCGGCCAGAAGGTATAGAGCTGGCCAGGCGGCTGGCAGCAATGTGTGATATCGTTGTCGACAACATGCGTGCCGGCGCGATGGCAAGACTGGGCATGAGCTACGAGGAGCTACGGAAACTAAAACCCGACATTATCGTGGTCTCCGAGTCCAGCCGGGGACAGGAGGGGCCCCACAAGGACTACGCCGGTTATGCTACCATTCATCAGGCTGTCGGTGGAGCAGCCTACCTCAATGGCTACCCCGATGGTGAGCCCTCCACAAGCGGGGGCGATGTCGACCTCATCAATGCTACCACCACAGCCTACGCTGCCCTGGCAGCCCTCTATCACCGCATGCAGACCGGAGAGGGACAGTTTATCGACTACTCACAGTGCGAGGGTGTAAGCTCCATGATTGGCGACCAGCTACTGGGCTATGAGTTGAGCTCACAGGTCCCTGAGCGAATGGGTAACGCCCACCCGAAGTACGCCCCCCACAACGTGTACCGGTGCTGGGGGGTGGACCGCTGGCTGGCGCTGGAGGTGCACTCCGACGAGGAGTTCGCCGCTCTAGCCAGAGTAATTAGTATGCCCGAACTGGCTGAGGACCCCCGCTTTGCTGACATGGCTTCGCGCAAGGAGAATGAACCGGAATTGAACCGCATCATAGAAGCATGGACCCGGCAGCGGGACCGCGACTGGATGGCAAACGAGTTCTGCCAGGCCGGGATTGCTGCCGCACCATCGCGCGACTGGAGAGACCTCTATGCTGACCCACATCTTCAAGCACGCAACGCCTTTGTGACCGTTGACCATCCCGAGCTGGGCGAGCTGGAACTGGTGGGAGCCCCCTGGAAAATGAGCGACTACGAAATGCCCACAGGCTACGCGCCGCTGCTGGGAGAGCACAATGACTACGTGCTGCGGGAAATCCTCGGGCTCAGCGAAGCTGAGGTGGTTGAGCTTCGCAGGAAAGAAATTATCATGTAGCTACAGCCGGCTAGAGGACAACCGTCTCTTAACCCTTTCCCTGACAGACGCCGTCCTATGCTTGCCTGTCCACCCCCGGTGAAATCTACCCCTGTACCAGCGGGTATGGTATAATTCCACAGGAGAGCCTATCCAAAGCAGTTATGGCTCTCTGAAGAATTGCCTCTTCCTGTTTTCGGGAGCAGAGGGAAAGGAACAGGTCAGAAATAGCTCGTATCATATCGGGTAAACCCGGTGCCGAGGACAAACCGCTGGATACCAACCTCCGGCCCCGATGTTTTGACGACTTCATCGGGCAGACCAAGGTCAAGGACAACATGAACATTGCCATTGCCGCCGCCAAAGGGAGGGGCGAGGCACTGGACCACATCCTGCTCTATGGTCCACCCGGGCTTGGCAAGACTACCCTGGCTCATATCATCGCCGTTGAGATGGGGGTTGATATCAGAATTACGTCAGGCCCGGCAGTGGAGCGCACCGGAGACCTGGCGGCTATCCTGACCAACCTGCAGAAGCAGGACGTGCTCTTTATCGACGAAATACACCGGCTTAACCGTGCGGTTGAGGAAATACTTTACCCGGCTCTGGAAGACTATGCTCTGGACATTGTTATCGGCAAGGGACCTGGAGCCAGGAGCCTGCGACTTAACCTGCCCGCCTTTACACTGGTCGGGGCAACCACCCGTTTTGCCCTGCTGAGCCCACCCCTCAGAGACCGGTTTGGTGCCGTCCATCACCTTGATTTCTATGACCAGAAATCTATTGAAACGATTCTCAAACGCTCGGCACAGATTCTCCAGGTAGAAGCCGAAGCCGATGGGCTGGAGGAGATAGCCCGCCGGGCCAGAGGAACACCACGCGTAGCCAACCGGCTGCTCAAGCGAGTCAGAGACTACGCTCAGGTAATGGCAGATGGCATAGTTACCCACCCGGTGGCAGTTGAGGCTCTATCCAAGCTTGAGATTGACCCAACCGGCCTGGATGAGCTGGACCGTAAGGTGCTGAGCACCATCATCGACAAGTTTAACGGCGGTCCGGTGGGGCTGGACACCATTGCTGCCGCCATCAGCGAGGAGGCGGACACCATTACCGACGTCTATGAGCCCTACCTTCTGCAACTGGGCTTCCTGGAGCGGACCCCGCGCGGTCGGTTAGCCACCCCGCTGGCATACCAGCACCTCGGCCGGGAGTACAACAAAGAGAAGCCGCCGCAGGCAAGCTTGTGGTAAGGAAGTCCGTTCAGACTCACTTACCAAACAGTTAGATATTTCTAAGGTACGCCCCATGAGTGAACGACCCACAATTGAAACAGAGCGCCTTATACTGAGACCTTTTAGCATGGATGATGCTCAGGAACTGCAGCGACTTATCGGTGAACGGGATATTGCTTCGACAACACTGCGTATACCCCACCCATATGAAGATGGTATGGCAGAGGAGTGGATAGGGACGCACCAGAAGGCCTTCGGTAAGGGAGAACGGGTTCAATTTGCCATCGTTCATCGTGAGCAGGGGTTTCTCATTGGCGGTATGGGCTTAGGTATAAACAAAGAATATGAAAACGCCGAATTAGGCTATTGGATCGGAAAGCCGTACTGGAACGATGGTTACTGTACAGAGGCTGCTCGGGCAACTCTACAGTACGGATTTGAGGTATTGGGACTAAGCAGGATTCATGCCATACACATGACACGTAATCCTGCCTCTGGAAGAGTGATGCAGAAAATCGGCATGAAACACGAAGGACTTTTGCGACAGCATATCAAGAAATGGGGTAAGTTCGAGGACATGGAAGTCTACGGGATACTCAGAAGCGAGTATACTGGCTCAAATGACTAAAACACTCTGCCTTTTAGCCCTTGTCTTTTTCCTTCTTGTATCCCCTTGTGGCTGTATCCCGCCGCCGGATAGTGCCAGGGTTATCAAAGTGGTTGATGGCGATACCATTGCCATAGAAGGTGGGTATGAGGTGAGGTATATCGGTATTGATACGCCGGAGGTTCACCCCCAAGTGGAAGCCTTCGGCATGGAAGCGTGGCAGACTAACCGCAAACTGGTAGAAGGCAAAGAGGTCCACCTGGAACGGGATGTATCTGAAACAGACAAATATGGCCGGCTACTGAGGTATGTCTATGCTGGTGACATATTTGTCAACGCCGAACTGGTAAGACAGGGGCTTGCCCGGGCCAGAGCCTACCCTCCCGATACCAAATACCAGGACTATCTAAAGGAGATGGAAGCGGAAGCAAGGGATGCGGGCAGAGGCATATGGCTAAAATAGGAGGCAGCCCCTATCCGGGGCTGCCTCAGTTAGTTCTAACGGTGGCTAAAAGGCAGGGCTAATCAGCCCACTCGTGTAGCTGTAGCCTCTGTTGTATCCCTCTACGTAGCTTGAGAATTTGCCCGCCACGTAAGGCTCGCGAGACGCGGCCCCGGAGAGACACATTATCCTGGGTCTCCTGTCGGCTATCCCACCTCTCCTTTATCTGCGCCGCCTGCTCCTCATCTATCTTCTCTTCGCCAATCAACTCCGCCAGATACTCGTCCAGCTCTTCTTCGTCCATGCCCAGCATCCGCTTGAACATCAGCCCCAGCCTTATCCTGCCTCTCGCCTGCTCCCACCTCTCCTTTATCTGCGCCGCCTGCTCCTCATCTATCTTCTCTTCGCCAATCAGCTCTTCCAGATACTCATCAAGCTCTTCTTCGTCCATGCCCAGCATCCGCTTGAACATCAGCCCCAGCCCTATCCTGCCTCTCACCCCTCCAGCCTGCTCCCACCTCTCCTTTATCTGCGCTGCCTGCTCCTGAGTAATAAGTCCCTCACTTACAGCATTGTCCAGCGCCGCCTTCAGAGCGTCAGTAAGTTCCTCATCAAGCACACCCGGTGCTGTCTCATCATCCTGCGCCATCACGATAGCGGTACCACCTACTATTGACAGCACAAGCATTGCTGCCACTACGGGAACTATAATCTTTATTCTTTTATACATTGCCGGTTACCTCCCTTTACTGTATATAACGGAAAAGTCCTCAACTGGTTAGTAATTACTGGAGATATTCGCTGAAAATCGTCCTGTGCCTAATCCAAATCCTTGAGCGCTTTCTCATAACTGGCAACCGATACAGCAATCGCCTGACTTAGAGCCGGCTTTGCCGATGCCGGGGCCAGCTTCAGAATAGCGCGGAGTTTAGCCGGATGGTTAATAGCCTTCTGTCGCAGGACAACCCTGAGCCTGGCTCGAGCATTGTCCGGTGCATAGACAGGTCCACTACCCTTAGCTATTTGCCCCTGCTGTACCCGTACCGGTTTATCCGCTGCCTTCGTCGCCGCTTTTTCGCCCAGGGACAGCCTGTTCATCTCTGCCAGGTGCTCTCTGAGCCGCTGAGCAGCCAGTTCCACCATCCGGGTCCTGCCCTTATTAGCCATGTAGGCTATCTCAGCCACCCTTCTATCTGCCAGTGCAGTGTACAGCTCTGCCTTACCCACATCCGAGGGGGTCAGCGTCAACCTCACCCGCTCTGTCGTCAGCTTGACCGGATAGAGCGGGTTACCGGGCATGGTGTTGTCAGCAGCCACCACTGTGCCGCCCCCGACCACCACCACGGCAAGGAGCACCACCACTACCAGCGCCCACCGCGGTTGCCAGACCAGTAATGGTGCTCGCCTTTTCGGCTGCACCTTCTCAAAAAGTGAGTGAAGCTGGTATCTGGCTCTCGCCCTGAACTCAGAGTCGGGCTGGACAAGCAACGCCCGGCTGGCAGTCACCGCTGTCTTGAGCAGTGGCTCAAGCTCAGCAGCGCGCTCCGGGTATCTCTCCAGACACCGCTCTACGGTCTCACCCTCTACCAGTAAGCGTTGCAGGCACTCATCCAGAATATTGGCAAACTTCTTATCCCTTTTCACTACTCTCTCCTGCCAGCAGCACCCTGCGCAGGGTAACAATGGCGCTATGCTGTAACGCCTTCACAGCCCCCCCGCTCCTCCCCATAACCTTAGCCACCTCAGCAACAGACAGCCCGCCGGCAAAACGCAGGCTAACTACTTCACGCTGCGCCTCAGTTAAGCGCCGGGTAGCTGATGTTAGCTGCTCAATATCCAGCTGGCGCTCAACCTCCATCTGCGGGTCGCTGTCACTGGCCGCCAGCGATTCATCAAAGGAAACGGCAGGCTTTCTTTTCTTTTTTCTAACGTGGTCAATCACCAGGTTATGAGCAATACGAAACAGCCAGGCGGAGAAGGGTACCCCCTTCCACCTGTAGGATGGAATAGACTCAAATGCCCTGACGAAGACCTGCTGGGTCATATCCTCAGCCTCCGCCTTATTCTCTACCCTGAGAAGCGTATAGCGATAAATCTTATCGAAATGGGCCTCATATAATCGGGCGAAAGCCTCTTTATCTCCCTTTTGCGCTCTTTGGGCAAGGCCCTGCTCATCTTGCACCAGATAACCCCCGCCAGCTAAACCCTGGGCTTTTACCATCCTTTAACGGGTCTAGCCGCAATTCCGGTATTACCCCGTGCATATAGTATAACGAGGTAAACTACAAAAGGATAGGTTTCAGATAAAGACTCGCCGTACACGCCCTGAACAGGTGGGGGCAAGGGCTGTCCCTGCCGTCAGGGAGTGAATGTGCTAAAATAAACAGGGTAGCCAGAACTCCCCGGGGAGATTTAGCCGTGTCCGTTTATGTGCGCCCGATGCACCGGGAAGATATTGCCCAAGTTGTTGAGATTGACCGTGAGTCCTTTCCCACCGAATGGCCACCGCCTAACTTCAGGCGTGAACTGGAAAACTGGTTAGCCCACTATATTGTAGCCTGCGATTCAGAGAGAACTGTTGACAGCCCGGAGGTAGAGGTCTCTCCAGGAAAAGGTCCCGGCGGGCTGGTATCCAGTGTTAAGAGGCTATTTGGCCGCCACCCTCTCACCACCAACCAGCGGCAATCAAAAGAGGCACACCACATCCTCGGCTTTGCCGGTTTCTGGATTATGGCTGATGAAGCCCATATAACCACTATCGCGGCGCGGGAAGAACACCGTCGGCAGGGAATAGGAGAGCTGCTACTGATATCCATTATAGAGATGGCTACCGAGCTTAAGGCTGGTAGCATTACCCTTGAAGTTCGTGTATCAAACACCTCTGCCCAGAAACTCTATTCCAAGTACGGGTTCACGCAGGTCGGCTTGCGCCGGGGTTACTACACCGACAACAAGGAAGACGGCATATTGATGTCCACCGAAGATATCTCGTCAGCCCAGTTTCAGACGCGTATTAAACAACTCAAGGAAGCCCGTGCCTAGTATGGGGAAATCCCGTTGTCCTTCTCTCTGAAAACCAGAAAGCCTTCTGCCAGATGAGTCTACCACTCACCAAATAGAGAACCAAACAGGGTGGGGTATTTTGGAGGAAGCTCTCTATGCCCGGTGTGTTCTTCAAGCCAGTCCTCAAGCCCCTTCTTGCTCGCGGCAAGAGGCTCCTTTAGCCTATCTACATTGAGGTTCAAATGGTCGAGCATCTTAGACTTCTTGGCAGCCTTAATCTGCTGGTTGAAGTCTTCAATCATACCAAAAACCTGGGACAGCGTACTCTGTAGCGACTCCTCAAGAAAATCAAGCCCATCCCTGTTTAAATGCCAGTGTGTCGACTCGAATCTTCTGGGCTTCTCCCGCAGGTGAAAGGCATCCACTAATGCCAGATTAAGCCTCACTTCATAAATCAGGCTCTGCACAAGCTCAGGACGTCGTCTCACGCTCCCCCCACGCCGCCTGAGAAGGTAAAACAACAATAGCACTACCACCAGCGATATTATTAGCGGTAGAGCGCCAGAGTCCATAGCCTCCTCCTTCCCAATATATCCAGAATCAATTAAACCATATTGCCGGTGCCCTGTCCATTACGGCTCCGAGGCGAGCTTACCCCCGATTGCCCAGTTGTGCTTGGGGTTATCCTTGATGACAACATGCACCGCCTGCTGAGGAACACCAATCCGGACAAATGAAGAGGTTATCCCCTCAACAAGCTGCTTCTTCTGCTCAATGGTGCGCCCCTCCCACATCTCAACGATAACTACCGGCATGATGCCCTCCCTGTTATCACGTTTTTTATCTCTGGTAACCTGTCCGCCTGATGCTCATTAACTACTGCTTTTTATACCTGGCTCTCATTGCCTGTATCTCCATCTGGCGATTGAATTCCTCCTCAGTAATCGACTCCATAGACTCGAGCTTGCCGTTCTTCATTTCGATGGAGAACAATGCCCTGCATTTCCAGCAGCGGTACGGTCCCTCATAGACCGGGTCAGCCAGAGAAAAACTGCCATCAGTATCACATTCAGGGCATTTTATCTTGACTAACATGTCCCGACTTCACCTCCCACCAGCAGATTTGGCGTTTCGCCTCCTGATGGCATCCTATTACTGATTGAGGGTTTTTGTCAATATATTTAACCTTTAAAGTGCCGTTCGCCTAACCGCAGCATTGTCCAGAACAGTTCTAATCTATGGCTCAGTGACCACGATATTATCAAATGTAACTTCAGTAAATGTGCCTGCGA
>CAZEBT010000039.1:0-10804 GCA_964510485.1 uncultured Dehalococcoidales bacterium | reverse complement strand
AGGGGAAGGGGGAAAGATATTAGAAAGAGGGGCGAAGCCCCTCTTAAACTCCCTGCATTCGTTGGAGTTTTACTCCGACTCCCCTTTTACAGGAAGACAAAATGGGCTAGAAACCAGTATCAATTATTCCCGAAAAGAACCCATAAATCTATCTCTTGACAAAGGTTGTGCCGCTTGTTATTATTTCTGTTAATTAATACCTAGATGTTCTATGTATAGAAAGTCCGGTAACTTTTCTGAGTTATCAGAGGGTGTAAGGAGACGGAGCTGCAAAAGATTGACTGCGGTCAATTAGAACCTGGCTATGAATTCCCTCCGGCCAGCCATCAAACGGATTCTTCAATGGTAGCCGTCTACCTTCGGGCGGTTGACGAAGGCAGTAGCCTGTATCAAAATCTTAAAGTAGTTCCGCCGATGGCAGTAGCTGCTCTTGCCATGGCAGCATTATCCCGTTCTATATCACTACCTTCAGGGGCAATACATGTTTCTCAGGAGCTGGAATTTATAAACACCGTAAATACCGGTGATACGACAACCAGTCATGCCAGGGTAATCAGGAACCGGAAGCGGGGGGAGCTTCATCTCCTGACTATTGAACTCAGGGTACTCAATAATAAGCGGGAACCTGTGCTGGTCGGGACAAGCAGCTTTATACTGCCGGGGCAAACCTAGAGCAAAGAGCCACAACGGAGACGGAAGTGCAATTATCCGAGCTGGATAGGGGAGTGAGCCTGCCCGGGATAGAGAAGGTTATTACGCAGGAGAGTATAGACCTTTATGCCCGGGCTAGCAGGGATTTTAATCCTATCCATATAGACCCCGACTATGCTGCCAGGACACCCCTTGGGGGTACAATCGCCCACGGAATGCTGATTCTGGCCTATGTTTCGCAGATGATGACCGCTGCCTTCGGCCGAAACTGGCTCTCCGGCGGCAGCATTAATGTAAGGTTCAGGAGCCCTGCCCGTCCTGGTGACACCATAACTGCAGGTGGTACGATAATCGGGGTAGAGAGAGGTCAGGGCCAGGACCTGATTAGTTGTGATGTACTCTGCACAAACCAGAATGGCGACCCTATAATTACGGGAGAGGCGAAAGTGAGGGTGAAGACCGATGAAAATCGCTGTTGACGGTATGGGTGGCGACCACGCCCCTGCGGAGATTGTCAGGGGAGCAGTTGATGCTGCCAGGGAGTATGGTGTTGGCATTGCGCTTGTTGGCCCAGTGGAGACAATGGAGCAAGAGCTAGCCAGGCATGACCGCTCGGGCCTGGACATAGAGCTTGTCCATACGAGCGAGTACCTCTTGGAGGGTGAACCCCCGGCCTATGCTCTGCGCAGGAAACCGAATTCTTCCATTGTAGTCGCCACCAGGCTGGTCAAAGACGGAAAGGCGGATGCGGTTGTCAGTGCCGGGCCTACTGGCGGGGTTGTCGCCTCGGCGCTCTATATTCTGGGTACTCTGGAAGGAATATCCCGCCCTGTCGCCGGCGGTGCCTTCCTGGGCTTTGCCCCGAACACTGTAATGATGGACCTCGGGAGCAACGTGGACTGCCAGCCACATCAGCTCCTTGATTTCGCCATTGTGGGCACTGTGTATGCTCAAAAGATGTTAAATATTCAGAACCCTACCGTAGCCCTCCTCAGCATTGGTGCTGAAGAGGGTAAAGGGAACGAGCAGGTCAAGGCGAGTTATCCGCTTTTCCAGAAGTGTGGGCTCAATTTCATCGGTAACGTGGAGGGCTACGATATACCGTCTGGCCGTGCCAATGTAGTTATCTGTGACGGCTTTGTGGGCAATATTGTGGTGAAATTCGGTGAGGCTCTGGGCAGAAATATCTGCCAGTGGCTTAAAGATAAGCTCGGCGGCAGGTTGCCGGAGGGCGAGGTAAAAGAAATAACTGACAGTCTGCTACTGGCCACCAACACCGCTGACGCCGTCGGGGGAGGACCGCTGTGGGCAGTGGATGGTGTAGCCTGCGTATCTCACGGTCGCAGCCGGCACGGGGAAATTACCAGGGCAATAGGTCAGGCGAAGTTGGCTGTGGAGCGTGACCTGGTAGGTTCACTGAAAGCGGAGCTGGCAGCCGCGCGGCGCAAGCTGGAAATACCCGGCATTTAAATATCCAACGGGATAAACGGACGAAGGAGCTGAAAATGACAGTAGAAGAAACAGTAAAGAGTATAGCAGCCAGGATTCTGCGTAAACCAGACTTGGATTTTGGACCTGCGGCCACTTTTAAGGACTTTGGTGCCGATTCCCTTGATATAGTGCAAATTCTGGTGGCGGTGGAAGATGCCTATGATATTGAGCTGGATGAGGACGAGCTGCAAAACGTTACTGATGTGGCGGGATTTGTCAGCTATGTAGAACGTAAGGTAGGCGAAAAGGGGTAGAAGTTGAACCAGTCAGCAGGGAACCCTGTGCCCCTCAAAGGTAGGGTTGCTTTAGTAACCGGTGGCTCCCGCGGCATCGGCCGAGCCATAACGCTGAAGCTGGCTGAACAGGGGGCTGACGTCGTTATCAACTACTTCCGCAAGCGGAGTACTGCCCAGCTTACTGCGCAGGAGGCTCAGGGAAAGGGGGTCACCGCCTGCACCATAAAAGCCAATGTTGGTGAGCCTGAGCAGATAGGTAGAATGTTTGACGAGATAGAGACCAGGTTCGGCAGGCTTGACATACTTGTCAACAATGCCGCTTCCGGGGTGGCACGCACTGCCCTTGAACTGGACGACAGAGGCTGGGATTGGACGATGGATATAAATGCCAGGGCATTCTTACTGTGTGTGCAGAGAGCCGCCAGGTTAATGAAAAACGGGGGTAAGATAGTCAGCATATCCAGCCTGGGTGCCCGGATGGTCTGGCCTATTTACACTGCGGTAGGGGTGTCAAAGGCTGCCCTTGAGGCACTCACCCGCTATCTGGCAATCGAGCTGGCACCAAAAGGAATCTGCGTTAACGGGGTGTCGGCGTCTGCTGTGGAGAGCGAGGCACTCAGGATGTATGTCGCTGACCAGGGTCTGGCAGAGTCATCCTGGCAGACCACACCAGCAGGAAGAATGGTCAGGCAGGAAGATATTGCCAGCGTGGTTGCCTTTCTCTGCAGCGATGATTCAATCATGATAAGGGGTCAAATTATCGTCATTGATGGCGGGTTATCACTGTCTCCCATTAGCCCAACTGCCCGGGAGGATAAGCAAGGGGACGAACATGGCAGACCGTAGAGTGGTGGTTACTGGACTTGGTGCCATTACACCTCTGGGACTGACTGTTGATGACTACTGGCAGGGGCTAATCAACGCCAGGTCTGGAATTGGGCTGATAACGCAGTTTGACGCCAGCTCATATCCTGTCAGGACAGCTGCCGAGGTTAAGGGCTTTGACCCCGAGAACTATATGCATATCAAGCGAGTTGACCGCACTGGCCGATGCACCCAGTTTGCCATAGCAGCTGCCAAAATGGCTCTGGAATCGGCCCATCTGGATATGTCTCGTGAGAGACCTGAAAGGGTGGGTGTGGTGCTGGCTACCAGTGGTATGACCTCGCTGCTTGCTGAGCAGGGTGAGGTCATCAGGAAAAGAGGGCCCATGAGGATTGACCCTCTGCTGGTGACCAAGGTCGCACCCAGCATGGTCACGGCACAGGTTGGCCTGGAGTTTAGCGCCAGGGGGGTAAATACCAGTCTGAACAGTGCCTGTGCCAGCGGCAGCGACGCACTGGGGACAGCCGCCAGCCATATTCGCCTGGGCCATGCTGACGTTGTGATGGCTGGTGGTGCTGAGGCGAATATCAGCCCGGTAGCAATAGCGACTACCGGACGCCTGGGGGCTCTATCCGGGGAGCCAGACCCGCAAAAGGCTTCCCGTCCCTTTGACCTCAACAGAGACGGCTTTGTTTTTGGGGAGGGAGCCGGCGTACTGATACTGGAGAGCTATGAGCATGCGCGGGGGCGTGGTGCCCCCATTCTGGCCGAGCTGGCGGGAACAGGCTGGTCATTTGATGCCTATAGCGAAACGGCGCCACATGCTGAGCAACAGGCGGTAGCAATGGCTACGGCTATCAGGGATGCCGGTGTCTCGCCGGATGAGGTTGACTACATCAATGCGCATGGCACCAGCACCAAGCTTAACGATGTCGCTGAGACCAGAGCCATTAAAATAGTCTTTGCCGAGAGGGCTTACAGGATACCAATAAGCTCCAACAAGTCCATGATAGGACACCTCGCCTGTGCGGCCGGGGCTGCTGAGGCAGTAGCTGCCGTCATGACCGTCCGGAGCGGCATTATCCCGCCTACTGTCAACTACGAGACCCCTGACCCTGACTGTGACCTTGACTACGTCCCTAATAAGGCTCGCCACCAGGCGGTAAACGTATGTCTTTCAAATTCTTTTGGCATGGGTGGACAGAACTGCTGTCTCATCATAAAACGCCCTGAATAGAGGGAAAACAATGGATTCTCTGGAGGGAAGGGTAGCACTGGTAACCGGTGCATCAAGGGGGATAGGCAGAGCCATCGCCCTCAGGCTGTCCGCTCTGGGGGCAAGGGTAGCCATCAATTATTTGACCAGCGATGAGCAGGCCAGGAGTATAGCCGGAGAGATTGAGGGTAAGAGCAGAGAGGCTATGCTGGTCAGGGCAGATGTGGCTGATGCCACGGCGGTCCGTGCCATGACCCGTGAGGTCGCCCGGAGGTGGGGCAGGATTGACATACTGGTAAATAACGCCGGTATCGTGAAGGATAACCTCTTGCTCCGTATGCCCGACGAAGCCTGGGATGAGGTCATGAATACCAATCTTCGCGGTGCCTACCTGTGCGCCAAGTTTGCCCTGCGTTACATGATGGACAACTGGTGGGGTCGCATCATAAATATTTCTTCTCTGGCCGGGGTGGTAGGAAATTCAGGGCAGACTAATTACTCGGCAGCCAAGGGAGGGCTGATTGCCTTTACCAAGAGTCTGGCTCGGGAGGTCGGTTCGAGAAACATAACCGTAAATGCCATAGCCCCCGGATTCATTACTACCGAGATGACCGACAGGCTACCTCAGGATACTCAGGACGCTATTCTGTCCCGTATCCCGCTACAGCGCTTCGGCAAGCCTGAGGATGTGGCTGAACTGGTGGCCTTTCTCGCCAGTGAGCAGGCTGGATATATAACAGCGCAGGTTATCTGCATTGACGGTGGAGTGATATAGATTACTGAGGGAGGGATACCATGTCTGGAGTGGGTATTGTAACCGACAGCATAAGTTGCCTGCCACCGGAGCTGGTTAAGGAGTACGACATACAAGTCGCACCGGCTGGTTTTTCTATTGATGGCAGGGCTTACCTTGACCAGGTGGACATCACCGCCGATGAATTCTGGCACTTATTTAAAAATGCGAAGGAAATGCCCACCACGAGTTCTGTCAGCCCGGGCGCTTTTGTCACCGCCTTCACTGAGCTGAGCAGGTCTACCAGTGATATCGTGTGTATCCATTATTCCAAGGTACTCAGCACTGTCAATGAGGCGGCACTACAGGCCAGGGAGATAGTCAAGTCGGAGCACCCCAACCTGAATATTGAGATTGTTGACAGCAAGACCGCTACCGGTGCCCTGGGCTTCGTTGTCCTGGAGGCAGCCCGGGCTGCCCGGGCAGGTAAGAGCCTGGCTGAGGTCGTACAGGTAGCTGAGAGCATGGTTCCAAGGGTAAAGTTCTTTGTTGCCATGGACACTCTAAAGTACCTGATCAAGATTGGCCGGGCACCTAAGGTAGCCTATATCGGCGAGGTGCTTAGTGTGAAACCAATCATTGGCATGGTCAGCGGAACAGGGTTTGTTGAGTCACTGGGAAGGGTCAGGGGGTCGCGCAAAGCCATGGTCAAGCTGGCTGATATGATAGGGGATTATATTGATTCCGGCAAGCCGGTACATCTTCTGGTTCATTACACTGACCGTATTGAAGCCGGTGAGGAACTCAGAGATCTGGCTACGTCCCGTTATGACTGCGCCGAGGTCTATTTGACGCCGTTCACACCGGTAATGGCCTGTGCCACCGGCCCGGTGGTAGCGTTATCCTTCTATTCCTGATTGTTGTCTCCCTCATTCTTGAGCAGGGTGAATGTTTTAGTGCCTCGTTCACTCATTACCACAGACTCCCCTTGTTTCCGGGGAATATTTGACAAGGTCTGCGTAAAAGTCACAAAATAGCAGCGTTATCAAGCATTGTCAGATATCAGTGGGAAGGACTAAGTTATGGACGCAACTATAGTAGAAACAACTGCGGGGAACATTGCCGGTTTTATGGAGCGGGATGTTTACGCCTTCAAGGGTGTGCCGTACGGTGCTCCGACCGGCGGTAAACGTCGTTTCCTGCCACCGCTACCGGTTGAGCCGTGGACAGGTGTACGGTACGCCGGCGACTACGGTCCAATATGCCCGCAGACAGGAACGCTGGTTGACGAGGCCCGGCCTTACTCACTTGCCCGTTCAGAGGGGCATATCAGGTTACTGCCCCAGAGTGAGAACTGCCTGGTACTGAATGTGTGGACACAGGGTGTAGGTGATGGTGGAAAGCGTCCGGTTATGGTGTGGCTGCATGGTCGTGGCTATGCGCAGGGTGCCGGTTCGGAGACGATGTACAACGGCGCCAACCTCGCCAGACGTGGTGACGTGGTCGTGGTGACAATCAACCACCGGCTAAATGTCTTCGGCTACCTATACCTGGCAGAGATAGCCGGTGAAGAGTATGCCAGCTCGGGTCTGTCTGGAATGCTGGACGCCGTGCTTGCCCTTGAGTGGGTGCGGGACAACATTGAAGCCTTTGGCGGCGATGCCGGCAATGTAACAATCTTCGGTGAGTCCGGCGGCGGCAGGAAGGTCAGCGTAATGATGGCTATGCCCTCGGCAAAAGGGCTGTTTCATCGTGCTATTATTCAGAGTAGCCCGGGGCTGCAGGGCAAAGAGCCTGAGGATGCCACAGACCTGGCGGAACGCCTGCTGGCAAAGCTGGATATTAAGGCAGACCAGATAGGGAAGCTCCAGGAGCTGCCGGCACAGCAGATACTGGATGTCGTGACCATGATTGCGCCGGAAGGACCCAGCGCCAGTGTGATGGGCGGCAGGGCTGTCATGCAGTTGGCACCGGTAGTGGATGGTCATTATCTCCCCGCCCATCCATTTGACCCTGTGGCTGCGCCAACATCGGCGGATGTAGACCTCCTGATAGGGACCAACCGGGACGAACTGGCACTCTTCCTGGCTCGTGACCCACGGCGCCGCCGGCTTGAAGAATCAGAGCTGCGCAAACGCCTGAAACCTTTACTTGGCGACCGGATGGAGAGCATACTGGGTGTCTACAAGAGGACACGGCCTGATGCCACCCCCTGGGACCTGCTAATCGGGATTGTGAGTGAAGACAGGCGTATAGGGTGCATCAAACTCGTGGAGCGTAAGCTGGCAGTTGGCACCGCTCCGGTCTATATGTACCTGTTTACCTATCAATCCGATTTCCTCGGTGGTCTCTTGAAGGCAGGCCATGCTCTTGAGATACCGTTCGTGTTTGACAATACCGACGATGTGCCCATGGTTGGCGACCGTCCTGATAAACACGAGCTGGCGGCAGCAGTGAGCGGGGCGTGGGCTGCCTTCGCCCGTAGCGGGGACCCCAGCCACCCTGGGATTCCAAAGTGGGAGCCCTATACTATTGACAACCGGGCAACCATGCTCCTGGACGTTCCGTGCCGAATAGAGGTGGACCCGTATCGTGAAGAACTGGACGCCTGGGAAGGCATGGATGTGATTCCCTAGTCCATCAGGTTCCAGGCTTACATGCTTCTAATACGGGCGCATTTTCTTATATGAATCTGCGGATATCAGTGACCGTGGCTGGCGGTTTGGGGGGTCGGACCAGGCACATAAGGAATGCAGCAAAGGCAGCCATTCCCGCGAATACGCCGTAGGCGGTTATATAGCTCCCGGTTGTGTCATGTACCCAGCCAGCATAGACCGGGGCTAGAAGTGCTATTGGCGCGCCGAAAAGCATGGCTGTTCCTTGAATGGATGCAAAGGCCTTTCGCCCGAAGTAACGTCCCACCAGCGAGAGGCGCAAGGGTGTGGGTGCCCCGCTGCCAAGTCCATACAGGACCAGTAAGACGTATACCATAGGTATAGTCTGGTGTAAGAGGAAAGCAGTAATCCCTATGGTTTGAAGTAGAAATGCTCCGGCAACTAGAAACTGCAGGCGGTCCTTTCTGATGTGGTCGGTAAGGAACCCGCCAAAGAACCTCGCCGGGATAGTGAAGAAGACCATCATTGCCATCATACCGCTGGCTATGGTCTGGTCAATGCCCATGTCGGTGAGGAAGGGGATGACATGAACATTGAAGCCTCCCAGAACCGACGATGCGCATACCCAGGACATGACTATCATCCAGTAGGCTGGTGTTCTCATTGCCTGCCTCAGGGTGAACTCGGTTTCCTGGAAATCGGTAGCATACTCCACACCCATATCCAGCATGGTGTCTATGTCTGTTCCAGAACCTGTCTCAACCGTGGCTCCGTCAGGGAGTAGTCCGTAGTATTCCGGGCGCTTCTGCCTGACAAATGCCCATGAGAGGGGTATTCCGGCAAACATTACCGCTGCCCATATCAGGCAGGTCATTCGCCAGCCCTGGGTTGTTACCAGCCATGTGACGATTGGCAGCACTATCACCCCACCAATGCCGATGATCATGAATCGTATGCCGAAGGCCAGCCCCCTCTTTCTTACGAACCAGTCAATTAGTGCCTTGTCGACGGCAATAGTCAGGGCCATGTTGGTTCCGATTCCAATTATCATGCCCCAGACTATGTAGTAAGCCCAGGCAGATGCGACGAAGTTCATCAGCACTAAGCCGGTACTGATGAAGCAGAGGCCGATAATGATGAGCCATCTCGGCCCGAATTTATCGCTAAGCCAGCCTGTAATCGGAGACTCAAGGCCACCCTGCAATCTGCCGATTCCCGTAGCCCATGATGTGGCTGCTCGGCTCAGGCTCAGGTCGGAGGCAATAGGCTTGAAGAGTGCTGAGATTCCGTATGTATAAAACCCGTGCCCCAGACCAGAAAAGACCCCGGTAACCAGGTTCATCCACCATCCGAAGTATATTCTGGGGAACGTCCTCCTCTTTATCGCAGAAGCCTCCTTCTTTAAAGGCTGTAGCACCAGGCGGTACAAAGGTTACCAGGGTCTATTGTGGGCTCGTGTGCTTGGGGGGGGGCTGTCCCCACCTGTTGTAGCACCTGCTAACTCAGGGGGCCCCCAGGCATTGCGGCATTTCTGCCAATGAGGTGCCTAAGTGATTGTATGACAAATTGCGTTAGGTTTTCAAGATAGGAAAATGCGGCTGGAGCACTATGTTTTTCACTTCTCAAAGAAGGCTTTATCCAGGTCTCCAGTATTGGAGTATCCCCTGGTTTCCCAATAACCCCGATAATTAGCGTTGGACTCACTCAGGAGTCCAGCAGTTCACCCATGACAGGGAATCTATCTAAAACATCACGGCCGTGGGGAGCCTGCTTCAGTGCCTCGGTCAGGTCTAATCCGGCGCGATGCATAACCTGATGAATGCCCCCTTTCCAGTGAAAGCTCTGTGAGACATCGTACACCCTGCCATCAAGGGCAATATATGCCGGGCCACGGCTGCTATTATATTTCTTTAGTTCTTCCTTCGTGAAAACCTTCTTTTCAGAGTAAGTCACTTTCTACGAACCAAAAGCCACATCAAGTAGCATCATTACCGCAAACCCGACCATCCCGCCCATGGTGGCTAAGTCTGTATTGCCGCCCCGCTGGGCTTCCGGGACTACCTCCTCAATCACAACGAATATCATGGCACCGGCGGCGAAAGCCAGGGCATATGGCAGAATAGGCTGGGCGATAATAACGGCAGCGGCTCCAGCAACACCGGCGACAGGCTCAACAATTGCCGATAGTTGCCCGTACCAGAGGCTTTTCCGGCGGGACATCCCCTCGCGGCGAAGGGGCATTGAGACCGCCAGCCCCTCGGGGAAGTTCTGAATGCCGATGCCGATGGCTAGGGCAGTAGCTGTTCCGAGGGTAGCCGAGGGTAGACTGGCGGCAAGAGCCCCGAAGGCTACCCCGACGGCGAGACCCTCCGGGATGTTGTGCAGTGTTATGGCAAGGATGAGCAAGGTGCTTCGTTGCCAGCTTGACTTGACCCCCTCAGCTTCCTCGGTGCTGAAGCCGAGGTGCAAATGAGGCAGCACCTTATCAATACCCCGCAGGAATATACCCCCCAACAAAAAACCTGCAACCGCCGGTACCCACGCCGGTATAGCCTTGCCTGCTGACATCTCAATAGCCGGGGCCAGCAGTGACCAGTAACTGGCAGCAATCATTACTCCGCCGGTAAAACCGAGCATCGCATCCAGTACCCTTGGGCTTATATCCCTGGTCGTAAATACGGCTGATGCCCCGAGGGCTGTCATTGCCCAGGTAAAGCATGTCGCCAGAAGCGCCTGTACCACCGGGGGAAGGCCTTGAAAGAAATGTATCATCTTGGAACTTCCCGGGTAAGGACTGTGCCTTATTGTGACCTTACTTCAGAAACTTGGACACGAAGGGGGAAGTATCACCGCGACGCAGGAAGTGACCGGAAGGGCCCTCGCCCAGGAATTCTGAGAACCATGATTCATGCTCTACTTCCTCGTTGAGTATCGCCTGCGCCAGGTCATAGGTACGGTGGTCCCTGCCCGCGGTCAGGTTACAGATGTTGGTGTATCCCCGCACGGCGCACCTCTCCGCCTCCACCAGCACTGTTAG
>CAZEBT010000038.1:0-10840 GCA_964510485.1 uncultured Dehalococcoidales bacterium | reverse complement strand
TGGGTGACCAGCCGGCTGGGTAAACCCCATCTGGAGCAAGACCAAATAGAGGGACGAAGAGGATGCCCGGCCCAGTCCCCGGGTTGGTCGCTTGACCCTGGTGGTAACATCAGGGCTAGATAGATGGTCACCGCTCCGATATATCGGAGTACAGAACTCGGCTTACAGGTTTACTTGGCCCATTTTTTGTGTAACGGCACTGCGTTACTCCTTCAGGTTGAGATGGCGACCCCTTTCGTATCAAAATTCTATGATGGTTGAAGTAAGCCCGGGAATGAATGTCCCAGTCCGCTGTAGTCTACCTTATTTATATATATTGCTTTAGATGGAGAGTGAGGCCGATGTCAAAGAAGATAAAGATTGGAGTGATAGGGCTGGCAGTGCTGGTGAGCCTTGCCCTGGCTTTTGGGGCTGGCTGTGCCCTGCAACGCGGGGCTGCCACGGGCCCGGAGCATGCCCTGGAGGTCGTGAAAGAGGCATGGGGTATCATACTTACGGATTATGTGGAGCCCGACAAAGTGGATACCGGGGTACTAGCCGCGGGGGCTATCAGGGGTATGGTGGCGGCACTGGACGACCCCCATAGTGCTTATCTGGAGGCTGAGACCTATGAGCTTAGCCTGAGCCACTGGGAGGGCAAGTTTGAGGGCATTGGTGCCTATGTGGGGAAGGAAGACGGAAATCTGACGATTATTGCCCCTATTGATGGCTCTCCGGCGGACAAGGCGGGTATCAGGGCGGGGGACGTAATCCTGGAGATTGATGGCGAGGATGCCCTGGAGATGAGCCTGATGGAAGCCGTGCTCAATATTCGCGGTCCCGAGGGAACCAGGGTCAGCCTGCTGGTTCTTCACCAGGGTGAGACTGAGCCTGAGGAGATTGAGATAGTCAGGGCTGAAATAGAGATACCCTCTGTAATCTTTACTATGAGAGAGGACATCGCTTACATCAAAATCACCAACTTTAGCGGGCTTACCGATAGTGAGCTGACCTCAGTGCTGAAGGAGATAAATCGGGGAGAAGCTACCGGCATCATCCTTGACCTGCGCAGCAATCCAGGCGGTGTGCTGTCCACAGTGGTTAATGTAGCCAGCCGCTTTCTGGAGGACGGCACAATCTTCTATATGGTGGATAATGAGGGGAAAAAGACGGCTACATCGGTAGAGCGTAAGAGTGTACGTACTGACCTGCCTATGATTGTTCTGGTGAATAGCTATAGCGCCAGCGGCAGTGAGTTGCTGGCGGGGGCTCTACAGGACAATGGCCGTGCTGAGGTTGCCGGTAACACAACCTATGGCAAGGGGAGTGTCAATACCCCCTTCCGCCTCCAGGACGGTTCCGGGTTGTACCTCACCACGGCTCGCTGGCAGACCCCGGGTGGTCATATTATTGAGGGTCAGGGTATAGAGCCGGACTACCCGCTTGAGCTTGAGGGAGAGGACGCGATTCAGTGGGCTATTGAGTATCTGAGAGGGAGGCATCAGCATGGGACTGGAGATACGACCGGCTAAAGAAGAGGAAATGGAGCAGTTCGTACATGTTGCCAGTACCTCTCTGGTAATGGAAATGGCTTCTTTTGTCAGTATGCGCCCCGAATTTACTCTCTGTGCTTTCGAGGATGGAAAGCTGGCTACCTCATACGGAGCGTGGCCATTAACAATGCGCTTCAATGGTGAAGGTGTCCCCGTGGCTGCTGTTACCAGTGTGGGGACATTACCCATCTATCGGCGACGCGGGTATTTACGTAAGGTAACTGCCGCTCACTTTAACATTCTTCATGAGGAGGGTGAGCGGGCAATTGCCGTACTCTTAGCCTCCCGGGCAGCTATCTACCAGCGTTACGGATATGGTGTAGTATCTACACAGCACAACTATAATATTGACCCCACGTATCTAAAATTCCCACTGCCGTATCCGGCCAGAGGGACCTTTCGTGAGGCAGGTGACGACGACTTTCCGCTTTTAGTAGACCTCTACCGGCGTTTCCGGGCTGACAGGACCGGGTATCTCCATCGCGGAAGAGAGCTGTGGCAGGCTGGAGTCCTGGCTCCACCTACCGCTGGAGCACAGCTGAATAAGGTCGTTTATCAGGAGGCGGGTGAACCCCTTGGTTACGTGATATATACCGTACAGCCCCAGTTAGAGACTGTGCCTGGGCCGGCGCAGCGGCTCGCTATTCGTGACCTTATCTGGCTTACAACATCAGCCTATCGGGCAGTCTGGGATTACTTTGCCAATATGGACCTGGTAAGCAATATAGTTTGGGGGCGGGTTCCCATTGATGACCCGCTACCGCACCTGCTGCTTGAACCGCGGACGCTGCGTATGACCTCAGGCGACGGCTTACTGGGTCGTGTTGTTGATGTGGAGCGTGCTCTGACACAGCGGTGTTATGATGAAGGGGGAACCCTCATCTTCGAAATCGTGGGTGATGACCTGTGCCCCTGGAATAATGGTCGCTGGAAGCTGGAGGCTTCTACTGATGAAAGCTACGTTAATCGAACCGGTGATGAGCCGCAACTGGTAATGCCAGTTAGTACCTTAGCCATGCTGTTGTTCGGGCAAATCAGTGCCAGTGAAGCGGCACGGATGGGGCGTCTCGATTTTGTCGATGAAAGCGCCGTCTGCTTGTGGGATAGGGTGATGCGCACTAAATATCGCCCAGCCTGTGCCGATATGTTCTAGTCGTTTATCATATAGGTTTAGAGCCCTGTCTAAAGCTGTGTTTCCTCTGGCTCAATCTTCCGCAGCCTGTCCATGCTATCCAGGTAGTCAATGTATAGCACCCCGTTCAGGTGGTCTATCTCGTGCTCCAGGGCCTGGGCCAGAAGCCCGCTTGCCTTTATACGTATCTCCTTGCCGTTCTGGTCACGGCCCTTGGCGGTGACTGACTCGGCGCGCTCAATCTCCCCGATATAGCCGGGAATACTGAGGCAGCCTTCACTTACCAGGCGTTCGCCGGTCCTTCTTACTACCTGAGGGTTGATTAGAGCCATGTCTTCCTGCTCCGGTATGCCGATAACAATCACACGCAGGAGAACACCTACCTGTGGGGCGGCCAGTCCCACGCCTGAAGCCAGGTGCATTGTCTCCAGCATATTGCCTATCAATGCCTTGATTGAACCATCGATAGTCTGGACTCGCTTTGACTTTTGCCTCAGCACCGGGTCAGGCAGCACCCGGATGGGAACAGCTGTCATATAATCCTTATCCTTTCAGTGAAGAATGGGGTATCGCTATGCCCCTCCAGTATTACTATACTCTTACAGACCAACAGGGTCAATATCCACCGTCCAGCCCTGGGGGATGGGGACCCGGGAGAGGAAGGCGGATAGCTCTGAGCCGCGGAGTATTAGCTGCCATCGGTACCTGCCTCTCAGGCGGTGAATAAGTGCCGGCGCCGGACCAATGAAGCTGAGGTCGGCTATTCCTCTGGCATCTCTCTCTTCAGCAAGGAGGTGTTTCATTCTCTCTGCCTCACTCTGGCAGATGGCATCGTTGGGGTGGGTATAGACGAGACTGGCCAGGCGGCAAAAGGGAGGGTTATGAAGCTGGCGCCGGTAGGCAATTTCCTTCTTGTAGAAGAGCGGGTAGTCATACCGGGCGGCTGTCTGGATGGCATAGTGCTCCGGGGAATACGTCTGGATGATAACCCTCCCGCCCCGGATACCGCGTCCGGCTCTTCCGGCAACCTGGCTCAGGAGTTGAAAGGTTCTCTCCCCGGCCCGGAAGTCGGGCAGGTTCAGGCCGGTATCAGCGCTGATAATACCTGCCAGGGTGACCTCGGGTAAATCCAGCCCCTTGGCTATCATCTGTGTACCGATGAGAATATCAGCCTGGTGGGTACGGAACCTGTTCAGTAGCTCCTGGTGGGAGTGTTTTCGCCGGGTAACGTCGCTGTCCCAGCGCAGCAGTCTGGCTCCTGGGAAGGCATTACTCGTTTCCTGTTCCAGTTTCTGAGTACCGATGCCGAGAAACCTTATCCGCCGGCTCAGGCATTGGGGGCATGCCTTTGGTACTGGTATTCGGTTGTTGCACTGGTGACAGACCAGGTTATCCTCTGCCGAGTGATAGGTGAGGGGAACGTCACAGCGGTTGCAGCGGAGGACAAAGCCGCAGTTGCGGCACTGGACATGGGTGGCTGCTCCCCTTCGGTTAAGGAATAGAATTGCCTGCTCACCGCTGGCTACGACCCTGTCTATTGCCTGAGATAGAGGGCGGCTGAACATGCTCCTGTTTCCCGCCTTGAGTTCTTCACGCAGGTCTACCACCGTAACCTGAGGCAGGGGTGAGTGCTCATCGGGGACAACCCGCTCGGGGAGCTGAAGCAGTCCATAGTTGCCCTTTTGAGCATGATAATAGGTCTCTACGTCAGGGGTGGCGCTGCCCAGAACAACCACAGCCCCGGTCAGCTCAGCCAGCTTTAGGGCGGCATCACGGGCATGATAGCGTGGCGACCTGTCCGGCTGCTTGTAGGTCCATTCGTGCTCTTCATCAATGACTATCAGGCCAAGGTCAGGTTGCGGGG
Source organism: uncultured Dehalococcoidales bacterium (assembly GCA_964510485.1). GTDB lineage: Bacteria > Chloroflexota > Dehalococcoidia > Dehalococcoidales > Fen-1064 > CAZEBT01. The sequence continues at coordinate 6,312 of CAZEBT010000038.1, read as the reverse complement.
CAAAGACAGCGCTCCGGGGACCGATGACGACATCAGCCTCGCCGTTTCTTATTCGGTGCCATTCGTCAAATTGCTCCCCCAGGGAGAGCTGACTGTGGAGGAGGGCTACCCTGTTGGGGAAGCGTGAGGCGAAGCGCTCTATGGTCTGCGGGGTGAGGGAGATTTCTGGTACCAGGACAATACCCCGCTTGCCCAGCCTTACTGCCTCAGCCAGGGCTTGCAGGTATATCTCAGTCTTGCCACTCCCGGTAACCCCGTGAAGCAGGAAGACCCTGGGTGAGCTGTGCTCCTCTGCCGTCTCCCGCAGGCTGTCCCCAATAGACTTAAGGGCTGATTCCTGGGCAGAGGTAAGGCGTAGCGGTTGAGAAGGGGTAGCCTCCTGGCGGGCAAGCGGTTCTCGTTTAACCTCAACCCTCTGGATTAGGAGCAGGCCCTTGTTGGCCAGGGCATCAGCCACTGCTTTGTTACCGTTAGTCTTCTTACTGGCTTCAGCCAGGGGTACCGGCTCTGGTTGCCGGGCGAGAAATTCAAGCAGAGCCGCCTGTTTGTGAGCCTGCCGGTTACCGAGCCTGGCTGCCTCCTGCCGGGCTTCAGCAGCACTCACCCTGAGGCGCAGGTAGGGCACCTGCTTTGGCTTTACCCTTACCCTTTCCAGTTCATAGCTTCTTACAGCCAGCCCCCGGTTTACCAGCTGTGAAATGATAGTCTGCGCTCTTCTCTTACCGAGGGTCTTCTCCAGCTGCCTGAGGCCGACTTTACCCTGCCGTCCGGCTAGCTCAAGTATGTGCTCCTGTTGCCTGGTAAGCGAGGACGCATCATGTTCGCGAGGACCGGGAGAGATGAAGGTGACCACCCGGCGTTCAAATCCCGGTGGCAGCATCAGGGCAACAGCATCAAAGATGGGTGACAGGTAGTAATCGCTTATCCAGCGAGCCAGCGATATATGAGGCGGGGATAGCAGGGGACGGGTGTCAATGATAGCGGCTAATTCCCTGGTCTCCTCTACTGCGGGGTAGGGGCTCAGCTCCAGAACGATGCCCTGAAGAAGCCTCTCACCGAAGGGTGCCAGTACTGCCTGCCCTGCTTCGGCTCTCCAGCCCGGGGGTATGGCATAGCTAAAAGTCCGGCGTTGGGCTACCGGTGAATTAACACTAACCTCGGCATACCTCATCCTAAACCCCGCGAGGTAGCTCTATCTCAGTCTTCCTTCTGTTTCTTATCCCGGCTGGTTCTCTTTTCCTTGATGCGTGCCTTCTTGGCACTGAGTCCGCGCAGGTAGTAGAGCTTGGCGCGACGAACCTTTCCGTGTCGCACTACCTCTACCTTATCTATAAGTGGTGAGTGCAGGGGAAAGGTACGCTCCACACCGACCCCGTAGGCGACACGCCTTACCGTAAAGCTGGAGCCAGCCCCGCTGTTTCGGAGCCGGATTACTACCCCCTGGAATACCTGGATACGCTCTTTGTCTCCTTCAACAACCTTAACACTTACCTTTACAGTGTCACCGGGGGAAAGAGTGGGGATATTGGGGTTTGGTTTAACTTCAACTGGTGAGGCGATATTCATTTCCTAAGACTCCCTTTATTTACTGAGGTTGCTTCAACCTCTCTACTAACTGTTTCTCCTTCAAGCATAGCTCTGCCTTGTCCAGTAGCTCAGGGCGCCGTTTCAGGGTGCGGGTAATAGCTTGCTCACGACGCCACTCAGCAATTTGTGCGTGATTTCCGGAAAGCAGGACCTCTGGTACACACCAGTCTCTAAACAATGGGGGGCGGGTGTACTGAGGGTATTCCAGCAATCCGGTGGTGTGTGAATCATCCAGCGGCGATGCCTCTGAACCAAGAAACCCCGGTATGAGCCTGACGACAGTATCAATGACCACCATAGCCGCCAGCTCACCGCCACTGAGCACGTAATCACCGATACTGATCTCATCAGTAACTAGGTGCTGGCGCACTCGCTCATCAATCCCTTCATAGTGCCCGCAGATGAGGACCAGGTGGCTGTATCTGGATAGCTCCAGGGCAATCTGCTGAGAGAAGAGACGTCCCTGCGGGGTGAGTAGAATAATCGGCAAATCTCCTTGCTCAGGGGACATATCTGATTTCAGTGCCTCTACCGCCTCAAAGGTGGGTTCGGGCTTGAGCACCATGCCGGCTCCACCCCCGTAGGGGTAGTCATCAACCGTGCGGTGTTTATCATGAGTATGGTCCCGGATATTGTGAATATTGACCCTGATTAGCTTGCGGTCAATAGCCTTTTGGAACAGACCGCTGCTGAACGGGCTTGGGAACATCTCGGGAAACAGGGTCAGGATATCAATTTGCATTGGGTTAATCCTCCGTGGTGAGAAGGGTATTTCCGGCAGACTATTATAATAAACCCTATTTTACCATAAAAGGAAGCCGCAGAAAAATGAAAAAATTTGAGATTATTTTAAAAAAGGGTCTTGACAAATGGGGGATTGTGTGAGATAATGGGGAAATTTGGTGAATTGTGGAGGCAAATACAGCCTGGGAAGAGGAGGGGAGAGCAGCAGATAGCTAAAGAGATGAGAAATGTTTCTGGGCGAATTTGAATATAAGATTGATGACAAGGGGAGGGTGTCGGTTCCCCCCAGATTTAGAAGGCTTCTAAGGGAGGGGCTTATCCTGACGCAGGGTGTGGAGAGGTGTATCACTGCCTACACACCCGTGGAATGGAAAAAGATAGCGGAGAGTCTCACTACCAGTTCAATCACCCGCAGCAAGCTAAGGAGGTTAAACAGGGCTATTTTTGCCACTGCCTTTAACCTGAACATTGATGGACAGGGGAGAATAGCTTTACCTGTTACGTTACGACAGCATGCCGGGATTGAGGATGAGGTTGTTGTAGTTGGTGTCAATACCTACTTTGAGCTGTGGAACAAAGAGGCGTGGGCAGAAGAAAAAGACACTAGCCAGGAGCAGTCTTGGCAGATAATAGAGAGTCTGGAGCAGCGTTAAGGAGCTGGGGTATGGTAGCACTTACCCACACATCAGTCCTGGTCGGGGAGGCTGTTAGAGCGCTGGCTGTCCAGCCGGGAGGGCGTTACATTGATTGCACCCTTGGTGGTGGGGGGCATGCGGCGGCTATCCTGGAGAACAGCTCTCCAGGGGGACAACTCCTCGGTATTGATGCTGACCCTGAGGCGCTGAGAATGGCCCGGGTAAGGCTGGAGCCGTATAGTGACTCAGTCCTTATTATTAACGAAAACTTCAGCAACCTGCAATCCATCTGTTATAAATATGATTTCTTCCCGGTGCACGGTATTTTATTTGACCTGGGGCTCTCATCCTTCCAGCTTAATGGTGATATTCGCGGTTTCAGCTTTCAGCGTGAGGCAGAATTAGATATGCGCTTGAGCCCTGGCCAGAAGGTTACCGCTGGAGATATTGTTAACCAGTTCCCTGAGGATGAGCTAGCGCGCCTGATAAGAACGTACGGTGAGGAAGTAAGCAGTCGCAGGATTGCCCGCCGCATCGTGAGGGAGCGCCCCATTAGGACCACGCTTCAGTTAGCCCGGACGGTGGAGCAGGCGGTTGGCGGTAGAAGGGGCAAAATCCATCCGGCTACCAAGACGTTTCAGGCGTTGCGTATTGCCGTGAACCATGAGCTTGAGAACCTGGAGGCAGGTCTGAAGCAGGCGCTTGACCTTCTGGGAGCCGGGGGCAGACTGGTGGTTATAAGCTACCATTCGCTGGAAGACCGAATTGTAAAGCGGTTGATGCAGCGGGAATCAAGGGACTGCATCTGTCCGCCGGGTATGCCAACCTGTGTCTGTGGACATACTGCCAGCCTGAGACTGGTCAACAGGAGAGTAATAGTTCCTTCTCAGGCAGAGGTTGAGCTTAACCCGCGCAGTCGCAGCGCCAGGTTGAGGGCAGCCGAACGCATTATTAATCAGGATGAGCAGAGCCGGATTGCTGAGGTGCTGCGTTCATCAGTAGAAATTAAGCCTAATGGCTGGAGGCGACCAGCCATGCTGGAAAAGCTTAGAGTAGCCTTTTCGGCATACTAGGCAGAGGAACTCCTTGGAGATTTTGCCATAAGGAGGCTGGCAGATGTGAAAAGTAAAACGAGTTCAAAAGACTGAAATGTAGATAGTCTAGTAAGGAGGGTTAAATGAGTAGATGGAATACTTTATCTGCTATTGATGTTGGCACCACCAAGGTATGTACCATCGTGGCTGAGGTCAATGATGGGGGTATCATGCGAGTTGCCGGTGTAGGGCTTACCCCGTCCAGGGGACTGCACAAGGGGCTGGTGGTCAACATCGGTGAAGCCAAACAGTCTATCCGGGAATCGGTGAGAAAGGCGGAACAGGCCAGTGGCTACAAGGTGGAGTCTGCTTATGTGGGTGTGACCGGCAGGCATATAAGCGCCCGGAATAACCGGGGTGTTATAGCCATTTCTCGTGGTGACCGATTGGTACGCACGGATGACTTGAGGCGAGTACTTCAATCCGCCCAGAGTCTTAAGGTTCCCGCCGAAGAAAGAATGCTGCACGTTATACCACGGGGTTATGCTGTTGATGGGCAGGAGGGGGTCAGGAATCCGGTAGGAATGCACGGTTTCAGGCTGGATGTGGAGACGCATGTTATTACGGCGGCTATATCTTCCGTACAGAACCTGGTTAAGTGCATTCGTGGTGTTGGTGTAGATATTGAAGACCTCATCTTTGAGCCGATAGCCAGCAGTGAAGCGGTATTGAGCGAGGATGAGAAACAGGTAGGCGTGATACTGGCTGACATAGGTGGCGGAACGACAGACATTTCCGTGTTCAAAGACGGAAGTATCTGGCATAGTGCCATATTACCAGTAGCTGGCTACCAGCTCACCAGAGACATTGCCATTGGTCTGGGGCTGCCGTTTGAGGTGGCTGAAGAGATGAAGAAGATATATGGCAGTGTTATGCCAGTCTACGAGGGTAAGACAGAAGCCGATTCAATATCGGAGAATGGCCACAGTGTTTCCTATCAGGGCTTGTGCGATATTATCAAGGCCCGGGTGGAGGAAGTCCTGAGGCTTGTGATGCTTGAACTGCCGCGCTCTGAGTATGAGACACTGGTTCCTGCCGGCCTGGTGCTCACCGGTGGCAGCTCGAATCTTTCTGGTATTGATATTCTGGGTCGTGATTTACTGCGGCTCCCGGTACGGGTAGGCACCCCTGTCAATATATATGGTATCTCGGATGTTCTCCACAATCCGGCGTTTGCCACCAGCGTTGGCCTGCTACTGTGGGGGCTGAAACCTAAGGGTACCCGTCCCTGGAGGTCGTACCGGTTCGGTGCCGGTCTGCGGCACCTAGTTTCACGAATTAAGAAGGTGTTTCGATAGGCGGTTGCCATCGAATCGTCGGTAAAGAAAGGAGGAGAAGATGGCAAGAACAAGCTTTGCGTCTAATCCAGTTAAAATCAAGGTTATCGGTCTGGGTGGTGGTGGTTGTAATGCTGTAACCCGGATGGTCAGGGACGGCATTGAAGGAGTTGAGTTCGTTGCCGTGAACACCGATGCCCAGGCCCTGGCAGTTACTGAAGCACCGGTTCGAGTACAGCTTGGGGAAAAACTTGTTAGAGGATTGGGAGTAGGTGGTGACCACTTACAGGGTCAAAAAGCAGCCGAGGAGAGCAGGGATGAAATCAAGGAGTTCATCGCTGGTGCTGATATGGTGTTTATTACTGCCGGTATGGGTGGTGGTACCGGGACCGGGGCTGCCTCGGTTGTGGCTGACGTAGCTATGCAGAGTGGCGCCCTGACCATTGCTGTGGTCACCAGACCTTTTACCTTTGAAGGTACGCATCGTGCTCAGGTAGCCAATGAGGGCATTGCCCGTCTGCTGGACAAGGTGGTTGATACCCTTATTATCATCCCCAATGACCGTTTGCTGGAACTCTGCGACCAGAAGACGGGTGTGGACTATGCCTTCAAGCTGGCTGATGATGTCCTCAGCCATGGCGTTCAGGCTATTGCCCAGGTTATCACTGTTCCCGGGATGATTAACCTTGATTTTGCTGATGTTAAGACGGTAATGAAGGATGCTGGCCCGGCCTGGATGTCAATAGGCAGGGCTGCTGGCCAGAATCGGGCTGTAGATGCAGCCAAGGAGGCTCTGGCCAGTCCCTTACTGGATGTTTCCGTTGCCGGCTCCAGAGGGGTGCTATTCAATGTCGTTGGTAGCGAGGACCTGACTCTATTCGAGGTCAATGAGGCGGCTGAGATAATCAAGGAGGCGGTAGACCCCGAGGCTAATATCATTTTTGGCGTGGTTAATGACCCGACAATGGAAAAGGA
>CAZEBT010000037.1:0-10942 GCA_964510485.1 uncultured Dehalococcoidales bacterium | reverse complement strand
CACCTGTTTGACACAGACAATCATATTCATCGTGTGCCTGTTCCTCCTTCCGTTTTACAATTTTACCCTTTGCTCTTGAGGTAAGACCCAGTTAATAACTTTAGCATCAAACCCAATTCAGCGTCAAGTTTAGGGATGAGATTCCTGGCTGGCGCTATTTAGGTAACCCTATCCCCCTGTATCCCCCTTCCCCTTATCGAAGGGGAAGGGGGAATAGATATAAGAGAGGGGGCTTTGCCCCCTCTAAAACCCCCTTTATATGGGGGGGCTTTGCCTCTATTAGACTGTCCTTGTTTAGTATAAATTCTAAGCTCTAATTGCTAAATTCTAAACAAATTCAAATATCTAAAGTTTTGGGTTTTGGTAAGAGGTGGTATGAACTGCCTGGAGATTCTTCGCCTTCGGCTCAGAATGACAGGGTGGAGGCAAAGAGTGACCGTATTCAGTTTAGAATGACAGGAGGGGCTGAGAGATTCTTCGTTGAGTTCCTTCATTTACTCTCAGGTGCCCCTTGAGATTCTTCGTTGCTTCTCTCCTCAGAATGACAGGTTAGGTATTATTTGACTCTACCCGATATCAGAATTGGAATAAGCTCCCGGAGATTGTCAACCTCCAGGTCCGGACCTGGCGCATTCTGTGGTCTGGTGACCCCGTTCCTGTTTATCCATACGGTGTACATTCCAACATTCGTGGCCCCGGCTATATCCGAGGTCAGGGAATCCCCGACATGGACTGCCTCTTCAGGTTTCACCTGTGCCGATTCCAGCGCCTTAAGAAATATCCCGGAGTCCGGCTTCCCGATACCCAGTTCACCGGATATAACGAATGTATGCAGGTAGGGGACTATGCCGACAATGTGTAGTTTCTCACGCTGAGTATCGGCGGGGCCATTGGTGATGACCCCCAGGGTAAACCTCTGCCGAAGGGTGCGGAGAACTTCCTCAGCTTCGGGAAAGAGACAATAGCCAGCCTTTCTCTCCTGGCTATACAGGTCGGCGGCTTCAATTGCCAGGTCTTTGTCTATCAAGCCGTATGCCTTTAGTGATTCACTCCAGACCTCGATACGGATATCCCTGCCATCGGTACTGCCAGTGTCGGAGGTACGGGGGACGCTACCGCTATCGGTCCACCACTGGTTGCCCACCCTCATATAAATAGCCTCCAGTTTCCCGGGCTCTATCTGGGGATAGCGTTTCCCCAGAGTGGCACAGGTCCGGGCCAGCGCCTCACGCATGGCACGGTCATCGTCGGCAAGTGTCTCGTCGAGGTCGAAGAAGACAGCACGGACACGTTTACTTATTTGCCCCATAATCTGCCTTTCGATTTGAGATTGCTTCGTCGCTTACACTCCTCGCAATGACAGGGAGCAGGATTCCTGGCTACGGCTCAGAATACCGGATTAGGGCTAGATTACCCCCTCCTCCTCAAGCCGAGCCAGGTCCTCGCGGCTGTAGCCCAGAAGCCCGCAGTATATCTCTTCATTGTGCTGCCCCACCCCCGGGAAGGAGCGCTCTATCTCCAGCGGTGTGCCCGACATACCCAGGGGGATACCGGTGACCAGGACCTTGCTCTTACCATCAGGCGAGGGCACCTCTACCAGCATGTCACGCGCCCTGACCTGGGGGTCGTGGGCAACCTCGGTCTGCTCATAGCAGATGCCGCAGGGGATGGGTATCTGCTCGGCGGCGGCGATTACCTCCTCGGCAGTCTGCGAGGCGACCCACTCACTGACCGCCGTGTCAATAATGTCACGGTGCTCCCAGCGCGTAAAGTCACTCTGGAACCGGGGGTCAGTAGCCAGGTCTTCCCTGCCGATGAAGCGGGCAAACCGCCTCCAGATTGAGTTGGTAATAATCGCCAGCATTACCCATCTGCCGTCTTTCGTCTTATAGCTGTCGCTGGGCCCTATCCAGGCAGCCCGGTTGCCGGTCTGCTGGCGTAGATACCCTCCGGTCTCCCACTCTCCTATCATGGGGGACACGAAGGTAACGGCGGTCTGCAGGAGCGTGGTGTCAATCATCTGCCCTTCCCCGGTTGCCTGGCGGTGGTAGATGGCAGCGACGACACCGAGGGCGGTGAGACACGCCGTAAGATAGTCGGTATGGGGTGCCTGCTCCTTGGATGGCAGCCCCGGGAAGCCGCTGATTGCCATTGCCCCCGACATGGCTTTCACCACCTGGTCGAAACCGAGGCGGTGACTGTAGGGGCCGGTGATGCCGAAGCCGGAGACGTGGGCAAAGATTATGTCAGGCTTGACTGCCCTGAGGTTCTCGTAGGTGATACCGAATGCCCTGGCTGCCTCGGGACTGAAGTTCTCTATCAACACATCAGAGTGCTTCACCAGTTCAGCAAGTATCTCCCTGGCCCTGTCATCCCTCTCGAAGTTTAGCGAGACTGCCTTCTTGTTGCGGTTCTGGTTGCAAAATCCATAGGCAAACCCGGCGGGGCCCAGCAGCCCCAGATACCTGTCCTCGGCTCCACCAGACCGCTCTACCCTGATAACCTCGGCACCGAGGTCGGCAAGGAGCATTCCGCAGAAGGGGCAGGCAATGAACCGTCCCAGGTCAAGCACCCTGATGCCAGCTAGCGGACCCGCCATTTTGAGAACCTCCTCTTCAGTGTTAAGAAAGACTCAGGCTAACCACCCGGTCTATGCCGCTCAGGTCGGGTGCAACCTCAACCCCGGCTGATGGGAAGAGGCTGCGCAGGAGGGTAGTAACTGCCCTTCCCTGCCCCTCTCCTATCTCCAGGAGAAGGTGACCCCCAGGGCGAAGCTTATCACCTGCCCGGAGGCATAGCCGGCGTATCTTCTCCAGCCCGTCCCGGCCGCCGTCCAGCGCCAGCCCGGGCTCAAAACCCGCCGTATCCATCCCCGACAGCTCTGGTGCCCTGACATAGGGCAGATTGGCGATAATCAGGCTAACAGGTTCCGGCAGGGGGTCGAGCATGTCTCCAGCCAGAAGGCAGACCCTGCCTGATACCCTGTGTCTCTGGCAGTTAGCCAGGGCAACCCTGAGGGCGGGGGCGGATATATCGGTGGCGTAGATTCTGGCCTGTGGCAGGCTTAGCGCCAGGCTGATGGCAATAGCGCCACAGCCGGTGCCGACATCGGCTATGGAGGACAATTTATGCTTTTGGGCTATCTCTAGAGCCTTCTCCACCAGTAGCTCACTCTCGGGGCGGGGGATAAGGACACTGGAATCTACGTAGAAGTCCAGCCCGTAGAACTCGCGATGTCCCACTATGTAGGCGGTAGGCTCCCGGCGAAGGCGGCGCTCAATTAGATTCCAGAAGTCTTTTTCCTGTTCCTGACTTGGTTCACCGTCTGGCTCTGAGTATAGCTGGGCCCTGCCTATATTCAGGCTATCCCTTAGCAGCAGCTCAGCCTCCAGAGGGGCATCCTCAATGTCAGAGGCGGCGAGCACCCTTCTGGCACGGGCAAGGAGCTGTTTTGTGGTCATGCCAGTTGTTCCTGTAGCTGTTTTGCCTGGTCGTTGGTGGCCAGGGCATCGATAAGCTGGTCAAGCTCTCCGTCCATGATTTCGGGCAGGTTATGGAGGTTCAGGCCAATACGGTGGTCGGTAACACGGTCCTGAGGGAAGTTGTAGGTCCTTATCTTCTCCGAGCGGTCGCCGGTGCCTACCTGAGAGCGGCGCTGGGTGCTCATCTCCTCTTCCTGTCTGCCCCGCTCGATATCCAGAAGGCGGGCCCGGAGTACCGCCATTGCCTTGGTCTTGTTTCTCAGCTGTGACCGCTCATCCTGGCAGACGACTACCATGCCGGTAGGCTGGTGGGTAATGCGTACTGCGGTAGCCACCTTGTTTACATTCTGCCCGCCGGCACCGCGGCTGTGGAAGATGTCAATCCTCAGGTCATCAGGATTAACCGATACCTCTACCTCTTCCGCCTCCGGCAGAACCGCTACGGTGGCTGCTGAGGTATGAATCCTGCCTGAAGACTCGGTAACCGGCACCCGCTGCACCCGGTGGACCCCCCTCTCATATTTGAACCGGCTGAAGGCACCCTTACCCCTTATTTCAAAGATAATCTCCTTAAAGCCGCCGATGCCGCTCTCATTGGCATTGATAATATCCACATCCCAGCCCTTAGCCTGGGCGTACCGGCTGTACATCCGAAAGAGGTCGGCGGCAAACAGCCCGGCTTCCTCACCACCTGTCCCCGCCCGAATTTCCATGATGATATTTCTTTTATCATTGGGGTCTTTGGGAAGGAGAGCCAGCTTAAGCTGTTCAATTAGGTGGTTCAGTCGCGATTCAAGCCCCTCTATCTCCTGTCTGACCAGGGCCGCCATCTCATCGTCCAGGTCGTCATTTAGCATTGCCCTGGTTTCCTCCAGCGACTTATCGGTCTTCCGGTACTGGCGGTAGATATTTACCAGGTTTTCGATACCGGACTTCTCCTGGGCAAGCTCCTGTAGCTGCTGCACATCAGATGTAATCTCAGGCCTGGCCATCCGGCGGTCAAGCTCCCGGTATCGTTTTTCTATATCTTTTAATCTGTCCCACATAGCTAGAATCCTACACGGGAATTATAGCACAGGGATAGATAGCGCTCAAAAGGGGCTGGTAGCCTGCCTGTTTCTACCCCACCGTTTCCCCAGGCCAGATTTTGCTGCCCGGCTCCAGTCTGGTGCCACTGACGACGGTTACATTATCACCGAGCACACAGTCCTCAATAGCACAGTCGGCATTGAGGCGGCAGCGGTCAGCCACTATTGAGTTTTTTACCCTCACCCGCGGCTCAATCCGAACGTCCCCCCAGATGATAGAGCCCTCTATTACGCTATCTTCCAGGATGGTGCAGTTATCACCTATCACCACCGGCCCGGCTATCTTTGCTGTCGGGTGGATGCGGCATTGCTCCCCGATGAGAACCTCTTTATCCGTAGCCGGGGTATAGTGGCTGCTCTTGCCACCGAGCAGGTCCCGGTGTAGCTGGAGGTATTTCTCCGGGGTGCCCATATCCAGCCAGTACGCCAGAGAAGGATAGGCATAGGCTGGCTCTCCCTGAGACAGGAGCTGCGGAAAGGTCTCCCGCTCAATGCTGACCTTACGTGCCGGCGGTATCTGGGCAAGGACATCAGGCTCAAGGACATAGGTGCCGGCATTTATCATATTGGTGGTTATTTCACCCCGGCCGGGCTTCTCCAGAAACCGCAGAATCCTGCCCCGGTCATCGGTCTCTATCAAGCCGTAGGCGGTGGGGTCGTCTACCGGAGCAAGGGCAATGGTTACCTTCGCCCTCCGCTCCCGGTGAAATTCTACCATGCCGGTAATATCAAGGTCGGTGAAGATATCGCCGTTCATCGCCAGGAAGGTATCATCCAGATAGCTCTCGGCATTCTTAATTGCCCCGGCGGTCCCCCGGGGCGCATCTTCTACCATATAGGTAATCCTGGCCCCCAGCCGGCTGCCGTCACCAAGGTAGCTCTCTATTGGCTGTGCCAGATAGCCCTGAGCCAGGACAATATCCTTCACCTGATGTCTGCCAAGGTGGTGGATAAAATGCTCCAGGAACGGTGTATTGAGCACCGGGACCATGACTTTGGGCATATTGAGGGTAAGGGGACGCAGTCTGGTTCCCTCACCGCCTACCAGGATAAGTGCCTTCATTATGCTCCTTGGGCTGTAACAACGTCTGGCTTGATTCTACCACAATTTGGCTTTTCCTGGGGTTATGTTGACACCTGAAGCATCATTGTGATAGTATATTTATTCGGCTCGGCAGTTCGGCCAATAGTTGACAGATTGAACATCAAGCCTCAATCTGCTATTATTTGTGTTAATGGATGAGCCTTAGCTCATCCATTCAAATTGTTGAGGACAGGAGAAGATAATTGCCTACTATCAGCCAGCTTGTCCGTAAGGGGCGCAAGAGGGATACTGAGAAGACCAAAACGCCAGCCTTACACTATAACTATAATGCCTTGAAGAACAGGATGATGTGGGGTAACGGCTCTCCGCAAAAGCGGGGGGTATGTGTTCAGGTCAAGACCACTACCCCGAAGAAGCCTAACTCGGCGTTGCGCAAAATAGCCAGGGTGCGGCTGTCCAACGGCATGGAGGTAACCGCCTATATTCCTGGTGAAGGGCATGAGTTGCAGGAGCACTCGGTGGTTCTCGTCCGGGGAGGGCGGGTGAAGGATTTGCCCGGTGTCCGTTATCATATTGTCCGCGGGGCACTGGATACTAACGGCGTGGCTAACCGCCGCAAAAGCCGTAGCAAGTATGGCACCAAAAGGCCCAGGGCTTCAGTGGAGACCGAGTAGGAGGTAAGATGCCAAGGCGTGCCAGAACTATAAAAAGGCAGGAGCTAACACCTGATGCCAAGTATCAGAATAAAACCGTAGCCAGGTTGATTAATAAGGTAATGCTGTCTGGCAAGAAGAGCCAGGCAGAGAAGGTTGTATATGGTGCTCTGGATATCATGGAGGCGCAAGGGTCCAAGGTCCCGGTTACTGATCTGGAACATGCCGTGAGGAATGTCACCCCCCAGCTTAAGGTAAAGTCGCGTCGTGTCGGGGGTGCCACCTATCAGGTACCGGTGGAGGTTGAGCCCAGGGTGGGATTATCTCTGGCGATACGCTGGCTGGTAGAATCAGCGCGAGCCAGGCAGGGCAAGTCTATGGCAGAGAAGCTAGCCGCTGAACTCGGTGACGCGGCCAGGGGACAGGGGGTCACGGCCAAGAAACGTGACGATACCCATCGCATGGCTGAGGCTAATAGAGCCTTTGCACACTACAGATGGTGAGAGGTGGTCTACGATTAGCTCTAATATTGCAGTAAGGGATAAAACTATGCCCAGGAGTTTCCCGTTAGACCGTATACGGAATATAGGTATTATTGCTCATATTGACGCTGGTAAGACCACCGTCACTGAGAGAATACTGTATTATACCGGCCGCACCTACAAGATAGGCGAGGTGGACGATGGCACGGCGGTGATGGACTGGATGGAGCAGGAAAGACGGCGCGGCATTACCATCACGGCAGCGGCTACAACCTGTCACTGGAAGGAGCACCGCATCAATATCATTGATACTCCAGGACACGTAGACTTTACTGCTGAGGTTGAGCGCAGCCTCAGGGTGCTGGATGGTGGGGTGGTGGTCTTTGATGCCGTGGCCGGGGTTGAAGCCCAGTCAGAGACAGTATGGCGGCAGGCTGATAGATACGGCGTGCCCAGGATCTGCTTCATCAACAAGATGGAGAGGATTGGCGCCGATTTTGACCGCACCGTTGCGATGATTGAGGAGCGGCTGAGGGCTAACCCCCTGCCGCTCCAGCTACCTCTGGGTAGTGAATCTTCCTACCGGGGGATTATTGACCTGATAGAGAACAGGGCATGGATTTTTTACGATGACCAGAATGCAGACCCGGTAGAGGCAGCTATCCCTGAACCGGAGCGTGCCAGGTGCACTAAGTTTCGCGAGTCAATGATTGAGAAACTGGCTGAGGTGGATGACCGGGTACTGAACGCCTATCTGGAGGGGGAGGATATCAGCGCCTCTGAGCTAAGACTGGCGGTAAGGAGGGCAACCCTGGCAAATACTGTGGTGCCCGTCCTCTGCGGTAGCGCCCTGACGAACAGGGGCATTCGCCCGCTCCTTAATGCTGTTGTGAATTACCTTCCGTCTCCGACGGATATGCCACCAGTGCGGGCGATTGATACCAGGGCAGGTACTGAGGTGACCCGTGAGGCTAGGGATGAAGACCCGTTTTCCGCTCTAGCCTTTAAGGTAGTCTCTGACCCCTTTATGGGCAGGCTGGTCTACTTCAGGGTCTATTCCGGCAGGGTGAAGGCGGGGGCACAGATATACAACTCAACCCGCGGTAAGACGGAGCGCATCGGGCGGTTATTTCTAATGCACGCCAATCGCCGCGAGGAGATAGATGTGGCTGATACCGGGGCTATCGTAGCTACCCTGGGGCTTAAGAACACCTTTACCGGTGATACCCTGTGCCACACATCTCAGGCAGTGCTTCTTGAATCCATTCGTTTCCCTGAACCGGTACTGTCAATCGCCATTGAACCCAGGACGAGGGCTGACCAGGACAAGATGGGCGAGGCGCTGCGCAAGCTGACCGAGGAGGACCCCACCTTTAAGGTCAGGTATAATGAAGAGACAGGGCAAACTGTTATCGCCGGTATGGGCGAGCTCCACCTTGAGGTCATCGTATACAGATTGCTCAGCGAATTCGGGGTGGGGGCACAGGTAGGCAAGCCGCGGGTTGCCTACAAGGAGACTATCACCCTACCCGCAAAGGGTGAAGGGAGATTCATCCGGCAGAGTGGCGGCCATGGTCAGTATGGTCATGTCTATATTGAGATTGAGCCTGTGGAGCGCGGCGGTGGTTTTCAATTTGTAAACAATATCAGAGGAACCGCCATACCGAGGCAGTATATCCCGGCGATTGAGGGCGGTATCAAAGAGGCTATGGAGGTGGGGCTACTGGCTGGCTACCCCCTGCTGGATATTAAGGCGACCCTCTATGACGGCAGCTATCATGAGGTTGACTCTTCGGAACTGGCGTTCAGGATGGCGGGCTCCATGGCACTTAAGAACGGCGTGCGTAAAGCGAAGCCGGTTATCCTGGAGCCAATTATGAAACTGGAGGTGACCTCACCCAGGGAGTTTCTTGGAGATATAATTGGTGATGTCAGTGCCAAAAGAGGACACATTGAGTCTATTGAGACACACGGTGAAATATGCATTATCCAGGCCTTTATACCCCTGGCCGAGACCTTTGGCTATGCCACCAGCCTCAGGTCAATGACTCAGGGCAGGGCTACCCACTCTATGGAGTTCTCCAGTTATCAGGAGGTACCTACTGAATTGGCGGACGAAATTATGGACAAAACGGGGTTTATGAAACATGCCTAAGCAAAAGATTCGTATTAAGCTAAAGGGGTTTGACCACCGGATAGTTGACCAGTCCGCCCAGCTGATTGTCGAGACAGTAGAACAGACAGGGGCTGTGGTTGTTGGACCAATACCCCTGCCTACCCGGATAAAGAAGTACAGTGTCATTCGCTCCCCTTTCAAAGATAAGGACTCTCAGGAGCAGTTTGAAATTCGAACCCACAAACGTCTTATTGATATTGTGGAAACAACCTCAAAAACAATAGATTCCCTGACCAAGCTGAATCTGCCGTCAGGGGTTGAACTGGATATTAAAATGAGCTGACTCTGGGACTGGTTGAGATATGCTTCAAGGAATTATTGGTAAAAAGCTGGGTATGAGCCAGATATTCAGGGACAATGGTAGAGCCGAGGCGGTAACTGCCATTGAGGCTGGCCCCTGCACGGTGACGCAGGTTAAGGCTACGGACAAAGAGCGCTATGAGGCTGTTCAGCTCGGGTTCGGTGAAGCCAAGCGGCTTAACTCACCCCAGCGAGGGCACCTGAAGGAGCTGGGGCAGTTCCGTTACCTGCGGGAGTTCAGAGTGAATGATACCGAAGGTATCCAGGTTGGAGACAGGGTTGATGTTAGCCTGTTTGAGGTGGGCGACCTGATTGATGTCACCGGCATATCTAAGAGCAAGGGCTTTGCTGGCGTCGTAAAGCGCCATCACTTTGCCGGAGGCCCGAAAACACACGGGCAGTCTGACCGTCACCGCCACCCGGGCTCCATAGGGGCTACCACCACGCCCGGCAGGGTGTTAAAGGGGACGCGTATGGCTGGCCGTATGGGTGGTGAACGGGTGACCGCCCGCCACCTGGAGGTGTTTGAAACCAACCCCGAGCGCAACCTGCTGCTGGTCAAGGGAGCGGTGCCCGGGAACAGGAATGAGTTGTTGCTGATAAGGAAGTCAAGCAAGAGGAAGAAGGGGAATGAAAGCTCCGGTCTATGACCTTACTGGAGAAGTGGTCGACAACATTGAAATCAGTGACCAGGTCTTTGGTGTGCCGTTTAACGAGCAGGTGGTACATCAGGCAGTGGTCAGACAGCGAGCTAATGCCCGCCAGGGAACAGCCAGCACCAAGACCCGCAGCGAGGTCCATGGTAGCAGCCGGAAGCTGTTCCGACAGAAGGGAACCGGTATGGCCCGGGCTGGTAGCATCAAGTCTCCACTGCGCCGGGGAGGGGGGATTACGTTTGGCCCCAGGCCGAGGGACTACCAGCAGGCAATGCCCAGGAAAATGCGCCGGCTGGCTCTGAGGTGTGTTCTTTCAGCCAAGGCAAGAGACGAAGAAATAATGATTCTGGATTCGCTGAAGCTCAATGAGCCCAAAACCAGGGAAATGGTGCGGATTCTGGAGGCACTGAAGGTGGAATCCTCAGCCCTCATTGTTACATCTGAGGCGGAAGCCAATGTGGTCAAATCGGCTCGCAATCTGGCGTGGATTAAGACCCTGCCCGCCAGCCTGCTCAACGTGGTTGATATTCTCTCCTGCAAGAAGCTGGTGATGGAGGTGGCTGCGGTGCGGAAGGCGGAGCAGCTGTGGGGGGAGAGATTGCCTGAGGAAGGAAATAATGAACCTGTACCAGATACTGCAGCGCCCGTTAATAACTGAGAAGAATGCTGCCCTTCAAGCCAGCGGCAAATACGCCTTTGAAGTAACCAAGGGGGCTAATAAGGTCCAGATAAAACAGGCTGTTGAGAAGGCATTTAAGGTGAAGGTGACAGCAGTTAACGTGATGATGGTTCCCGGCAAGCAACGAAGGGTGGGGAGACGGCAGATATTGACCCCCACCTGGAAGAAGGCAATTGTGACCCTTAAACCGGGTGATAAAATAGAGATTTTTGAGGGCGTTTAATTTAAGGAGACTATATTTTAAAATGGCACTGAAGGCATATAGACCGACCTCTCCCGGCAGACGGGCAATGACTGGCTATACCTTTGAGGAGATAACCAAAGATAAGCCAGAAAAGTCTTTGCTCCTGCCCCTTAAGAAGAGGGCTGGTCGTAACAATC
>CAZEBT010000036.1:0-11063 GCA_964510485.1 uncultured Dehalococcoidales bacterium | reverse complement strand
CAGCGCACCCTGTCGCTGGGGGCCAGGTATTCCCCTGAGGGGCTTTGCATTCCATTCAAGATGACCCTGGGCAATCTAATTGAGGCTGCCGAGATGGGAGCCAACACCCTGCTCATGCCCGGTGGTGACGGTATCTGTCGGCTGGGTTACTATACCAAGGTACAGGAGCAAATTCTGCATGAGCTGGGGTACAATGTGGAAATAATCCAGCTCGGGGTCTCGGAACATAAGTTTGCCGGCTTACTCGGAATCATCAAGCGGGTGTCCAACAATGCCCCCTGGCCCAGGATTATATCAGCCTTCCGCTTCGGCCTGGCAAAGCTAAACTCACTGGACACGATAGAGAGACTGGTGCAAAAGGTGCGCCCGGTAGAGCTGGTTAAAGGCACTGCCAACCAGCTCTACGCTCAAGCAGTCCGTGCTATTGACAAAGCGGAAGATTATAATCTGCTGAAGAAGGTAAAAAAAGACTACGTAAGCCAGCTTAACCGGGTAACCAGGAATAGCCAGGCCAGGCCACTGGTTGTGGGTATTACCGGGGAGCTCTTTGTGTTGCTTGAGCCTTTCAGCAGCTTTGATGTGGAGCGTGAGCTGGGCAAAATGGGGGTTGAGGTCAGAAGGTCCACCTTTCTTTCAGAATGGACCAAGTTCAGCCTCTTCCTCAATCCACTGGGCATAAATGAAAAGGACAGAATTCACAAGGCAGCCCTTCCCTACCTGAAGCGGGATATCGGAGGTGATGGCTGGGAATCAGTCGGTGAAAAGGTGCTCCACGCCGGAGAGTACGACGGGCTGGTACACCTTGCCCCTTTTACCTGTATGCCCGAGATTATAGCCCAGAACATCATGCCGTCAACCAGGGAGAAAATCCCGGTACTGACGATTCTCTGTGACGAGCAGATAGCCAAGCCGGGCATACTGACCAGGCTGGAAGCCTTCGTCGACCTTCTGCAACGAAAGCGACGTGCCGAAGAAAATAATAACCAGCGAGTAGCCATCTAGGGAGAGATAATGAAAGCCTACCTGGGCATTGATGTCGGTTCGGTAACCACCAAGCTCGCCCTGCTGGACGAGGGTGATGAGCTTATCGGGCACACCTACCTGCCAACGCAGGGTAAGCCTATTGAGATGGTGCAGGAGGGGCTAAGACAGGTCAAAAGGCAAATGCCGGGCAACGCTGAGATTTGCGGCGTGGCTACCACCGGCAGCGCCCGCTACCTGGCCGGGGTTATCGTTGGCGCCGACCTGGTGAAGAACGAAATCACCAGCCATGCCGTGGCCGCTCTGCTCTACTACCCTGACGTACAGACCATCATTGAGATAGGGGGGCAGGACAGCAAGATTACCATCATCAGGGAAGGGATAGTAACCGATTTCGGCATGAACACCGTATGTGCTGCCGGCACCGGGAGCTTCCTTGACCACCAAGCGCTGCGGCTCAACATGAGAATCCAGGAGCTAAGCCGGCGAGCACTGGACAGCCAGACCCCGGTGCGTATTGCCGGCCGGTGCACAGTTTTCGCCGAATCAGATATGGTTCACAAGCAGCAGATGGGGCACCGGGTTGAGGATATTCTCCACGGGCTATGCCAGGCACTGGTGCGCAACTACCTCAGCAACGTAGGGATGGGGAAGGAAATCAAACCCCCGATAGTATTCCAGGGCGGGGTTGCCTTCAATCAGGCAATCATCAAGGCTCTCCGGGAAGAGCTTGGCACCGAGATTATCGTGCCGGGTCACCACGAAATTATGGGGGCAATAGGCGCCGCCCTGCTGGTACACGAGGAGATGGCCAGCAGCCAGAATACAAGCCAGTTCAAGGGGTTCGACCAGAGTGAAGTGGAGTACCACTCCTCATCATTTGAATGCAAGGCCTGCCCCAACCAGTGCGAGATAGCCCAGCTTTCACTTGATGGCCGGGTTCTTGCCCGATGGGGGGGGCGCTGTGAGATGTGGGAAAGGGTTGCCAGTAGATAAAGCCCAAATAGAGGAGCCAGATGATAATTGCCGTTGATGCCGCCGGTGGGGAATATGCCCCCCACGAAACAGTTAAGGGAGCCATAAAAGCCGCCCAGGACTACAATGTTGAAATCGCCCTGGTGGGCAGGAAGGACATACTCTATGTGCAGGCAAGCCGTCACCTGAAAAAACTCGGCATTACTATCATTGATGCCAGACAAACTATCGGCGACTACGAGGCGCCTATCGAGGCAGTCAACAACAAACCAAAATCCTCAATAGTGGTTGGCATTAACCTGCTGAGAGAAGGCAAAGCCTCAGCCTTTGTCTCGGCGGGCAACACCGGGGCAGTGCTGTATTCGGCGCTGGTCAGCCTGGGAAGGATAAAAGGCATTGAACGCCCCGCCATCGGCAGCATCATCAACATCAACATTACCAGTCCGGTTCTCATTATTGACGCCGGTGCCAATTCCACCTGCCGACCGGCCCACCTGGTGCAGTTTGCACAACTCGGTAGCATCTACGCCAGAGAGGTCCTGGGGGTTGCCTCGCCACGGATTGCCCTGCTCAATAACGGAGAGGAGGAAACCAAGGGTAACCGCCTCGCCCAGCAGAGCTATAATCTCCTTAAGGAGACCGAACTCAACTTCATCGGCAACATTGAAGGTCAGAATATATCAAAAGGGGTAGCCGACGTCATCGTTACCGATGGCTTCACCGGCAATATAGTCCTCAAGGCTATGGAGGGGCTGGGTGATACCCTCCTCAAGCTGCGGAACCTGGGGCAACTGGTCTCCGACGCATACCATACCCAGACACGGGCTATGCTCCTTGATGTCGGGCTTGGTTCCCTGCTCAAGAGAATAGACTACCGGGAGTCAGGGGGAGCGTGCCTGCTCGGGGTAGATGGAAATGTCATCATAGCTCACGGGCGCAGTCAGGCAAAGGCAATAAAGAATGCCATCGGTCTCGCCAAACAGAGCGTGGACCGCAATGTCTGCCAGATAATAAAAGAGCAAAACTACGAGCCAGACAGCTAGAGCAGAAAGAAGCCGTGAATAAATAAGGCGAGGTCAGGGTGCCGCCCCTGAATAAACACGAAATTAGAATTATTATTCTGGATGATAGCCGGAGGCGGGTGTGCGATGCCGACTGCGGAGAAGACTGGTCTTCACCAGAGGCCATCGCTCTGGCTCGACGTCGCATTAAAGACAGGTTCAGTGATAAGATACAGTTAGAGTACATAGAGCTGTCTGCAGGCAGCGGCAATCACCATTTATCAGAATGGAGTCGGGCAATCAGAGACAGGAACCTGTCAGTACCGCTGCTGCTTGTTAACGGGGGGCTTAGAATTTCAGGGCAGTTTGATATCCGCCAGCTACTGGATGCTGTCGAGACCGAGATAGATATCGGGGCACGATAATGAGCGATACCCAGGATTATGAGGTTATCATTATAGGTGGTGGCCCCGCCGGGCTGACCGCCGGGCTTTACACCTCAAGGGCTGGGCTCAACAGCCTGCTTCTTGAGAAGGGTCTGGTCGGCGGTCAGATAACAAATGCCGAGCGGATAGAGAACTTCCCCGGTTTTCCCGAAGGAATCTCCGGCTTTGAGCTGGGTGAACTGATGCACCAGCAGGCAACCAGGTACGGGCTGAAAACCGTTCTCGCCGAGGCTACCGACATTGCCATCCAGGGAGAACGTAAAACCGTAATGACAACCGAAGGTGACTTCACCGCCAGGGCAGTAATTATGGCTGGTGGCTCCAACCACCAGAAACTGGGCGTAGCCGGGGAAGATGAACTCACCGGCAAGGGGGTCTCCTACTGCGCTACCTGTGATGCCGCCTTCTTCAGAGGACAACCGGTGGTCGTAGTCGGTGGCGGTGACGCCGCCGTTACCGAAGCGCTCCACCTTGTTAAATTTGCCTCCAAAACCACCGTGATACACCGCCGTAATCAGCTCCGTGCCACTCACATTCTGCAGGAAAAAGCCTTCTCCGAACCCAGAATTGATTTCCTGTGGGATACCGTGGTTGAAAAAATAGAGGGTGAAGACCTGGTTAAAAGAATCAGGCTCCACAACGTGATAACCGGGCGTAGCTCGGTACTGGAGGTGACCGGAGTATTCATATCCATCGGCTCCAGGCCAGACACCGAATACCTTAACGGCACCCTGCCACTGGACGCAACCGGCCACCTCATTACCAACGAGAAAATGGAGACCGAGATACCGGGTATTCTGGCAGCCGGCGATATACGGCACAACTCCGCCCGGCAGGCAATAACCGCCGCCGGTGACGGGGCTACCGCCGCTATCTACACCCAGAGATTCCTCACAGATTTTTAATAACATTTTTAATAAGTGACAACCCCACCACTTCCACTGAAGCCAGCGATAAAGTATAATTGTAAAAACAGGGGAAGTGATAAGTAATTTGTCACCAAGCATTGATGAGGCTGTTTATAAAGGGTAGTTTGAAGGGGCAAAGCCCCTTCAAACACCACTCTTCCCCCTCTCCTTTGAAGGAGAGGGGGACAAAGGGGGTGAGGTTGGCAGCAACCTCAATTGATGGCGAAGCGAAGTTCAACTCTTACGATAGTCTAAGGTAAGGAGAAATAATGAAGGTAGTTTTTCTGGAAGATGTTTCCAATGTAGCCAGAGCCGGTGAGATAAAGGATGTTGCCGATGGCTACGGGAGAAACTTCCTCATACCCCGCAAGCTAGCCATACTGGCCAACCCTCAGGCAATGAGCAGCATAGAGACACGGCTCAAGGCAAGAGCCCAACGCGAAGCCCAGACAGAGGCTGAAATGGTTGAGCTTGCCGGTCAACTGGATGGAAAAGAGATTGTTCTAAAAGCTAGGGTCGGGCAGAAAGACCGCCTCTACGGCTCAATAACGCCGGCTGACATTACCGCAGAGCTGGAAAGCGCCACCGGTCTGATTGTTAACAAGAGAAGGGTTGAGCTAGACAGCCCCATCCGACAGCTCGGCAGCCATGAGGTACCCATCAGACTGGGTAAGGATATTGTGCCCAGAATAACGGTTACGGTAACTGAAGAGGAGCAATAGGGCGTAGCTAAATTTAGCCCGAGACAGGGAGCAGGTAATGGTGTACAGCGAAAAACTGCCGCCACACGATATCAGTGCCGAGGAAGCCGTAATTGGCTCGCTCCTGATAGATGGCACGGCAATCTACAAGATTGATACCATTCTTGACGAGCCATCACACTTCTACCACGAGCCAACTCAATGGCTATATGAGGCATGCCAGTCACTCCACCAGCGTAACGAGGCTATAAACCAGATAACGGTAGCGCAGGAGCTTGACCGGCAGGGCAGACTGGAGACCTGTGGAGGGGTTGCCTATCTGTCACACCTGATATCTATAGTCCCCACCTCGCTTGATATCGAACACTACGCCCAGATTGTCCAACGCCTGTCAATCAGCCGCCGCCTGATCAGCGCCGCTCAGCAGATTGGAGCCATCGGCTACACGGCAGACCCCGATGTTGATGCCAGCCTGAGCAGGGCTGAGGACATCCTGTTCCGGCTGCGCCACGGGCAGAGCCCCCGGGACTTTGTCCATGTCCGCCAGTTGCTGGACAAGTACTTTGAGACTCCTCCCCCACCGGCTGTAGAAGGCTATACCGAGCCAATCACCCGGGTGCTGTCAAGCTTTGCCGGTCTGGATGAAATCATCGGCGGATTCCAGCAGTCTGACCTGATTATCGTCGCCGGCAGACCCAGTATGGGCAAGACCAGCCTGGCTACCAATATTGCACGAAATGCTGCCGTGGAGCAGGGGGCTTGCGTGGCCCTCTTCAGCCTGGAAATGTCACAGGAAGCACTAATCCTGCGCCTGATATCCGGTGAATCAGGGGTAAACCTGAGCCAGGTCCGCCTCGGGCTCCACACGGAAACCGACGAAATAAGGATAATGAACGCCATCGGCCTTCTCTCCGAAGCACCAATCTATATTGATGATTCGCCCCGCCTCCGGGTAGTGGAAATGCGCAGCAAAGCCCGCCGGCTCTACTACGAACAAGGCGTTAATCTTATTATTGTCGACCACCTGGGACTGATAGACGGCCAGATAAGGGACAGGGTACAGGAGATTAGCTATATCTCCCGCTCTCTCAAGGCGCTGGCCCGCGAACTTAACATCCCCGTGATAGCCGTCTCCCAGCTAAGCCGGGCTTCAGAGTGGCGAGCTTCGCACCGACCCCAGCTCTCTGACCTGCGTGACAGCGGCAGTATTGAACAGGATGCTGATGTGGTTGTATTTATCTACCGCGATGACTACTATATCAAAAGGGAGGAGTGGGAAATACAGCACCCGGACAGGGAGTACCCCGAAGGCATCGCCGACATCATAATTGCCAAGCACCGTAATGGCCCTATCGGGCAGATAAACCTGCGCTTCGTTCCAAGGCTGGCCAGGTTTGAAAACATCGCTAACCAAGAGCCGAGCCTGTTATGAAGCAGTTTGGTGGTTTCCCGGCCAGGACGGAGTTTACCCCCATCCCCAACGCCTTCTTCAGCAGCCTGCTATCAGAGATAGGCGACATCGCCGAGCTGAAGACAACCCTCCACATCTTCTGGTCTATCTATCACAAGAAGGGCTATCCCCGCTTCACCACCTACCGGGAGCTATCCGGCAACACAGGCCTGATGAGAAGCCTCAGCCAGGCAGAAAAACCGCCGGGTGAGGTACTGCGCAGCGCCCTGGAAATGGCTACCAACCGGGGGACCGTTCTCCATTTAGTTCTGGACAGAGACGGGGCGCCGGAGGATGCCTATTTTCTCAATACTGAGTCCGATAGACAGGTTGTTACCAAGATTCGTAACGGTGAGCTTACCCTATCCGGACTGAAAGCCGGGGGTAAACCACCCGCCGAGGTCCAGACCGAGCCGCAGCCCAACATCTTCGCCCTCTATGAACAGAATATCGGTATGTTGAACCCGATAATCGCCGATGAGCTACGTGAGGCAGAGAAGCTCTACCCTGAAGAATGGATAAAGGACGCCATTAGAGAGGCGGTTAACCGGAACGCACGCAACTGGAAGTACATTGCCGCAATCCTGGAGCGCTGGTCGGTAGAAGGCAGGGACAGTGGAGCACATAAGCGAGATTCTAAAAAGACAGACCCAGACAAATACATCAAGGGAAAATACGGACACATGGTCCGGCGCTGAAGAGGAAGAAGCCCCGCCGGATACGGTCTGCCCTCTCTGCAAGGGGACAAGGTTCGTCCATCCCCTTCTGCCCTCAGGGAAACCGGACTTCAGCCAGGTTGTCCCCTGCCGCTGCACCGAGCAGGAATCGGACAAGAAACGCCTGTCCCGCCTTCAGAGATACAGCAACCTGGGCCCGCTGACCCGCCTCACCTTTGATAATCTATTACCGCAGGGCACAAGCAAAGAGCCGGTTAATCAGGAGCAATTCCACCATGCCTATGAAGCCGCCAGGGCATTCGCTAACGAACCCGAAGGGTGGCTGGTACTGGCTGGTCCCAGTGGCTGTGGCAAGACTCACCTGGCAGCCGCCATCGCCAACCACCGTATACAGAACAACAACCCCGCCTTCTATATCACAGCCCCGGACCTTCTCGACCACCTCCGCTCTACCTTCAACCCCAACAGTGAGATGCCCTACGATGAGTTCTTTGAACAGGTGCGCAACACCCCGCTATTAATTCTGGATGACCTGGGCGCCCAGTCCAGCACCCCCTGGGCTAAGGAAAAGCTGGACCAGCTGCTAAATCACCGCTTCAACAACCAGCTGCCGACTGTAATCGTCTCCATTGTCCCCGTTGAAGAGTTGGAGGAAAGAATACGCACCCGCCTTATTGCCTCCAACCTCTGCCAGATACAGGCGATTGGGGCAGGTACGCCAGCCCTGCTCACCTCCGGGTGGGCCCCCTGGTTCGAGCTACAGAAGAAGATGACCTTCGACAACTTTGACTGGAAGCGGGTAAATCTGCCGTTAGAGCAGCGGCAGAATCTGGAGGCTGCCTACCGCCTGGCCCTTGACTTCGCCAAGGTGCCCGATGGCTGGCTGGTGTTTCAGGGCGTTAACGGCTGTGGTAAGACCCACCTGGCAGCCGCCATCGTCAACTACCGCTACCAGCATAAAAAACCGGCCCTTTTCATTGTCGTGCCGGACTTTCTCGACCACCTGCGCTCCACCTTCAGTCCCGAGAGCAAGATATCCTACGACCAGCTCTTTGAAAGTGTAAAAAACACCCCCCTGCTCGTCCTGGACGACTTTGGTGAACAGGCAAGCACACCCTGGGCACAGGAAAAACTCTATCAGGTTATTAATCACCGCTATAACTCCCAGCTGGCAACGGTTATTACCACATGCTGCTCACTGGAGGAAATTGAGAGCCGTATCAGTTCCCGACTGGTCGACCCCAAAATAAGCGTTTTGTTCAATATTACCGCCCCTGACTATCGTGGCGACCGTCCCGGTCAAAAGAGGGCGTCACGCAGCAGCAAAAAGGGGTACCAGAGCTAGAAGGCAGAAGACAGGGTTTGCATAGCCAGCAGTTCTTTAGTAAAATAGGCTGGGCTTGCTGCCGAGAGAAGACTGAGCGATGATAAACCTTCCTGTCCTGGTGTTAAACCAAAACTATGAGCCACTTAACGTTTGCCGGGTACGGCGTGCGGTAGTGTTGCTGTACCAGAAAAGGGCCGAGATGCTGGAAAATGGCGTTGGGTTCATTCACTCAGCCAGCCAGTATTTCCCGGTGCCCTCAGTAATCCGATTACCCTACCTAGTTAAGCGCCCGTTTCGGCATGAGAGAAAGCTGACCCGCCTTGAGGTGTTCAACCGCGATAAGTACACCTGCCAGTATTGTGGCAAGGTAACCCGCCAGCTCACCCTGGACCATGTCACCCCCAGGTATCGGGGTGGCCAGCACACCTGGGAAAATGTGGTCAGCGCCTGTACTGCCTGTAACCGTCGCAAGGCTGGAAAGACCCCTGAAGAAGCCGGGATGAGACTACTGCACCCCGCTGGCCCTCCACGCAGTGACCGCCTCTTTTACATCCCCTCCCACCACCTGCAGGCCCGGGATGAATGGCAGAGATACCTGCCCCAATCAAACTGACTACCAGCACCACCCACCAGTGCTAGTCGGCGGCGGTAATCTCACTGACGGGCAGCTCCACATTCACCTCACTCTCCAGCTCAACCAGTACTGTGCCCTTCAGCGGATTGGTGCCAACTACACGGGCTGCCCCCATCGCCGTAGAGACGCGCTGCCCCTCCTTGGGCAGCTTCTCCCTCATCTGACGGTACTGCTCATTCTCATAGGACAGGCAGCACAACAGGCGGCCACAAACGCCTGATATCTTCATCGGGTTCAAGGGTAAGCCCTGCTCCTTGGCCATCCTGATGGAAATAGGGGCAAACTCACTTATAAAGCTGCTGCAACACAGAGGACGGCCACACCTGCCGAAGCCACCCAGCAGCTTGGCTTCGTCCCTGGCACCTACCTGCCGCAACTCCACACGCACCTTGAAGCGACCGGCTAACTGCCGAACCAGCTCACGGAAATCAACCCTCTCAGCAGCACTGAAGAGAAAGGTAAGGTGACTGCCATCAAGGCTATATTCAGCAGATAACAGCTTCATCGGCAGGTCCAGCTTAGTAATCAGCTGCCCGCATTCAACCAGAGCCTCACGCTCCTTATCGGCAAACTCCTGGGCATGTTCAATCTCTTCCGGCTCCGCCTTGCGCACCACCGGCTTCAACGGCTTGGTGACATCACTGGCCAGTACCTGCTTGGGGGCAATGACGACGCACCCTACTTCGGGACCACGACTTGTCTCGACCACCACATAGTCATTTACCTCCAGCTCAATACCTGCCGGGTCGAAATAATATATCCTGCTGGCTCTCTTGAATCGCACTCCAACAACAGTCATTCTTTACCTCAAACTAGATAGTGAACTTCCTTGCTTTACCCCATCGGGTACGCTAAGCATTAATACCTCCAGCACCAGCTGCGGATTGGCATTCAGTCTAAGCTGCTCTCCAGCCGCCCGAATACTGTCAATAAACGCCCTTATCTGAGCCAGACTATACCCCCCCGCCATATCCACAAGGGCAGGCAGCCGGTCGACGTTGGTAACAGCATCACTGCACCCCACCCTGACCAGCAGCAGGTCGTGCCACCAACCAACCCAGAGGTCCAGTCTCTCCTGAACCAGCCCCCTGTTCTGGCTGAACCTGTCCACCAGCCGGGCAACGTAATCAAAACGCTGCTCATTATCAGCATCAACAAGCTCAAGTAATCCGTCCAGCCATTCATCACGCTGCTGTAGCAGGCCGTCGTTACGGGCAGCCGATACCGCCCAGCCCAGACAGCCGCCGCAGAGCCTGGCCAGAAGCCGGGCTTTTGATGACTCAACACCCCAGCGATTGCACAGAGCACCCTCCACTTCACCAGCCGCCAGAGGAGCCAGCTCCACCCGCTGGCAGCGGGAAACAACCGTAGCTGGCACAAGACCTTCATTCGTGGTCAATAATATGAAGACTACCCCCTCCACCGGCTCTTCCAGGGTCTTCAGCAGGCGATTAGCAGCCCCAATTGAAAATGTCTCAACCCCATCAAGGATAAATACCTTGTGCCTGCCCTCAAAGGGCGGCAGACTGGCCGAGTGCTGGAGTTGCTCTATCTGCTCAACACTAATCTTTACGCGGCTTTCAGATTCGGCTGAGTCCCCATTACTTCCCAGGTCTATGACCTGCACGTCGGCATGCTTGGCTGAGGCTATCCTCTGGCAGGAACCGCACTCACCGCAGGGTGGTTCAGCAGCCTGGCAGTTCAGTGCCTGTGCCAGATTTACAGCCAGCGTCATCTTACCCACATGGGCGGGACCAACAAAAAGATAGGCATGGGACAGAGAGCCGGTCTCCAGACCGCGCCGGAGCAGCGACACCGCCCTTTCTTGTCCTACTACATCCCACACTCTATATTCTCCTTAATTCTAATTGACAGTACCAACTCCTTTACTTACTGAGTCTGTTTATCAGGGGAAGTTTGAAGGGGCGAAGCTCCTTCAAACTCTATTCTTCCCCCTCTCCTT
>CAZEBT010000035.1:0-12097 GCA_964510485.1 uncultured Dehalococcoidales bacterium | reverse complement strand
TATATCTGCTGCTGAAGCTTGACTGGCGGGGAGCACGAGCATCAGTGACAATGTCAGAGCTATTGCCGTGATAACGTGCAGTCCCTTGGCACAAGTGAGATTAATCATTACCTTCCCTCCTTTAGGCAATTACT
Organism: uncultured Dehalococcoidales bacterium; assembly: GCA_964510485.1. Classification (GTDB taxonomy): domain Bacteria; phylum Chloroflexota; class Dehalococcoidia; order Dehalococcoidales; family Fen-1064; genus CAZEBT01. The sequence continues at coordinate 11,963 of CAZEBT010000035.1, read as the reverse complement.
TTCGGTTCGTTACTTACGTAGCTGACGTTATTAACGATTGTTTTGGTTTTAATGTAGCTGAGACGGCTCACAACGGCGTCACAATGGCAGGTAAAAACCTCACAGGAATGTCACAAAGGAAATTGGCTTCAGAATCTCCGGGGAAATGGGAGCAGTTCTGCCTCTTTCAGTGGTCTCTTCACATATTTATTGCACTCTCATTGACCACTTTCTTGCCCGGCGGGCATAACACGCATTGTGTTATTTTTGTGAGACAAAAATCTGCGCTTGTGATGTTGTTGTGACCGCGCTATAGCAGAATAAGAAACGTGGCGCAATCATGCGAATCAGAGCGCAAACTACCAGAATCTCAATGAAGGAGGACAGGCAGATGTTAAATTTGCGCAGGCTAATGCACGTGACGATGGCTCTTGTGATTACAGTGGCACTGGGGGGGTTATTGCCCTTCAGTGTCAGCAATGTAACAGCAAACCCGGGATATGGAAGCATCGACGGGCATGTCTACGAGGCAGCGACGGGTGACCCTCTCTACCCGGCTACAATTATAGTAGAGAACTCCACTACGGGTGCGGTTGCTGGCGAGTTCTCTAACTTCCCTGATGGCTCATTCCACCTAGTTGTTGATGACGGGGTCTATCTGATAGGGGCCCGTGCATTGGGATTTGTTACTGCGTGGTATCCGGATAGCTGTTCCAAGGAAGATGCTACCGCAGTAACAGTTGAGACCGACGGGCTGGTCTCCGATGTTGACTTTCAACTGGAGCAGGGTGGCTCCATTGCGGGCACGGTACGCAATGAGTGGTCGGGCACTGAGCAGAACCAGGTGGTTATTGTCTGGACTGCTGATGCACTTGAGATGGTGTCCTGGACATTCTCCAGCGACTACGACTACGGTCAGTATAGCCTGGAAGAATTGCCCTATGGTACCTACAAGGTGTCGGCAGGCGGCCCCCTGCCTGAGGGTGTGGATGACCCGGGAAGCAGGAACGATAATCTTATGAAGGGCTGGTGGAGTCAGGGGGGTACCGTAGCAACCTCCGACGATGCGGGTATAATCACGGTTGATTGCCCGACCCCGTACGAAGGCATAGACTTCCAGCTTGAAGAGGGTGGCAGGCTTGAAGGTAGGGTGACCGACGAAAGCTGGTATGGACTAGACGATGCTACCATTACCCTTGAGGACTACGATACCGATGAAGTGATAGCCACCGCCGTTTCCTATGAACCGGAATGGTGGGATGACGGGGGCTACTATTGTTTCAACGGATTGAGAACCGATATTGATTACCGTGTCTGTGCCACGGCAACAGGCCGTGTCATCAGATACGCTAAACAGAACACACAGGGTGTCTATGATAGGGATGATGCTAACCGGTACCAGGTTGAGCAGGGCCAGACTTGCTGGGTTAATGACATAAACCTGCCCTACGGGGGCTCTATATCTGGGTTTGTCTATGAGTCCGATGGCGTTACCCCGGTAGGAGAGGCTGTGGTGGCGGTGGAGTCCCTGGGCGGCAGCGATTGGGACTGGGTCAGGGCGGAGGGCACTACCGAGGCTGACGGTAGCTACACCATTCCCGGTATCCCTCTTGATAGCTATCTGGTATCGGCTATGGCTGCCGGTTTCGTGGTTGAGTACTATGCTGCCGGCGGCAGTGTAGCTGACCCGGAGCAGGCTGAGGAAATCACGCTTGCTCCCGGTCAGATAGAGGTAACCGGTATTGATTTCTCACTGGATGCGGGCGGTACCATCTCGGGTACGGTTGATGCTGACCCCGGCGGGCAGCTTCTGGCTGGCGCTGAGGTCTCTGTTGTGCCCGTGATATCTGGGGGTGAAGGTGGTGGTGCGGGTCCTTTCTGCGCCACGACCAATGACAGTGGCCAGTACACCATCATCGGTCTGCCTTTTGACGATTACAAGGTATGCGCCGGTGGCGGCGATAACCCTCAGTATGTAAGTGAATGGTACGATGACTGCATGAGTTACGAGGACGCGGGTACTATCTCGCTCACGACAGAAAGCCCCGATACTGCCGGGATAGACTTCAGTCTTCCGATTGGCGGCAGCATAACCGGTGCCGTAATGCCTGACGGTGGCGAGTCCTGGGTTTATGACGGTAGAGTCGTGGTCATTGACTACGATACCGGTAGCGAGGTTGCTGAAGCAGGCATTCTGGAAGACGGCATGACCTACCTCGTCCGGGGTATTCCGACTGGCACCTACCTGGTAAGAGCGGAGGGCCGGGATAGAGCCTTCATGTTCTGGGAGGATACCTATAGCGAGGCGGCGGCAACACCGGTACAGGTTACCGCCCCCGGCGTTATAACTAACATCAATTTCAACCTGCCACAAGGGGGCTGGATGGATGGTAAGGTGTGGATTTACGGGCAGTACGGCGGTCACGAGGCTCTTCCCGATGCAGTGGTTACTGCCTATCTCCTCAATCCCGTTGATGTGGCTGATGAGGACTTTGAGGATATGAGCTTTTCCACAACCACAGATGATGAGGGGTACTGGGAATTGAGGCACCTGCCCTATGGTGATTATAAGATTGGGGCCAGCGGTGGCGAGGACCAGATGGTCATCCCCAACTGGTGGACTGACTACGGCGATGCGTATACCTGGGATGAGGCCGGAGTCAAGAATCTTGATTATAACTGGGGGTGGTGGAATGAGTTCTGGCTGAATCCTGCCGGGCTGGTCACGGGCTTTGTCCATGAAGAGGATGGCACCACTCCCATCGCCGACGCTGATGTCTTCGCTACGGAGTCGGAGAGCTACGAGTATGAAGGTGGCGTGATAGCTGCTACTACAACCGGTGCTGACGGCAGTTATGAGCTCTTCTGTCCTACTGACATGGGCAGCTTTATTGTGAGTGCTCAGGCTGAGGGCTGCGTCCGTATGTTCTTCCAGGACACCTACGACCCGGATGAGGCCGAAGAGTTTCTGCTGGACCTGGGTGAGACAATAGGTGGCGTCAACTTCAGTCTTGGGCCGGCCGGCACTATCTCCGGCACAGTCTACGATGCTGACACCGGCGAAGAACTGGCAGGGTGCAGGGTAGAGGTGGTAAACGAGTCTACCAAGGTTCGCTTCGATTCCTCGATGAATGAGGATGGTACATACCTGGTAGACAACCTGCCGTTCGGCGAATACTTAGTTATGTCCATGGGTATGCCAGAAGACCCCCTCACCAGCAACTATGCGATGGAGTGGTGGCAGGAGGCTGCCAGCCACGAAGCAGCTACCCCGGTTACCGTGGACGTTGTTACCCCGGATGTCACCGGGATTGACTTTACTCTGGAGCCAGGGGGTGCTATTGAAGGTATGGTCAGGCACCAGAACGGCTGGGATATCAACGGTGCCCTGGTAACACTGTACCAGGCTGATGGTACCGAGCTGATGACCACCTGGAGCGACGGCTGGGAGGGTTATCAGTTCAGCGGCGTGCCCTCTGGCGATTACAAAATAAGCGCCTGGTACATAGACCCGCAGGGGAACAGTAACACCCAGTGCCGCTTCTACAACGGCCAGACATCTCTGGAGGATGCAGACCTGGTTACTGTTGATGCCCCCGGCATAGCATCCGGCATTGATTTCACTCTTCCCCAGGCTAATGGCCAGATCAGCGGGCTGGTGATGTACACCGGGTCGTTGCAATCGAGCGATTATGAGCAGGTAGTGATTATTGCCCAGCCCTATGGTGCCGATGCTCCGGATGAGATGATGTACACGGCCAGTATTTCCGGTCCCGGCACCTACCAGATGTATAATATTGCTGACGGCAGCTATATTGTGATTGCCTTTCTGGATATAGACGGTGATTCCCGTCCTGATGCCGGTGAGCCCTATGGCTTCTACGGTGACCCTACGCCGGTCACCCTCGCTTCTACTACGGAAAACCCTTACCCAACAGCAGCGGGGAAGACCATAATCATCACCGACGAGGCGCAGGGCATTATCACGGGTCAGGTCTTCCTGCAGGGTTGTACTGACAACAGTGGGGCTACAGTTACTGCGGGAAGTTACCAGACCACCTCCATAGAAGACGGTTCCTTTGTTCTGAATGTAGCCCCGGGCACCTATACTGTAACCATAGACAAGGACGGCTATCTGGCTGCTGTCTCCGTTGATATCTACGTAGGCGAGGTCCTGGATGGCGAGCCTACAGAGATGTCGACAGCCCTGTTGCTACTGGGCGATGCCGATGACAGCGGGGTAATAGATGTGGCTGACCTGGTCTGTGTAGCCGACAACCTGGGCGGTACCGGTCCTACCGGGGACCTGAATGGAGATGAGGTGGTGGATGTCCTTGACCTGGTACCGGTCGGGAGGAATTTTGGCGAGACCGAAAGCTTATGGCTGACGGAGGGTGAAAGTGACATTGAGTTGACCCCGGGAAGCGGAACGCCATCTTTCGCTCTTGACCCGTCGTCTCAGACACTGGAGCCGGGAGAAACTGTCACTATCAGCATCTTGGTTGAGAGTGTGGACGGGCTCTATGCTGCTGAGTCTCACCTTAGCTTTGATGAGACCCTGCTCCAGGTGCTTGACGCCAACGCGGCGATGAGTGGTAATCAGACAACTCCCTCCAGCGAACTCTTCCCCTTCGTTTCCGGACAGTACTATACGGTAGGGGATGAGAACCTGTACTATTACAATTACTCTGCTGCCAGTGGTGGCTACTTCATTGCTCAATCTGAAGCAGATAATAGTCTTGGAGAAATAGATTACGTTATAGTCTTGCTTTCCCCGGAGGGTGAGGACAGTGCAACACCGGTATCAGCCGGTTCGGATGGCGCTGTTCTGGCTACCATTACCTTTGACTGCCTTGCCGAGGGTGAGGCCAGCATTGACTTTGCTGCTTTGCCAAAGCTGGCAGATGCCGCTGGTGATGTTATTGAGGTGGATGGCTTCACCGGTGCAAGTGTTACTATCCAGATTCCACCACCGGAGATTTCCAGCATCACCGTTAGCGATGTGGGTGCTAGTTCGTTCACTGTATCCTGGATAACCGACGTTGACACCACCGGCCAGATAAACTACGGGGCTTCCCCCGATAGCCTGGGCAGTGTTGCCTACGATGACCGGGAGCAGGCAACCGAGGACGACACCCACTACGTCATTGTCACCGGCCTGGATGTCAGTATCACATACTACTTTGATGTCATCTCCGCAGAGTCCACCGATGACAATGACGGGTCCCACTACGAAGTAAGCACGGGGCCTGGCCTGGACTTCACCATGCCGGAGATGATAAGCGGTAAGGTGTACCAGATGGGTGGTGAGACCCCGGCAGAGGGTACCATCGTCTATGTCAGCATCGGCACCTCTCAGGTACTGTCGGCACTGGTGGATGAGACCGGGACCTGGGGCCTGGATATCGCGGCGATAAGGACAGCCGACTATCTGAGCTACTACCAGCACGATAATAGCGATGATATCAGTGTGGACGCCCAGGGTGGTGCTGACGGTGCATACTCACAGACGGTGACGGTAGCTGAGGCCCTTACCGATGCCGGTGGGGCGCCGGATATGGTCCTGGTGCCCAACTATGCGCCGACAGTGGAGAGTGTTACCGCATCACAGGGTGCCGGGACAGGAACGGTTAGCATTGGGTACGATGTCTACGACCAGGATGAAGATGACCCCAGTGTTGAGGTAAGCTTTGCCTACTGGAACGGCACCACTTATGTAGACTGTACCACCGTTACTGATGACGGCACCAAGACAGTAACAACCTCAGCCACCTCCTACACGGCAACCTGGGATGCCAGCACTGACTTTGACGGCCAGTATATGACCGATGCCAAGATAAAGGTGATTGCCGATGATGGTAACGTTCTGGGTGCTGGCGAGGGCATTAGCAGCGAATTTACGCTGGATACCGAGGGTCCTACCGGGGTTGCCTGCAGCTCACCGGCTGATGCGTCAACCGATGTTGACCTCAGCCCAACCCTGACTGCGGTCGAAGCCGCTGACCTGAGCACGCCCCTGTCCTACTACTTTGTTATAGCCAAGGACCAGGACTTCACGACCGGTGTCCAGGAGAGTGGCTGGCTGAGCAGCAACACCTGGGTGCCTTCAAGTCGTCTGGAGGCGCCGGAGGTAGACTACTGGTGGAAGGTTAAGGCTAAGGATAGCTTTGGCAACATAAGTGAGGGCACTGCCTACAAGCTCACCACTCTGGCAGTGGTTCCGGTTGATGTTGAACTGGTGGATGGCTGGAACATCGTCGCCCTGGCTGTTGAGCCTGCCGAGGGGTATACTGCCTCAACTCTGGCTGCGGATATAAACAGTCAGGACGGGAATGTAACCCAGGTGTTCTGGTGGGATGCGGCGGCCGGTAGCTGGGACTTCTATCTGGTTGCCATCTCATACGGGCCCGATTTCAACATCGAAGTCGGCTATGGCTACCTGCTGAAGAACACCTCGTCATCCACCTGGACCTACTGGGGAGTACCCATGTCGGCGGAATATACAGGTACGGTTGAGCCGAGGGTGACCAATGTAGGTTATGGGTCATTTACCGTGTCCTGGGTCACTCAGAGTGCCGAGCAGGGCTATGTGAACTACGGCACCTCGCTTGGCAGTCTGGACGGCGTTGCTTACGATGACCGGGAGCAGACAACCGAGGACGACACTCACCATGTCACCATCGATGGCCTGACCGAGAACATCAAATACTACTACGAGGTTGTCTCCGGCGGCGTAACCTATGATGACGACGGTGCCCCGTACGAAGTCACCACGGGACCGGAGCTGTCTTTCACCCTGCCGGAGATGATAAGCGGTACAACATACAAGACCGGCGGTGTCACTGCCGCCGAGGGCGCAATCATCTATGTCAGCATCGGCAGCTCTCAGACGTTATCGATACTGGTGGATGAAACCGGCATCTGGGGTCTGGACATCGCTGCGATAAGGACGGCGGACTATCTGAGCTACTACCAGCACGATGATGAAGACAGCATCAGTGCAGTAGCCCAGGGTGCTGCTGACGGCTCAGGCTCTCAAACAGCAACTATAGCTACTGCCGAAGACGGAGCACCAGCTATGGAGGTATCCATTGCAGCTCAGGTATCTCTGGTTGACGGTTGGAACCTGATTGCGCTGCCAGTTGAGCCGGCTACCAGTTACACTGCCAGCACGGCGGCAGCCGAGATAAACACTCAGGGTGGCGGTGTAACCCAGGTGTTCTGGTGGGATGCGGCGGCCGGTAGCTGGGACTTCTACCTGGTTACCATCTCATACGGGCCCGATTTTGCTGTCGAGCTCGGGGAGGGCTACCTTCTCCGCAGCACTACGGAGAGTACCTGGACCATCCCCGGCTCTTGATAGATGGGTAGGTGAGAGATATAGAGATGATAAAGAGATAGATAGAGAGATAGCACTAGGGAAACACAGGTAGTTGTGGTCATAAGTGCCAGCACTGAAGGTTAATACCTCCTCAAATGACCACAACTACCTGTTTAGTTATCAGTACTCTCACTGAGGGGCCCCGGCAGTCCCGCCTTTCGAAACCTCATTCTTTTTTCCCCGATTTGTTGCATTCTCAGGGAAGAAGAGCGCTTCCCTGAGCAACGGCAGACAGAGGGGTAGTTGCTCACAACAGGCAAGCTCTATTACCGTGAGTGAGCTTCACCTGACAGGCACAGAATTGACCGCTGAGGATGACGTGTGTTATCGTGACGGTAAGTAGGAAGAGGAGGGGGTGGAGGAGCCGGTTAGCCCTGCCTGTGGAGACATAGAAAGGGTGGGATGAGTTAGTTGGATTCAATTGAGAGATTATGGGGGCGTCCATCTTCGTCAGGTGCGAAAGCCGGGAGTGCGCAGCCTGCCAGACGCGGGTGGGCTTTCCGGGTACCGCTAATCCTGGCGGTGCTCCTGGTTCTGTTCATTGTCTTCAGTGTATTGAAGGGGTTCTACACTGAGTGGCTCTGGTTCGGCAGCCTGGGTTATGGCAGTGTTTATACCACTATTCTGAGGACCAAGGTGCTGCTCTTTTTCTCGGCGGCGATTATCTTCGGTGTCCTCTTTATGGGTAATCTGATGCTGGCGACACGTCTGGCACCAAGGAATGAATCACGTATATGGCCCTGGGCTCTGGTGCGTCAGCTACAGCGGCTATCCATGTGGAGCACTATCCTGGGAACGGTCGTGGTCAGTCTGATATTCGGTTCCATAGCCCAGTCCGGATGGCAGCTGGTGCTCAGGTTCTTCAACGGGCAGCCATTTGGCATTGCCGACCCGGTTTTCCATAAGGATGTCGGCTTCTACGTTTTTTCGCTGCCTTTCCAGCACCTGTTGCACGGTTGGCTTATGGGTGCTTTGATAGTCACCCTTATTGGCAGTTGTGGTATATACCTTCTCAGCTATGTGACACAGCGGTTAAGGTTTGACTTTTCCAGACAGGTGTTAGCCCATCTATCCGGACTCGCCGCGGCTATCCTGGGGCTTTTCGTTTGGGGCTACTGGCTCGGTATCTGGGAGCTGGTCTTCTCGGAGCAGGGGGCAGTCTTCGGGGCAAGCTATGCTGATATGCATGCCAGACTTCCGGCACAGTGGATACTTCTGGCGGTGGTGGTTATCTGTATCGTGTGCTTGATAATTTTCGTCTGGCGCCGTAATCCCCGCTGGATACTCTACGCTGTTGGCGGGTGGATAGTGGCTTCCATTGTTATTGGTGGGATTTTCCCGGCTCTGGTACAGCGGTTCAATGTGCAACCTAACGAGCTGGTTCGAGAGAGGCCCTACATTGAGTACAATATCCAGTTTACCAGGGAAGCCTTTAAACTGGACTGGGTTGAGGAGCAATCCTTTCCCGCAGAGCAGTCACCAAGCCACCAGGATATAGCCCAAAACGAGGTGACCATAAACAACATCAGGCTGTGGGACCACCGCCCGCTGAAGGACACCTATAACCAGATACAGTCTATTCGGCTCTACTACGACTTCCACGATGTTGATGCTGACCGCTATACAATCGACGGCAACTACCGGCAGGTAATGCTGTCTGCCCGAGAATTATCCGTGGATAAGCTAGCCGGGCAGGCGCAAACCTGGGTCAACCGCCAACTACAATTCACGCATGGCTACGGTATTGCCCTGAGCCCGGTTAACGAGGTCACTACTGAAGGACTGCCCAATTTGATGGTGAAGGATATACCACCGGTCGGCGTCTTTGATATTGAGCAACCCCAGATATACTTTGGGGAAGAGACAGACCATTACGTGATTGTGAAGACCAGGACGCAGGAGTTTGATTATCCCAGGGGCGATGAGAATGTCTACGGTCACTACCAGGGTGATGGAGGGGTTAGCCTGGGTAGTTTCGTCCGCCGGCTGGCCTATGCCTGGCAATTTGGTGACTTCAATATCCTCATCAGCGGCGAGCTAACCCCTGAGAGCAAAATACTGTACTACCGGGACATCAGGGAGAGGGTGAGGAACCTGGCAGAATTTTTACAGCTGGACGGAGACCCCTACCTGGTGGTTATTGATGGGAGGCTGTACTGGATACAGGACGCCTATACCACCACTAACCGCTATCCGTATTCCGAGCCGCTTGGCGGTGGGCTGAACTATATTCGCAATAGTGTAAAAGCAGTAATTGACGCCTATGAGGGCAGTGTGACCTTCTATGTTACCGACCCGGAGGATGCCCTGATACAGACCTACCAGGCTATCTTCCCGGAGCTATTCGTCCCGCTGGAGCAGATGCCCGATTCCTTGAGGGTGCACCGCCGCTATCCTGAGGATATGTTTAGTATCCAGGCCTCAGTATACCAGACCTACCACATGCAGGATGCCCGGGTATTCTACAACAAGGAAGACCTGTGGGCTGTGCCCAGAGAGGTATATGCCGGTAGCGAGCAGCTTATAGAGCCTTACTACATCATCATGCGCCTGCCGGGTGAAGAGAAGGAGGAGTTCCTGCTCATGCTGCCCTTCACCCCGGCAAATAAGAACAATACCATTGGCTGGCTGGCTGCCCGCTGCGACGGAGAGAACTACGGCAAGCTGCTTGCCTACCATTTCCCCAAGGAGCGGCTGGTGTATGGTCCCAGCCAGATAGAGAACCGAATCGGGCAGGATACCGTTATCACCGAGCAGCTTGCCCTGTGGGGTCGTGGTGGTTCCCGTGTTATACGGGGCAATTTGCTGGTGATACCCCTGGGCAAGTCCCTCCTGTATGTAGAGCCGGTCTTCCTCCAGGCAGAGGCCGGGGGACTTCCCGAGCTGAAGCGGGTTATTGTGGCTGCCGGTGAGCACATAGCTATGGGAAACACACTGGAGGAGAGCCTCAGGGCCATCTTCGGTGCTGAGTTACCGCCGCCAGCCGAGGTTGTGGTGGAGCCACTGCCCACAGTGGAGCCGGAGGTGCCGGCAGTAACCGGCATAGCTGACCTGATTGAGGAGGCTGTGGAGTACTATAACCGTGCTCAGCAGTACCTCAAGGCAGGTGATTGGGCGGGCTACGGGCAGGAGCTGGACGCCCTGAAGTCGGTGCTGGATGAGCTGGCGGAAATCGCTGCTGAAGAATAGAGTGGTGCTGAACAGGTAGGACCGTTATACCAAGTAAGGTTGCTGGAGGTAATGCTGCGTTTGGAACAGACAACGAGGACCCTGGTCCAATGTGATTTTGATGGGACGGTTACTGACAGAGACGTCGGCTTACTGCTGCTGGACGCCTTTGTAGAGGGCGACTGGCGGGGGCTGTGGAGGCAGTACCATGAAGGAAAGATAACCGTTGGTCACTTTAATACAGAGACCTTTGCCATGATGAAGGCTGATAAGAAGACCATGCTGGAGCATATTGAGGGCAAGCTGGAGATAAGAAGCGGGTTTTATGAAATGGTGGACTACTGCCGGGGCAGGGGTTTCCGTTTTGTCATCGTCAGTAATGGCTTTGACTTCTATGTTGAGAAGATTCTGGAAGATATTGGCATGAGGGATATTGAGCTCTTCTGCGCAAAATCGCATTTTGGCCCTGATGGCGGCATGGTCCAGTATATAGGCCCCGATGGCAAACCTCTGGATAGTGATTTCAAGCAGACGTATGTCAGGCTATTCCTGGCTGATGGCTACCGCATAATCTATGTAGGAAACGGCGACTCCGATTTTCCGGCGGCGAAACAGTGCCATCACATCTTTGCCACCGGTACCCTGCTGGCGCGCTGTGAAAAGGAAGGCGTTGCCTGTATGCCTTTTACAGACTTCAGCGAGGTAGTTAGAGGGATGGAGAGCCTGTAGTAACACTATGAGAGTAGTGCTGCATGTATGCTGCGGGGTCTGTGCTGCCGGGGTTGTTGAGAGATTGACCTCGGAGGGGAACCAGGTGCTCGGTATCTTTCATAATCCGAACATTCACCCGCTGGAGGAGTATGAACGGAGGCTGGAGGCTGCCCGTAAGGTAGCGCAGGAGCTGGACTTCCCTCTGGTAGTACCCCCTTACGAACCCGAAGGGTGGTTCAAAGAGACCAGCGCTCTGGCAAATGAACCTGAAGGTGGCAGGAGGTGTGAGGTCTGCTTCCGGCTTAGACTGAGGCAGACCTATCTCTATATGGAGGAGGGGGGGTGGGATGCCTTTACGACCACTCTGACGGTAAGCCCCCACAAATCAGCGGCTGTAGTTAATCGGATAGGGTGTGAGGTCGGTGGCGAAAGGTTCCTGGTCAGGGATTTTAAGAAGAAAGAGGGTTTCCAGCGTGCTACTGAGCTTGCCAGGGAGTGGTCTCTTTACCGGCAGAACTACTGCGGGTGCATATATAGTCGGCGGGCGGCAGACTCACTGTAGCCGCCTGATGGGCTGGTTTTGCTAAACCTGTCCCCTTTACAGATGTGGGGCTTGGATGTAAAATATTATCGGTTTACGCGGGAGTAATTCAGTGGTAGAATGTCTGCTTCCCAAGCAGAAAGTCGCGAGTTCGAATCTCGTCTCCCGCTCTTTGAGGCTAAT
>CAZEBT010000034.1:10737-12160 GCA_964510485.1 uncultured Dehalococcoidales bacterium | reverse complement strand
AATAAAGGCGCTTCAGGCCATACAGCCCAAAGCGCCTATCGTCTTCGATTCGGCGGAGTTTTTCTTTAGCTTAGCTTAATGTCTCGTTTTACCGTAACCATCACCGGTTTGCCATCCTTTACCGCGATTTCAATCTTGCCCCAGCCAAACTTCTGGCATACCTTCAGAATTTCGGGGTTATGCTTGAAGAGTTCTTCCAGGGTAGTCTCAATGGCTTGCATGGTGCTATTATAAGACAGGATTTTTTATAATGTCAAGCGATTATTGCCCATTACTTCAAGAAAGTGCTTGCAAAAATTAACAGAGTGTGCTATAGTGTTGCCAGACAAGGAGGGAGGAGGACAATGGAAGAATCCAATTTCGGGCATTTCCTTAAGAGTCTGCGTGGTAGACAACGCATGTCTTTGCGTGATGTCGAGAAGGAAAGCGGCGTCTCCAATGCCTATATCGCCCAGCTGGAAAAAGGGGACAGACCGGCTCCAAGCCCCGACATTTTGAAGAAGCTGGCCCGGGCTTACAATGTAACGGTAAGGGAGCTTCTCCTGAGGGCTGGCTACCTGGACGAGCCGGAGGTAACCGCTACCGAGGAAGAGCGAATCGAGGCTGCTTTCCTGTACGTCCTGGCTGACCCTGATTATAAGTTGGGTACCCGGCTCCGGGGCGAGGACCTCGATACCAAAGGTAAGAGAGGCGTTGTTATCACCTACGAAACTCTGACTGGTAAAAAGATACTGTCTATCTGAACTGATTAGACTGAGGAGATACGATGACTGCACCAGGCAGACTGAGTGATTTTTGTCGTTATGCTTTGGCCTATGAGGAAGGCCGGTACGCCGATGACCCCGTGCGCCTGGGAGCCATCTTCAGAGAATATGCCGGGATTAGCCGTACCCCAACGCTTGAGAAGACAGTGAAGATGGTGCGCTCTCTTAGCATTAAAATCGAGGCAGTGCCCTATCTAAATACTGGCGGCACCAATATGACGGCAAATGGATGCTGGTATATCCACTACTCTGCCAAAGACCGACCAGCCACTCAGAAGTTCGACATTCTACACGAGCTATTTGAGGTCATCCATAAGAATTTGAACTTATTCAATCCCGACTGTAACTTGATGAGAGAACCATATCTGAGCCGGCATGCTGATCGATTTGCCGCTTCTGCCCTAATACCTCCTCATTTCTTTTTAGGCAGGGTCGCCGATACAGGCTGCGACCTGGTGAAACTCAGCGAAGACCTTGAGCTATCGCACCAGTGCCTCCTCATTGCTCTCGGACAGCATTTCGGCGATATCCCGTTTATTGGCGTCCTCTATGAATATCGCCCAGATGGTGCGATTAGCGAAAATAAGAAAATTGAGAATTTCGTCGCTACCGTCGTGGTAAAGACAGGGAGAGCCCGGCGTATAAAAGAACTCTGTGGG
>CAZEBT010000034.1:0-10637 GCA_964510485.1 uncultured Dehalococcoidales bacterium | reverse complement strand
TCGGAGAAAAGATGTCAGAATTCAGATGGTTGCATCTGGAAAGCCGTAGGAGGTTATGATGAGCACTGATCTTAAGAAAGCAACAATTTACGCCAGGGTATCTTCGGAAAGACAGGATGTTGATTTATCCATTTCGGGTCAGCTTAAGGCCCTGAGAGAATACGCCTCGCGGAACAACTACATAGTAGTGAAAGAATACATTGATGAGGCGGAAAGCGGTCGATCCATTGACAGGCCTGGCTTTAAGCAAATGATCGTTGCCGCCCGCCAGAAACTGGCACCATTCGAGGCGATACTTGTATGGAAACTCTCCAGGTTCGCTCGCAACAGGGAAGACTCCATAATCTATAAGTCCCTGCTCCGAAAACTGGGCATTCAGGTTATCTCTATCAACGAGCCGTTGGAGGACACCCCTTCAGGCAGATTGCTCGAGGGCATAATCGAAGTCATAGATGAGTTCTATTCGGCGAACCTGTCCCAGGACGTGACCCGGGGAATGAGGGAGACTGCTTCCAGGGGCTTTTACCCAGGCGGGCCACCACCCTATGGTTACAGGAGGGTAAAGGTCCCGGACGGAAGCGTTCAAAGAGTGAAGCTTGAACGTGACCCGGCAGCGGCGCCAATCGTGGAGAGGATGTTCAAGGAGTGCTTGTCCGGTAAGGGCATGATAGAGATTACCAGGGGACTCAATGGTGACGGGTTAACCACTCGTAAAAATAACAAGTGGAGTAAAACTTCAGTTAATACGGTTCTCAAAAATGAGGTATATACCGGTACGCTGATCTGGGGCGAATTCACAAAGAACCATAATGGAGGCAACCGTCAGCCCATTATCCGCGTAGAGGATGCCTGGCCTCCCATCGTTGACCGGGAAACATTTGAGAAGGTTCAAACAAAAATGACGGCGAGGGCACCGAAAATAACTCATCCCAGGGTAATTCACAGCGAATACATCCTTAGCGGCTTACTGCGCTGCAAAAACTGCGATGCTGCTATGATTGGCCACGCGGTAAAGTCGGGGAAATTCTTCTATTATATGTGTGGTAATGCCCGGAGAAGGGGACGTGGACTTTGCACAACTCCACTGCTTCCTAAGGAGAGGATAGAGAGATTCGTTATTGACCGACTCAAACGGTATATCTTGACTGAGGAGAACCTTGAGGATCTGGTCAGATTGACAAATGAAGACTTGGCCGAGAAATGTGACGGTGAGAATGGTAGACTGGAGATCATCCAATCTGAGACACAGGATGTAGAAGGCCGATTGGCAAAGCTCTATGATGCCCTGGAGACTGGTGAATTCAAAGGCGGAGAGCTTGCTCCAAGGATAAAGGCTCTTTTTGAAAAGAAAGAGGAACTCAACAGAGCTAAGATTGAAGCGGAAGATACTTTGAAATACCACACCGTTGAGCTTGCCAGCCCTCCCGTCGTTCGAGAGTATGTGCAAAGTATGAGAACGCTGCTCGAAGAATCATCGATAATGTCACGAAAAGCCTTTTTACGGTCTTTTGTAGAACGAATCGAGGTGGATGACTCCTATGCTAAAGTGATTTATACATGGCCTTCGGATGGCCCGCCTACAGAGACAGTAGGAGTTTTACCTATTGAACACGACGGCCCACTTTTTTATCTACTGCCGTCGCACCAGTATCCGTATCAGGCTTGGTACAGGCGGCGCGTTCTCAGTGTAAGCATCACCACGCCGGCAATTACCACGTCAAGCCCGATGAGAACGAAAACATTGGTGGCAATATCGGGCCAGCTACCACCCCGCTGGCTTATATCAAGAATTGGTTGCAGAAGGTAATAGGTTGGAAATATCCTCCCTATCCATTGGGGAATCTGGGGAAACATATAGATAACAGCGGGACCAAACAGAAGAATCCCCCCGCTCTTCCAGACCGCAAAGAGTGTGGTAATGTCCTTTAGCAGAGCCCCGCATATAAGGCCAATTCCCCCGGCCATTATTGCTCCGAGTGCCAGCAGCAGAACCAGCAGCAGGGGTTGGGCACCGAAAGCCTGGTTCAAAATCAGGATTACTATACCCATAAATAGACTGAGAATGACGCCGAACAGCCCCTTAGCTATGAAGATGTCCTCAATGGATGTCGGGGTTACGACCAGCGCCTCAAGGGTCTTCTTCTCCTTCTCATTTATCACCGAGGTTGCCGGCAGGAAGAGTCCTCCTAAAAATACGGCCATGAGTATAATGAGCGGCAGCAGGCGGTCGTTCCAGGGGATACTCATCTCATCACCCAGGGTGATGGCTTCTATCTCAACAGGGGCTTCCTGACCGGCCAGCTCTCTAATCAAGCTGCCGATGGTTACCCCCAGGATGGTGCGGTTCTTTGCCAGGCTCTCTCCCCATATGTAGGCTGTAAGCTCTATCTCCTCTCCCTGTATAACAGAGCTGTCGAAACCATCGGGAAGCACCACGCCGATGTCTACAGTGCCACTCTCAACCGCCTGTTTAATCTCAGGGACAGTGCTGTACTCCCTGTAGACCACCGAGTCCAGCTCTCCAATCATGGTTACAAGCTGGGAGCTGTCTTCATCCACAATACCCAGCCTGGGCTTCTCGCTGAACAGGGTGCCGAACACCAGTGAGAGTACAAATGAGAGGACAACCGGGAGTATAATAACCCAGATAAAGAGGAAGCCCTTGGGACCCTGCAAGAATTCCTTGCCCAGTAAAATACCCACACGTTTCAGACTCATCGGGATTTCCTCTGTAGTGCCATAATACCAATCCAGACCAGAGCCAGGTCAAATCCTATGAGTATCAGCAGGTTAAGCCAGATATCACCCCAGCCGGCCCCGAAGTTCGCTGTCCGGTGTACCGTATCAACCAGGTAATAGGATGGAATAACCTTAATCCAGCCGGTAACAGCGCCCGGGAACATTACGCCGAATGATGGGATGAACAGAGGGATGAGAGCGACCATACCCCAGGCCAGCACCGACATAAAGTCTTTGCTCAGGGCGGCAATAATAAAGCCGATTCCGGTGACCAGCACTGCCCCCAGCAGCAGCGTGGCTATGATTATCAGTGGCTGCTGGTTCATACCGCCAACGATTGCCATGAATAGTGCTGCCTGGCCGAAGGCAAGGCTTATACCGGTGATTCCCTTGGAGACAAAGAATCCCCTGACCGTTACGGGTGTAACCAGTAGAGCCTGGAAGGTATGCCGCTCAACTTCCTCGCTAATCAGGCTGGCCAGGCCATAGGTCTCAAATATAAGCAGTATGATGGCAAGGAGGGGACGTATCCGGTCCCGGGGCGGTATCTGCATACCCATCATGTCCGGGCCCAGAATCTCCTCCGACACCTCAATAGTAAGCGGTTGTCCCGCCTGCTGGTAGACCAGCTCTCTAATGATAAATTCAACGGCATCCTTGTTCTCCTGGGGTATATCCGAAGCGAAATACAGATAAATCCTTGGTCTCTGCCCGGACGTCAGGGCTTCCACTATATCAGCCGGGAGTGCAATACCGGCTATATATTTACCATCAATAACGCCCTCTTTCAGTTCCTCTTCCGTTTCAACCCTCCGGATTTCCAGGCCCTCTTCTTCTACCTGCTCGAAGGCGGGGAGCATCACCGGCGTATAGAGCCCGATATCCAGGCTTTCGTCAACCGACCTCGGCATCACCCAGAAGTAGAGAGCCAGGTAGAAGATTATGCCAATCACAGTCACAATGGCAAAAAAGCGGTTCCTGAAGAAAAGGGTGTAGTCTTTGGAGACGAGGGCCCTGATAATATGCCAGTTCATTCAACAAGTCCCCGCCCGGTAATACTGATGAAGATGTCCTCCAGGGTAGCCTCCTCGCTGTGCACAGTAACTACATTCTCCTCGGCGAAGAGCTTCTGAACAGCCTCTGCTGTCTCCGGGGTGTCCATAGTTACCTCGCGGTCTTCCAGTTCACCGCTGGGGGTAGCCACTCTGGCCCTGAGTGCCCGCTTGCCGTACTGCTGTTTCAGGTTATGCGGTGTGTCAAGGGCTACGATTTCGCCCTGGTTCATAAAGGCTACCCGGTCAGAAAGCTTGTCTGCCTCCATCATGTCGTGGGTGGTAAGGAAGACTGTTGCTCCGCGCCCTCGCTCTTCAAGGATGACGCTGCGAATTGCCTCGGCGGATGTCGGGTCGAGTCCGGTGGTGGGCTCGTCAAGGAACAGGACGCGGGGTCGGCTTACCAGGGAGCGTGCTACCATGAGGCGCTGCTTCATACCCTTTGAATAGCTCTCAACCCGGTCGTTCTCCCTGCCTGCCAGGTCGACCCTCTTCAGCAGCCCGGCGGCATCGAACTGCTTGATGCCGAACAGACGTGCGAATAGCTTCAGGTTTTCCACGGCGCTCATCTGTTCGTAGAGATTGGTCTGCTCGAAGCAGACCCCGATCTCACCCTGTACCCTCTCAATATTGGTAGCCACGTCCATGCCGAGTAGTAAAGCCCTGCCCTCCCTGGGCTTGAGCTGTCCGGTAAGCATCCTGACGGTAGTTGTCTTGCCAGCACCATTGGGGCCAAGGAACCCCAGAATCTCTCCCTCAGCCACACTAAAGTTGATGTGGTTGACAGCGACCAGTTCGCCATACCGGTAGGTTAATCCCTCAGCAATAATTGCATCATCAGGCATGTCATCTCCTTGCTTGCGGCTCGTTTCATGTATTATCAATATCCGGGATATTTATTAGATTATATACGAAAAATCATCGACAGTGTTAATGGGCGGTGCCAGGGGTGATACCTGAACCGTGGACGTTTGACAATGTAGTATATGTTATATATAATGCAGCATTTGGTGTTAATAATTTCCCCCATCGCAGGATTCCGCAATTATTTGGGCGTTCCTGAATAGAGCAGGTGCTAGGAGGCAGCTTATGCGGGGCACACGGAGTTCGCCCTGTTTTACGTCTGGTACGCATTATTACCTGAAGTCTCTTGTCCTGGTAGCGCTTCTCCTGGCTGTTCTTCCCATACCTGCCTGTGCTCGGCCGCCACAGGCCGAACTTGGAGCCAGTGTAACCAGCGGGCCGTCACCCCTGGCTGTAAGCTTCAACAACACCTCCCGGAATGCTGATGAGTTCCGGTGGGACTTCGGCGATGGTGCTACGATGACCACCGGTACAGTAGGGGAGCCGGTAGCCCATGAGTATACCAGAGCCGGCAATTACACGGTCACGCTGACGGCTATCCAGGGAAGAGAACCCCCTGAGTCCAGCACTGCGAATCTAACCGTTACTGTGGAGCACGGTCGTCTTGACCGTGTGAAGCTTAGCCCGGACAGGGTAGGGCTGGATATTGGACAGAGTCAGGAGTTTACTGCCGAGGCTGTGGATGCCTACGGCAACCCGATTCCTGAAGCCCAGCTTACCTGGGGAGTGGTGGAGGAGGCTGGTACTGTGACCCCCCTCGGCAGGCTAACTGCGGGAACAAAGGCAGGCACCTTTGACGAGGCGGTAGCGGTCACTGCCAGGCTGGGTGAATATTCTGCCGACACCACAGCATCGGTAACAGTAAACCCTGACCCCATGGCATCGGTGACTGTTTCCCGGATTGAGGTCGGCGCCGGGGAAACTCAACGGCTTGAGGCTATTCCCAGGGACCAGTACGGCAACCGCCTGAGTGATGTGGAAACCGCCTGGACCGGGACTGACCAGGAGGCGGGCTCGGTAACCGGGGCAGGCCTTTTTTCGGCGGGTGAAATAGCCGGTAGTTATGCTGCTGCGGTCAGGGTAGAGGTAGCACAGGGGGAACTGCTTCGTACAGCATCCGCAGGTGTTACCATAACGCCCGGACCACTGGAGCAGGTGGTTATTGCACCGGACTCAACGAAGGTCGGCATGGAGATGACTCAGCAGTTTGTAGCGGTGGGTGCCGACCGGTATGGCAACCGCATTTCCGGGCTGGGTTTTAACTGGAGTGTAGAGAACGGAGAGGGTACCATTGATGAGGCTGGCCTCTTCACTGCGGGGACTACGCCTGGCACCTACAAGGATAGTGTGAAAGCCACGGCTACTGAGGGAGACACCACCCGCTCGGCTACAGCCGACGTCACCGTAGAGCCAGACCGCATTGTCTTCCAGTCTAACGGGGACAATGATGAGCAGTGGGACCTCTACATCATGGACGTAGACGGTGATAATCAGGAGCAGCTCACCACCAGTGGAGTGGAGGTGGGATATCATTCTTGCTCCCCTGACGGGAGGCGCATCATCTACGGTGCCAGTGGTGATATTCTGACGATTAACGATGATGGCACCTGGAGCATGGCTCTACTCTCCGGGCGAAGTGCGTATGAACCTGCCTGGTCACCTGATGGAAGCAAGATTGCTTTCCAGTCATGGGAGCACGACCCGTCAGAAATCTACGTTATGGATGTGGACGGCGGAAACCTGGTGCGTTTGACGAATAACTCAGATTATGATGACTACCCTGCCTGGTCGCCGGATGGCACCCGGATAGCCTTCGTCTCCGACCGGGACGGGGATGTCGAAATCTATGTTATGAGCGCTGACGGCGGAAACCTCAGACAATTGACCAGCGACTCTGCTTGGGATGGTTTTCCCGCCTGGTCTCCCGATGGAAGGGAAATCCTGTTCCAGTCCAGCCGCTCCGGCGACGTGTACGCAATATACGTTATGAACGCTGACGGCACCAATGTCCGTCGGCTAACATCTACGGACTACTTTTCTCACTGTCCTTACTGGTCGCCGGATGGGACGAAGGTTGTCTTCCACTCGTGGCAGGACCCGGAACAGACGGAAATCTACATCATGGACCGTGACGGCAGCAATATGACCCGCCTGACCAGCAACTCCGCCAATGATTACCTGCCCAGGTGGATGCCCCGCAAGAGGGGTGTGGAGGTCACCGAAGCCTCGGTTATTGTCCCCGACACTAGCACCCACAGGGCAATGATGACGCAGGAGGTGACTGCCCAGGCACGTGAGGCAGTGGTGCGTATTGAGACAGACCTTAGCTCAGGGTCGGGGTTCTTTATCAGTTCCGATGGTCTTATCCTGACCAACAACCACGTGATAAGGGATGCCGGGGAGATAACTGTCTACCTGGAGGACGGCACCAGCTATGATGGCACAGTTGAGGCCAGGGACCTGGTGCACGACCTGGCTCTGGTCAAGATCGAGACCAGTGGACTTACCTGCCTTGAGATGGGCGACCTCAGTCAGGTAGGTCTGGGACAGCAGGTGATAGTGCTTGGCTATCCTCTGGGGGGAGAGAACGTGACGGTTACCAGCGGCCTTGTTTCAGCAATTGAATTTGACAGCGGCAGGAATATTACCTGGGTGCAGACGGATTCAGCCGTCAATCCCGGGAACAGCGGCGGTCCGATGTTGACCCTCCAGGGTAAGGTCATCGGGGTTGTCTCCGCCAAGATGGTGGGGATTGCTGTGGAAGGCATAGGCTTTGCCATCTCCGCCAATACCGTGAATACATATCTCCCCCGGATGGAGGCCGGGGAAACAATCGTGGCATTCCCGGTGGAAGCCTGGGTAGTTAACATGCCTGCACCAGCATGAAATAATGTTTATTTACAGATTTGACTTTTGCGATTTAGCATAATACAATGTACCGAAGATATATATTCTGAATCTACATGTACTGAACAGACAACCGATGGTACATAATATAGGTCATGGTGCATCCGGGTAGATTGGGTACATGGAAGAACCGGAGGTCACCAGGGTAAGGTTCGTGAATGATTAGGATGTTTATATGAGTTCCTATGTAATCAGAAGATTGGCCCTAATTATACCTACCCTGCTTTTGGTGACGATAATAGTTTTTCTCACTGTCCGCTTTGTTCCCGGCTCGTTGATAGACCTGATGGCGTCCCAACAGGTGGGCGAGGGGGAGGTGAGTCCAGAAGAAATAGCGGATCAAATCAGGCATGACCTGGGCCTGGACCAGCCAATCTGGAAGCAGTACATGCGCTGGCTGGGGGCGTGGCAGCATGAGGATGGCACCTTTTCCGGTATCCTCGAGGGTGACCTCGGGGACTCACTCTGGTCAAAACGTCCCATACTTGAGGAGATAGCCGGCAAGATTCCGATTTCCGTGGAGCTCGGCATTATCGCTATAATAACCGCCTTGATAATAGCCTTCCCCATAGGTATATACTCGGCAATAAGGCAGGATACGGCGGGCGATTACATAGGGCGTAGCTTCGCTATATTCTGTATGGCCGTTCCCGGCTTCTGGCTGGCGACTATGCTTATCGTCTTCCCCGCGGTCTGGTGGAACTGGATACCCCCTATGCAGTATGTCCCCATCGCTGAGGATTTTGGCGAAAACATAAAGCTGTTCATCATACCGTCGCTACTCATGGGCATGGTCATGTCCGGGGTGACCATGAGAATGACACGCACCATGATGCTGGAGGTACTGAGGCAGGACTACATCAGGACCGCCTGGTCAAAGGGGCTCAAGGAGCGAGTAGTCGTCATCAGGCATGCCCTGAAAAACGCCCTCATTCCCGTGGTTACTGTCATCGGACTCCAGCTGCCAGTTTTAATCGGCGGCACGGTTATCATGGAGCAAATATTTAACCTGCCCGGGCTGGGACGGTTCATGATTGACTCCCTTTCGCGGAGGGACTATTCCATAATCTCGGGAATAAACATAATGATGGCCAGTGTCATCCTGGTCGCTAACCTCTTAGTAGACATGACCTATGCCTATCTTGACCCCAGGATTCGGTACCGATAGAGGGAGAAGAAGAGAAAATGGCTGAGGGCACAAAAGGGCTATACGCGGGGACGGTAACAGAAGGGAAAAAACATCACTTCCTGACTGACCTGTTTAGCAGGCTCGTCAAGGAGAAGCCCCTGGGTACCATCGGTGCTGTCATAGTCCTGATACTGCTTCTTGTTGGCATCTTTGCTCACTGGCTGGCCCCTTATGGATACAATGACACCTGGGTTGGCGGCAGGTTGGAGCCATCAAGCTGGGAGCACTGGATGGGGACCGACCAATCAGGAAGAGACCTGATAAGCCGTATTACCTATGGGGCTCAAATCTCCATGTTTGTCGGTCTGGGAGTCAGTGCCCTCTCAACGGCTATCTCCAGCATCATCGGACTCGTCTCGGGTTACCTTGGTGGCAAAACTGACATAATTATTCAGAGATTTGTAGATGCCTGGATGTGCTTCCCCGGTATATTTATAATGATAACACTGATGGCACTGGTAGGGCCAGGTATCATTCAGGTAATAATGGTTCTGGGTATCCTCTACGGCATCACCGGCTCAAGGACCATAAGAGGCGCCGTTATTGCCGTCAGGGAGAACGTCTACGTAGAGGCTGCCAGGTCTATCGGCTGTCCCACCGGGTCAGTCCTTATCAGGCACATCCTGCCCAACATTATGGCCCCCCTGATTGTCGTGTTCACGTCACGTATGGGGGCGGCTATTCTTGCTGAGGCTAGTATCAGCTTTCTCGGCTACGGCATCCCGGAGCCGTTCCCCAGCTGGGGCGGTATGCTCAATCGCGGACGCCCATATATGCTCGAGGCGCTGCAGTTAGCCGTATGGCCCGGCCTGGCATTGAGCATCGTCGTTTGGGGGATAAATATGTTCGGGGATGCCTTAAGAGACCTGCTGGACCCCAGGCTGAGGGGAGGACTCGGGCGCTACTCCGGAGTGAAGGTGAAAGGGGGCAAGGAGACAGGCCAAACTCAGAAAGCTTGACAGAACATCAAAAATAATCTATAACGAAGGTAGAAAACCTGGGGACTGGGGGTGCGAAAATGTGAGATTAAATGAGATTAGCAGGACTACAGTTTAGTAACTGAAAGAAAGAAGGAGGAGGTGAAGTGAAGAGAAAGGTTGTGTGGATAATATTTAGTTGTCTGATAGTGGTAGCGCTGGTGCTGACGTCCTGCGGGAAGGAGGAAGTGGAGCAGGGGGAGGGGCAGATAATCACTGGCGAGGTGGTGGGAGGAGAAGGAGAGGAAATTGAAGAAGAAGAGCCGACGGAAGTGCCCACAGAGCCCACAGGACCCCGGTATGGGGGCGTAGCCACGCTTGCCAGAACCACGGATATCACCTATTTTGACGAAGTCGTTGGTGGTAACTACGGAGGTCACGTTTATGCTCCCAGCACGAAATATACCCACAATGAGTTATTGCAGGGTGACTGGGCGAAGGGACCGGCCGGCACCGGTGAGACCGATTGGATCTGTGGCGGCGATAACCGCATGGACCAGAAGGCAGGCTGTCTGGCAGATAGCTGGACGGTACCGGAGCTGGGGACAGTCGTCTTCCACATCCGCGAGGGGGTCCACTGGCACGATAAGCCGCCGGTAAACGGACGGGAACTGACTCCTGAGGATATTAAATTTTCCCTGGAGCGGACAATGACCGGCGGGTATTTCGGGCTCTTTTATGCTGACCTGTGCGCGACCGCAGAGATAACGGTCGATAGTAGTGCGCGGACGGTAACTATTACGGTTCCCGAAGACCAGTGGGTCAACGCGATAACCCTGTTCCCCGACTATACCTCAATAGTAGCGCGCGAAGTAATTGAGGCATACGGAGGTGAGGCGGACTGGCGCAACAGTCTCGGCACCGGGCCGTTCATGCTGACCGACTTTGTCCCCAACAGCTCGGTCACCT
>CAZEBT010000033.1:0-12185 GCA_964510485.1 uncultured Dehalococcoidales bacterium | reverse complement strand
GAGATCAGGCAAATTCCTCTCCCGTCAGATGAGTCTGCGAGCTTGGCTCTGGCCTTGTCCAGCATATTTGGGCAGAAGTCGACACCCACAATCCTGCTTCCACTATTACATTGAGCAAGGAGCTGCGCCATCTTCGCCGTCCCCGTGGCGACATCCAGAGCCAGTCCCCCTGGCGGGAGACCGGACTTGGAGACAGCAAACCGCCGCCACCCTTCGTCTTGGCGGAGACTCAACAGGCGGTTGAGGAAGTCATATCTATCGGCAATAGCACTGAACATTACCTGCACATAGGCAGCTTTATCTTCCATATGGACACCGATGGGCAACTATTTGGTATTGTGAATACTTTGCAGTTTCCATAAGGTTATTATAAGCTTAGTTCGGTTAACAGGGCAAGCATCCGTTGACAGATAATAGAACCCTTTGATACAATGTTAGTGTGAGCGCAGAAGATGTCCCCTTATCATCATTTCTAAGAGAGGTAATGCGGCGGCGGGGACGCCTGCCGAGTCAGATGGCGAAGGACCTGCATATCAGCCATGCCACCGTCATCCGCTGGCTTAACGGGGAGAGCATTCCCAGTACGCGGTCCTGCCAGAAGCTGGCCCGGTACAGCGGCGTGCCGCTACAGAAGTTCCTCTCTCTTTCCGGTCATGTACCCGCAGTATCCGAGGCGATACCAACTGAGTGGCCCGAGTTTCGTGAGTATGCGCGGAACAAGTATCCAGATGAACTGGATGAAGACCTGATTACCATGATTGAGGCTCTCATTGAGAGGCGGAGGCAGAAGAGGTATGACGCAGGTGGTTTCTGACTGGGAGCATGAGCTATGGTTATACATTAGCCAGGGCGACGGTGTGAACTGTCCTCTGTATGACCAGTGCGATGCCAAGTATCAGGTAGAGTGGTGCTTAAGTGGCCGTGAAGCAGAAAAGAACATCGGCGCATTTGTTGATAGAGATGAACCCTCGTTAGACAGCCGTGAGCTGGGCAAGCTTGATTTCGTAAAGAACCTTGAGCGCTGCAGGGTGCTTAAACTGGTAGGAATGCTATCAGAGCAGTACCTCAAGAACGCAGGTATTAAGGGTCCGCCTGTGCCGCTTGATATTATCTCAATGGCTGATAGCAGCCAGCCAGTAGAAGTCATGCAGGTGCCGCTAAAGGCATACCACGGTGCCATCTGGTGTCTGAGTGACGGATGGATAATCCAGACTAATAAGAACGACACACCTGCCAGACAGAGATTTACGATATTCCACGAAGTCTTCCATATATTAGCCCATTGTAGAGCCACTCCGGTGTTCAAGAAAAGTGGAATTGATGAAGGTGCTTTCAATGAACACCTGGCTGACCGCTTCGCCGGCACTATCCTGATACCTCCGGGGTGGGTGGAGGAGCACTGGGCACGGTGCAAAGACATTGACCAGATGGCAAAAATCTTTGAAGTGCCAAAGTCACTAATGTGGCTCCGGCTCAAGACCATGGGCCTCATCTAGCAGTTCTGGGCACCCTTCGCCTCAAGACAGGTGCCAGTAATTCCAGCAGACCTGCCGCTGCCCTTTAATCTCAGTAGAATCCCGGGGTCACGTACACGGCTTTAGCTCCCCTTGTCAAGCACGACGACACACTCCTGGCAATTTTCCCGCTCTCTAACTATGGTCTGCAGGCTACTAATCTTGACAATAGTCCAATTTTGTGCTAAAATTGGACTATTAGCATCAACCGTGTGTCTTTTAACAGGCATGGTGGTGTGTTTTTGTGAGGCATATCTATGAGCACAGCCGACGTGACTATAGCGGCATTTCTGAAAGACCTGTTGCGTCGCCGGCGGTGTGTCCCCAGCCGGCTGGCGGCTGACCTGGGCGTCAGCCACACTACGGTTAGCCGCTGGCTCTCTGGTAAAAGTGTGCCCGATACAGATTCCTGCCGGAGGTTGGCCGAATATAGCGGTGTGTCTTTGCAGGCTATTCTCGCTCATGCTGGTCACCTGCCCAAAATGGCTGAGCTGTCACCGGCTGAGTGGCCTGAGTTTAGAGAATATGCTCTTCGGAAGTATCCCGGTGAGCTGGATGAGGACATTATTACCATGATTGAGGGCTTGATTGAACAACGGAGGTACAAAAACCGCCGTAAATAATGAGGAGGGAATCCCGGCGAGAATAGCCTGCGATGATGACCGTGGGCCCACATTATTACCAATGGCGCAACTCAGAAATCTCATTTCCAATGTATTATTGTGTGCTGTGACCACAGCCTTCCTGGTTCATTTTGCCTTGATAGGGATATACGGCAAACAGGTCATACAAGAGTCTAGTCTGACGATTTACTGGTCAGAGGTTAGCTTCTTTATCCTCTGTCTGGGCTTCGCTGTATTCAATATTGTCGTGCAGTGTAAACACTGGAGATAGAAGAGTCTGGTGTCCCCGGTTGGCTTTATCAGCCGGCAGGTAACTGCGGCATCCGGCATCGCAATACCTTTCCTCCACGATATAGAACCTGCCTACCATGCTTTCCTTGAAGCTTTGAGAGCCATACTCATACAATGATATAATGGGGTTGGGGTAGTACCAAAGCCTGGAGGCTCATCGGGTACTCGCCAAGGATAGCCGTGTTATATTACAGGATAGCAGGTTATGAAAATGGCCGGACCTCTTGACGGCATTATAGTGCTGGACTGGACTCAATGGCAGATGGGGACGGTGGCAACGGCTCTGCTGGCTGACCTGGGGGCTAGTGTGGTTCATATTGAGAACCGTCTTACCGGTGATGCCGGCCGTGGGTTCCTGATGACCGCTACCGGCGACCTTCCCGATGGAAAGTCAGCCTACTTTGAGACCAACAACCGCGGCAAGAAGAGCCTGGCTATAGACCTGGTAAAGCAGGAGGGCAGGGAGGTCATTTACCGTCTGGTCAGGCATTCCGATGTCTTTGTGCATAATTTTCGGCAGGGTGTACCGGAGAAATTGAAGCTGGATTATGAGACACTGTGCCGGCACAACCCCAGGCTTATCTATGCGGCTGCTTCCGGCTATGGACCAGAGGGCCCTGAGGCTACGGAGCCGGCTTTTGACTTTGTTGGAATGGCCAGGTCAGGAATAGCCAGTGTTATCGGTTACCCGCATGACCCCTCCTTGCCCTTTCATGGGGGTCTGGCTGACCAGATGGGGGCGGTAATGACCTCCTACGGGATACTGGCGGCTCTGCTAGCACGAGAGAGGCTTGGAGTGGGACAGAAGGTAGACGTGTCTCATCTGGGGAGTATGATAACACTACAGGGATTGCCTGTTGGCATGGGGCTTTATCTGCACCCCGAAGTACCGCCGGAGGAACTGCCGGAAAAGCCGACCAGGAAGAATGTCGCCAACCCCCTCTGGAACTACTATAAGTGCCAGGATGACAGGTGGCTTGTCCTGGGCATGCTGCAACCCGATATAAAGTGGCAGGCGGTGTGTAAGGCTTTGTGTATTGAGCACCTGGAGCATGACCCCAGATATGAGAACGCCGATGTAAGGCGGGAAAACAGTGAGAGTCTGATTGCCCTGATGGATGAGATTTTTATCACCAGGACCAGTGACGAATGGATGAAAATCCTTAAGGAGACGGGTGACGTCATCTGTTTCCCCGTTAAAACTATTCCTGACCTGGTGAATGACCCGCAGGTTCTGGCCAACAACTATATTATCAGTTATGACCATGAGGTTCTCGGACCGGTAAAGGTACGCGGTCTCCCCGTTGGGTTGAGCAAGACGCCGGGCCAGGTCAGGGCTGAAGCCCCTGAATTTGGACGGCACACCGAGGAAGTCCTTATGGAAATTGGTGGCTATAGCTGGGAGGAAATTGCCGACCTCCGGGAGAAGGAGGTCATTTAGTACCCTGAAGTATCAGTGACGAAATTGATTTGCTGGGAGGATTTTGACAGTGGCAGAAGAAGTAAAAAAGAGAGCACTAAACAGGTTGAAATCAATGTACGCACTCCGGGCTGAGGTGGACAAGATGTACCAGGGAGGTCTTGAGGCTGAACAGGAGGGAAAACCGGTTGCCTGGGTCATGCTTGAGGGTTGGGCTAACCCCATTCTCAGTGCTATGGACATCATAACCGTCTACCCGGAGAACTACAGCAGTGTCTGTGCGGCTACCAAGACGGCTACGCCTTATCTGGAACGGGCCGATGCCGAGGGATTTCCAAGCCATTTGTGTGGCTACGCCCGCACCTGTATTGGCTACTCCGCCGAGATGGTAGACCTGGGTGGAGGAATACCACCGGAAGCACCGGCTGGAGGAATGCCTAAACCCGTACTGCTCGTGGGTTCAGGCTATGTATGTGATGCCAGGTTCAAGTGGTTTCAGGCTCTGGGGCGCTACTTTGACGCCCCGGTATGGACACTGGAACAGCCCAGTCCCGGGGCAAGGGAGAGTCTGGAGGAGGGTGCCTATGAGCGCAACGTTAATTTCCTCATCAAGGAGATGAAGGCTTTTGTTGCCTTCCTGGAAAAGCTCGTCGGCAGGAAAATGGACTGGGATAGATTGGACTATACCGGTGGGGGAACAGTGGAAATTAACCGGCTGCGGTGGGATATTAACCAGCTCCGTATGGCAAGACCCGGCCCGATGCATACCAGGGATTTCTGGAGTGTCATGTCGGCGGCTCTGTATCGCGGTGCCGCTGACCCCGAGGTAATAATAGACGGCCATAAAAAGATGTATGATGAGGTCAAGTACCGGGTAGATAATAAGATAGCCGCTATTAATCGGGAGGAGAGATATCGGTTGTCATTTGAGGGTCTTGCCCCCTGGCACAGTCTGGGTTTTCTGGAGGACCTGGCGGACAGGGGCTGGAACTTTGTTATTGAGAGTGCCTATGGCCCCCAGAGACCGGTGGATATAGACCTGAGCAAGTACAGCGACCCTATGGAACGCTATGTCAGGAGCCGTTACCGGAGCCTCTCTGACAGGATTGATGACGAGTACGAGCCTGAGGAGGCGGCTGAAATTAAGGAGGATATAAGGCGTACCGGAACATCGCGCCGGCTGGGACTCAAGCATGTCAGGGATTACCAGTGTGATGGCATTATTCTCCATGTCCTCCTCTCGTGCCGGGCGGCTTCTTCCGGCTTAAACCTTCTTGCGGAGCAGGTTAAGGACGTGTTGAAGGTACCTGCGCTGGTGATTGAGGGAGATATCGTTGACACCAGCCTCTTTAACCCGGCCGATGCCTTGAGGAAGGCGGAGGCATTTGAAGAGACAATGGAGCACTACCGGAGACTCAGGAAGGAAGCCGGGATGGAATGGTGAGGCAGAGAAAGCTTGACATAAGGAGGTTTTATTCATGGTAGCGGAGACAAACCAGGGCCTCACCAGGGTGAGGGAGATTTATCAGGACGGACCACGCCGGGTTAAAGAGCTACAGGCACAGGGAAACAAGATATTTGGCTACCTCTGTATCTATCCTGTCCTGGAGTTTCTGACTGCTCTTGACCTGGTTCCTTACAGAATATTTGGAGACATGAGGGAGCCGATAACCAGGGCGGATAACTTTATGCCGACAGTGGTCTGCCCTTTTCTTCGTAGCTGTCTGGACCTCGGGCTGAAGGGCAGGTATGAATTCCTGGACGGGATAGTTACCACTCACATCTGTGATGTTGGTGCCAGCCTCCACAGTAGCTGGGACTATGCTGTCAGGACGCCTTTTGCCTACCATATAGATACGCCCCATACTGTTCACGAGACTTCCAGGGAGCACCACCGCGGTCTGCTTGATGGTTTTAAAAAAGCCCTGGAATCGTATACCGGAAAGGAAATTACGCCGGAAAGGCTCAGGGAAGCCATCAAAGTCCATAACCGGCAGCGGGCATTGATGAGGGAATTATACGACCTCAGGAAGCTTGACCCGCCTCTGGTTTCGGGGGGAGAGACCATTCAAGTAGCCAAGGCCTTGATGAGCCTTCCTGTAGAGGAGGGGAACAAACTACTGGAGGAGGTTATCAGCGAGGTCAGGGAGCGAGAGGATGGCCCCCAGAAGAAATCGGCAAGGCTTCTCGTTTGGGGCAGTATCCTCGATGATACCGCCCTTACTGAGATGATTGAGGACCTTGATGCCAATATCGTGATGGATGATACCTGTGTCGGCAGCAGGGCTTACTTCTCGGACGTGGAGCTGACCGATGACCCTATTGATGGGCTGGCTCATCACTATCTGGTGGACATAAAGTGTCCTCGCACCTTCAGGGCAGGGGATTTTAATGCAACTACCAAGGACTATATGGCTGACCTGGAGAGCAGGTTCAGCTACCTGGCAGACTATGCCAGGGACTGGAAGGTTGATGGGGTTATCCTGGAGTCAGTGCGCTACTGCGATACCCACGGCTACGAGGTGCCCCAGCTCAGAGACTACTTTAACAGTATTGGTTTGCCCAGCATATACCTGGAGCATGACTACACTGAGGGTGCTCTGGCGCCGCTGAGGACCAGAGCCCAGGGTTTTCTTGAGATAATCGGCTAGAGAGGTGCTCCACGCAGGGTTCTCTGTAAGATGTGATGAGACCACTGGATAGGTGAAGGATATTACGTATGTATTTTGCCGGAATTGACCTTGGCTCCACCATGACCAAGGTGGTGATTATAGGTGAGGATGAGCAGGTCTGTGCCTCTATCATCAGGCACACCGGCGCTGAGCACCGGCGCCTGGCCAACAAGGTAATGGAGGAGGCGCTGGAGCAGGCTGGCCTGCCTATTGATGAGATATCTTATCTAATCGCCACCGGCTACGGCAGGATTAATGTCCCCTTCGCTGACCGTCAGGTTACAGAATTGACCTGCCATGCCAGGGGCGTGGCCAGTTTCTTCCCCGGCGTGAGTTTGGCTATTGATATCGGAGGGCAGGACGCCAAGGGTCTTAAGGTCAGGGATGGCAAACTGATTGATTTTGTTATGAGCGACAAGTGTGCTGCCGGAACAGGCAGGTTCCTGGAGGTCCTTTCGGCTACCCTCGGCCTCAGGTTGGAAGACTTGGGAGACATTTCCCTGAAGTCCAGAAATAGGGTCTCAATTAGCAGTACCTGCACCATTTTTGCCCGGCAGGAGGTAGTAAATCATCTCTCTGACGGGGTGCCGCTGGAAGACATCGTGGCTGGACTCCATAGTGCCATCGCCAGCCGGGTAGCCAGCATGGTGAGGAGGCTGAAGGTGGAGCCTGATGTAGTCTTTACCGGAGGGGTGGCCAAGAATATCGGGGTCGTTAAGGCTCTGGAGGAAAATCTGGGGTGCCAGGTTCTCATTCCTGAGGAGCCGCTTCTCAGTGGAGCGATAGGCGCTGCCCTGTTGGGGAAGGAACTCACGCTGAAGGCACTGGCCGAAGGCGAGCCTATCCAGAGGGGGAAGCGCCGCCTGGAGGAGGCTACCTTCTTCAAGTAGGTAATAGCGAGATATGTCCTATTTCATGGGGATTGATATTGGCTCAGGGACCAGCAAGGGGGTCATAACCAGAGATGGTGAGCTTCTGGCTTACCATCTGCTTTCTTCCGGGGTCAACTACCGTATGGCGGCGCAGAGGTTGAGAGAAGGGCTTCTGGCGAAGGCATCGCTATCCCCTGAGGACATTGCCTGTACCGTAGCTACCGGCCAGGGTTCCGGTAGTGTTCCTTTCAGCAGTCAGCAGGTTACTGATATTCGCTGCTGCGCCCGTGGAATAAACGGCGCCTTCCCCCCGGTGAGAACCGTGATTGATGTGCAGGGACAGTCCACACAGGTGATACGGCTCAGTGAGATTGGTCAGGTAGCCAACTTTGTAATCAGTGAAAAGTGTGCCAGTGGTAGCGGGCGCTTTCTTGATATCATTGCCAATGTTCTCCAGATAGAGCTTGAGGATATCGGTCCCCTCTCCCTCAAGTCTGATAACCCGGTTGTTTTCACCACAGGGTGCGCCGTCTTTGGTGAATCGGAGGCGGTCTCCAGGGTGTCCGAGGGTATCCCCAGGGAGGATATCCTGGCCGGGGTACACAGGGCACTGGCAGAGAAGATATCGGCCCTCGTTAACCGGGTCGGACTGGAGGAGCAGTGTGCCATCAGTGGTGGCGGCGGCCTCAACACCGGGCTTATCAAGCGGGTGGAGGAAAAACTGGGGGTGCAACTGCTGGTGCCTCCTCAGCCCCAGTTCGTCACCGCCCTGGGCGCCGCTATACTGGCTGAAGAGGTAGCCAGGACAGAAGAGCTGAGCGAGGCAGGGTAGCTCAGGTGCGCGCCCAGAGGGATTCGAACCCACGACCCCTGGTTCCGAAGACCAGTGCTCTGTCCGCTGAGCTATAGGCGCACCCGGTCAAGTTCAATTATACTTGAACAAAGAGAAAAAGGGCAACGGTCTGATAAACCGATAGCCATCCTGGTTCTGGGGGTAGTACCCGGAATGTGGGTGGGGTGAGTGGAGGGATTCGAACCCTCGATCTCCAGGGCCACAACCTGGCGCCTTAACCACTAGGCGACACCCACCATGACTGGCGGCACGAATAATTATAGCTGAAAATTCCTCCCGTTTCAATTTGCCCCTTTAAAATCCATACCTCAAGCACCCCTTGCCGTATTTGATTTTGTCTTCGTTGATTGCTATACTCTTAGCAAAACGCCTGCCCGTATGTGATACCTCAGGCTGGCGTTAGCCTCTTGGTTTTGATATTCAGTTGACAAGTTCGCTATTTCAATATACAAATACAGAAGATATTAAATCTGATGAGGCTGATGCCAGACTTGAGTAGTCTGGGGGGCATATTAGAGTGAGGTAAATAAATATCGGGAAAGGAAAAGAAGAAATGAAACTTGCTCTTGAAGGAATTAAGGTCTTGGATGTATCGCAGGTAGCTGCCGTGCCCATGTGTGCCCGGCACCTGGCTGACTTCGGGGCTGATGTGCTCCACGTTGAGAACCCCGCCACCGGTGACTCCTGGCGGGTCTTTCAGGCGGCCCAGGAGGCTTCGAACGCCTGCGCCCCGTCCGAATTCAACTACAACTGGGAGAACTTCAACCGCAACAAGAGAAGCGTAACTATTGACCTCTCGAAGGAGGCCGGCCGCAATGTCATCTACAAGCTGGTGGAGCAGGCCGATGTCTTCGTCAGTAACCTAAGACTGTTTGAGCTTGAAAGGTTCAAGCTGGAATACGAGACCCTGAGCCGCATCAACCCGAGGATTATCTGTGGCAACGTAAGCGGCTACGGTAAGAAGGGCCCTGACAAGAACCTCCCTGCTTACGATGCCACCGCTTACCAGGTCCGGTCAGGCATACCCTCCATGATATCCTTTCCCGGGATACCCAGTTTGGGTTACCGACCGGCTATCGGTGATAACGTAGTTGCACTGGCTTTGGCCTACGGCATAATGGTTGCCATGTTTGTCCGGGAGAAGACTGGCGTGGGCCAGGAAGTGGACATCTCCCTCCTGCACACCGCCCTATATCACTTCTCCTTTGATGTTGCCGGGGCTCTAACTACCGGTCTGGCTTTCGATGACTGGCGCGATGCTCCGCCTCAGGAGATGGTCGACCAGGCTATGGCGGCGGTAGCTCCGATTATGAATTTCTACGCAAGCAGAGCTACCAGCCCGCTCACCGGCATGTACATGACCAGGGACTTTAGGGCCCTGATATTTGTTATCCTCCAGCCTGACCGTTACTGGGTGAAGCTCTGTCGAGCCATTAGCCGTGATGACCTTGCCGATGACCCCAGGTATGCCTCAACTGAGGGTCGGGCTGAGCACTGCGTCGCTCTGCGGCAGACCATATCCGAGTCCTTCCTCACCAAGACCCTGGACGAGTGGACTCCCCTCCTTGAGGGCATACCCTATGCCCCCACGCAGACCGTCAAGGATGCCATTAATGACCCTCAGGCTAGGGCCAGTGGCTGCTTTGTTGCCTATGACCACCCCACCTATGGCCGCATTGAAGCCGTGGCAAACCCTGTCATGCTGAGTAAAAACCCGGCCACCGTCAGAATGCCTGCCCCCGAGTTCGGGCAGCACACCGAAGAGGTTCTTCTTGAGTACGGTTACACATGGGAGGACATTGCCCAGCTCAAGGAGCAGGGAGTGATAGCTTAGCGGAAGGAAACGGAGAAATGAATATTGCTCTTGAAGGTATCAGGGTAATTGATGTGTCACAGGTTGCTGCCGTGCCAATGTGTGCCCGGCACCTGGCTGACTTCGGTGCAGAGGTGGTTCACGTCGAGCACCCGGTAAGGGGTGATTCCTGGCGGATTTTCCAGAAAGGGCAGGGGACAGGCACCAATGGTGTTGAATCGGCTATCAACTACAACTGGGAGAACTTCAACCGCAACAAGAGAAGCGCCGCCATTGACCTGTCTCAGGAAGACGGTCAGCAAATAATCTACAAATTGGTTGAAGAGGCTGACGTTTTCGTGACCAACCTGCGGATGTACGAGAGGGAAAAGTACCGGATGGGATATGATACCCTCAGTAAGGTTAATCCTAAATTGATATACGGCTCCCTGACCGGCTACGGCAAAAAAGGGCCGGATAAAGACCTGCCTGCCTACGATACAACTGCCTACTGGTCCCGGTCGGGAATCCCGCACAGACTCAAGGCTCTAGGAGTAGCTACCCCTTCATATACCGCTGCCTTCGGAGACAACGTGGCGGCACTGGGCCTGGCTTTTGGCATAATGACGGCGCTCTACGTCCGGGAGAAGACCGGGGTCGGGCAGGAGGTAGACATGTCTCTCTTCCACACCGGTATCTACCAGATGGGTTTTGATATTGCCGGTGCCCTGGTTACCCGGAGAGATTGTGATGATTGGGCGCTTGACCGCTATAGGGACGATGAAGAGAAGATGAAACGCCGCCAGGAACTGAGAGCGAAAGTTCAGGAAGCGATGTCCCCTCTCAGTGATTTCTTTCGGGAGAATCTCCCCAACCCGCTCTCGGGGGTGTATGAAACAAAGGACGGTCGGGTGCTGACTTTCGTCATACTTCAGCCCGACCTCTACTGGTCAAAGTTCTGCCGGGCGGTGGAGCACCCGGAACTGGAGAATGACCCCCGGTTTAATTCCTTCGAGGCTAGAACGGAGAACTGTACCGCCCTGTATCACATTTTCAGGGATGCCTTTAAGACCAGGACCCTGGCAGAGTGGCAGCCACGCCTGAAGGAGTTACCCTACTCTCTGCAGCAGAACTTCATTGAGGTCGTCAACGACCCTCAGGCAAGGGAAAACGACCTCTTTGTTCCCATTGACCATCCTACTTACGGCCGCATTGAGGTGATATCCAATCCGGTTAGGCTCAGTGAAACGCCGGCAACCATCAGAACGCCGGCACCGGAGTTCAGCCAGCACACCGAGGAGGTCCTTCTGGAGGCTGGCTATACCTGGGAGGATATCGCACAATTCAAGGAGCACGGAGTAATAGCCTGACAGCATAACTGGTTGCATATGCGGTAAAGGTTAATACAGGGTGGCAGTTATAAGAGAAGGCGGAGAGGCATCAGGGGTAACTTTACATAAAATAGATAGCTCTATTTAAGGTGTTCGGTTAACTCGGCGAGGCTGCGGATTCGGGGGCAATCGTTGACTTCGGGGTAGACATCAGCACGGTCTATAAGTATCGGCTTGATACCCACCCCTCTGGCTCCAACAACATCCAGTTTATACTGGTCGCCCACATGAACCACTTCTGAAGCGCCTACACTGGCTCGCTCCAGAGCCAGCCTGAAAATGGGGGGCTGAGGCTTATCGGCACCTGCCTCACCGGAGGTAACGGTGAAGTCAAGGTAGGGCGCCACGCCCAGCTTCTGGCAGATAGTGTCTATCTCACTGTGCAAATTGGTCAGCAAGCCCAGGATGAGGTTCTTCTCCTTTAGTGCTTTCACGGTTGACAGCACGTCGTCAAAAAGGACAAAGGTCATTGAACGGTATAGCTGTTGCACACGGTTCATGATTTTCAAAAGCAGCTCCTGGGGAGCACTAACCCCGGCCTCAGCTAATACCGTTTTCTGGTAGCTGGTATAGACCTTCATCTGTTCCTCAGGGCTTCTTTCCCGTAATGGAGAAAGGATGTTTTCCTCAAAGTAGTCCCTGTCAGCAATCAGGAGACCGCGCCTGACATTCTGCAGTGCCACATCAATGCCCATTTCACTGAGAGCCTGGCTCTCCAGCTCCTCCCGTGGAGGTTCGTAGTGAGCCAGGGTATTAA
>CAZEBT010000032.1:0-12268 GCA_964510485.1 uncultured Dehalococcoidales bacterium | reverse complement strand
CTCCGTTGCTCCAGGTATGGACTGTCGTCCAGTCGGTTCCGTTGCTGCTGATGAGGCAACTTACATCATCGTTACCCTCAAAGGAGTAAGCCTTGGCCTGGAACCGGAGGCTGGCACCGGGCAGAGTGGAGAGGTCAACGGCTCGCCTGACATATCCCGTGCCGCTTGTCAGCAGCAGGTGGTAGCTCCCCTCGTAGGGGCTGCCACTGGTTACAACGCTGGCGCTGCCCTCGTGATACCAGTCGTATAGCCAGCCGGAGCCCCCGGACCAGCCGCCGCTCTCAAAGTCATCGCTGGCTATGGTCTCCCAGGAATTGGATACAGTGATGTTTGTGGCAGCTCCATTGACTGCTTCACTCAGCTGGTAACTGGTGCTATCTCCGGGGGAGGATAGCTGCTCGGCGAGGCCATCATTGGTCAAACTCCAGATGGCGTGCTCAACACCTGAGTCGCAGGCATACTGCTCACCTATCGCCTGGCCGTACATTCGTGAGCCTAAAAGGCTGGTGCCGGCGTTACCCAGAAAAGGGGTTATGACCAGTGTACCCACTGCCACAATCAACAGGGCAATAGGGAGAGCCTGTCCCTTCTCGCCGTTCTTCATTACTGCTCCTCCGTTGGCCGCAGGTAGACCTTGTATGTCCCCTGCTCACTCACACCCCACCTCCCCGCAGGGGCCGAGGTTATATCCATGGTAATGTAGCGGTCCTGAATGGAGAAGTTAGCGCCGCTAACATTTTGAGCTAACGTCCTGTCTGAGGTACCGGCTATGCGGTGAAGGTTAGTGCCGCTCAGTGTGTACGTGATTGTTGAGTCGTCGGGTAGAGTCAGTATTAGCTCATTACCACCGCTGGCTGCCTTTGCCTTCTGCCCATCAAAGCTAACCCAGTGAGCTACATTTTGAAGCTCATGGGAGGCGGTTATCCGCTCATTGCCATACTCAGGAACGGTGAAAACGTGATAGACAGCCTGACCCAGAACGCCAACAATCAATCCGGTAATAGCCACAACCATGATTAGTTCTATCAGGGTAAATCCCCGCTCCTCTTTTATCATCGGTTCACCTTATAGTCTTCCACTATCAGTATTTCCTCCCCTTCTCGGGAGATAGTTGCCGTTACCTTCTGGATGTCGGTATCAGTATCAGGGACAGAGGTAACGCTGACCGAGATGGCGTAGCCTGCCGGCGTATCTACGGTGGGATAGGTAGTTGCTTCGGGGTCATAGGTGTAGCCCTTGGTATACTCCAGCTGGGTTCGCGCTAGGCTCTGCGCCACAACCTCCTGGTCACTCTCGCGCACGGCGAGTGAGCCTGTTGACAGGGCTAATACGAAGGTAATGACAACCCCGCCCAGGATAGCAACCGCGATTAAGGACTCAACAAGAGATATCCCCCTTTCATCCC
Source organism: uncultured Dehalococcoidales bacterium (assembly GCA_964510485.1). Classification (GTDB taxonomy): domain Bacteria; phylum Chloroflexota; class Dehalococcoidia; order Dehalococcoidales; family Fen-1064; genus CAZEBT01. The sequence goes on along the minus strand of CAZEBT010000032.1, from coordinate 10,863 downwards.
GGACCACTCCTGGCTTACCGAGCCACTCCCTGACTATCCTGACCATCTCGTGGTACCTGCCATATTTCTTCATCAGTACATCTTCCCCAGTATGGAGTACAGCGGCGTTATCATAGAGAGGGCAATGAAACCAATCAGCAATCCGACCACCACTATCAGGGACGGCTGTATCATTGATACCAGTGTCTGGACTCTCTGGTCTACCCGCTTTCCATAGAAGTCGGCCATGCTGGCAAGGTTTGAGCCCAGAGTGCCCGTCTTCTCTCCTACGATTACCATCTCCGTCAGAAGCTGGGGGAACAGGGCGACCGTAGCCATCGTTTGGGATAACCCCTGTCCTTGAACCAGCTTATCCTCGACCTCCCTCAATGCCTGACCGATAATCCTGTTCCCGATGGTTGGAATGACGATATCAATTATCCGGGGCAACAGAAAGCCGGCTTCCAGCAGCATTGACGTTGTTTGACAGAAGTGGCTGATATTACGCTGTATATTTATAGAACCTATCACCGGAATCTTTAACATCAAACTGTCTATGGCCAGTTTCCCGGCCGGTAACCTCATGTAGCCAAGAATCAGCAGGGTTACAGAAAATAGTCCCACCAGAAGGTGAAGCTTATAGTTTACAAAGAAATCGGCAGTAGCAATAAGTAACCTTGTCATCAGTGGTAACTCAGCACCAAGTGCGGTAAATAGCTGAGCCAGCGGAGGCAGGGCAACAGCAATGAGCAGGGCAAACACCCCGATAGCCAGAGCCAGCACCACGGAAGGATATGCCAGGGCACGCTTCACACCCTGCGTCGTCGCGGCACGTTTTTCTATGTAGTCAGCCACCTGTCTCAGAGCGACCTCAAGGTGACCTGTCTTTTCTCTGGCTCTAATCATCTGGCAGTAGGTAACGGGAAATACCTGCGGGTATTTGCCGAGCGCCTGGGAAAAGGAGCTACCTCCCCGAAGTTCCTCAGCCAGCCCGGCGATTATCTCCCTCAGGGCAGCCGCCGGGGCCTGTTTCTCAAGCAGTTGCAGAGCGGTAAGGATAGGAATACCGGACTCAAGCAGGGTGGCTAGCTGGCGCGAGAAGTCAATAACATCCCGACTCCTGACTCTGGACATGTTTGGTAGCAGCCTCTTTAGATTTAATCTCGGCTGTATCTCTCTCAGTCTCAGGACACGATGATATCCTGCCTGGTACAGGGCTTCCTCCGCCATTCTTTCGGAGGGCGCATCAATCGTACCCTGCACAATCCTTTTATCAAGAGTATAGGCTCTATACTGGTACGTCATAGCTTCCCCTTGAATAATTCTGAGCGCCTGTCACTAGATAATGCAGAACACACTGCGTAGCACCTCGCTCATTGATGTAATGCCTTCCTTTACTTTCATCATTCCGTCATGTTTCAGTGTTACCATTCCTTCCTTGAGTGCCTGTGCTTTAATATCACCGGCGCTGGCATTCCTGAGCAACATGTCCCTTATTTCTTCACTGATGGGTAGCACCTCGAATAGCCCGGTTCGTCCCTGGTAGCCGATGTTTGCGCAAAGATTACACCCTGTCCCGGCATAGGACTGCGGTAGCCTTTCCTTCATTTCCTCTTCGTAGATTTTTTGCTCTTCTACTGATGGTTGGGATGGAGCACGGCAGTGAGGACAGATACGGCGAACCATTCGCTGAGCAACAATGCCGACCAGCGTTGATGAGACAACAGACGGTCCGCCGCACAGGTCAATCAGTCTTAACAGCACCCCGACGGCATCATTGGCGTGGATTGAAGAGAGCACCAGGTGCCCGGTGATGGCAGCCTGAACGGTTACCGTTACCGTGTCTTTATCCCGTATCTCACCTACCAGCATAACATCGGGGTCATGCCGCATGAGGGCTCGCAGACCGCTGGCAAAGGTAACCCCAGCCTCAGGATTGACCTGGGTCTGGCCTATGTTGGTGAAGCGGTACTCAATGGGGTCCTCAATCGTCAGGATATTACGCTCGTTTCGGTCAAGCTGGTTAAGCGATGTATAGAGGGTGGTCGTTTTCCCCGAGCCTGTGGGGCCACCTACCAGTATCATCCCGAAGGGGCTGTTCAGCATTGCCCGGTACTTGTTGAGAGCATCGGGTAGGAAACCCAGCTCAGGCAGAGTGAAGATATACTGCAGCTTGTCCAGAATCCGCAGTGTTACCCTCTCACCGTAGGCTGTTTCTGCGGTAGCAGCACGAATGTCAACACCCCTGTCCCCCATCCTCATTGAGAACTGACCATCCTGAGGGAGTCTTTGCTGGGCAATGTCCATCTCAGCCAAGACCTTAATCCTGGAAACCAGCTGCGCGTGGGTGCTGAGTGGCAGGTAATTCATATCATGGAGAATGCCGTCAATACGGTAGCGAATCCGGAGCCTGTCTTCCTGCGGCTCAATGTGCACATCTGAAGCCCTGTCCCGTACCGCCTGCTCAATAATCAAATCCAGGCTCTCAGCAATAGGTGTCTTGGCGGTGAGACCTGAGACAGCCCTGGTCTCTTCAATGCCGGGGTGCACAGATTTGCCTACCCGTTTCTCTATTTCGGTGCTGGACCTGTAGTTGAGGGTAATCGCCTGCTCAATATCAGAGGGGATACCGAGTGATACGCCAATCTTCATCTTAGACTGAGCCTCAAGGTCCTTGATGGTATAGATGTCCTCCGGGTCAGCCATAACCACTATCAGGGAATCGCCGATTATATCCAGCGGGATAAGGGTATGTCTTCTGGCCATATCCTGGGGTATCAGTGACAGGACATCGGGGCGAACTACGTGCCTCCTCAGGTCAATCAGGGGCACATTCAGCTGGATACTGCGCACTGCTGCCAGCTCCTCAGCCTCTACCAGCCCCTGGTTTACCAGAATCTCGCTGAGTCTCCCTCCCTGCCGGCGCTGCAACTCCAGCGCACTCTCTAATTGTTCGGCGGTAATGAGGTTTTGCTCAACCAGCGCCTCGCCTAGATTATTCTGCTGTATTTTACCGGTAACCCTTATCGATTCGTTTCTGGCCATGGTCCTTTCACCCGGGTTGATGAAGAATCCTGTCAGTTATTTTTTCAGCAATCATTTGCTGGGCCATCTCTTTTATTGCGCGAGCCATCGGGCAGTCGGGGCTGGACAGTATTACCGGTGAGCTGCCCTCCACAGGTCCCAGGGAAGCCGTGGCATCATAAGGTATGACTCTTAATAAGTTAACACTGATATTGGGTTCTACAAAGGGTTTTATCTTGGAAAGCTCCCACTCCGGAAATGTCCCCTCACGGTCAATCACCACTGCGCCTATTTGTTGCTGTGAGATACCCAGGAAACGCAGGAGGGTAACGGCAGACCTGATACCAGTCAGGGCATCAGCCGCATAGTCGCTTACAATGGTGGTAAAATCGCACTTCGTAAGTATCTCCCGGGTAACGATAGTGGGCTGAAACGGCAGGTCTACAAGAGAATAATCAGTCGCCTCTCTAAGCATACCGAAGAGCAAATCAATATCAGGGGGTGGTACGTTATCCTGCTCTCCATAGGGCTGGCACATACTCAGTATGCGTACGCCAGTCTGATAAACTGCCAGTGCCGGCTCCAGGTCACGGCGGTCCCGGGTATCTATCGGTTTATCCAGAAGGTGTGTCAAATCATGCTGAGGTCTAACCCCAAGCTGCTCCGATATACCGCCACTACAGGGGCAGAGGTCAACCGCAATGACCTGCTTGCCTCTCTGCGATAGAGCAATGGCCAGGTTGACTACCGTGGTAGTTGCTCCCACCCTTCCCTTTGAGCCAAGGAAGGTGATTATTCTTGAATTGGCAGGAGCCTTTCCAACCAGGAGGCTCTCGACTGCGCGGATAATCTCAGAGGGTTCTGTCGGCTTGGTGAGATACTCATCTGCCCCCATCTTGAACCCGGTGGCTATATCTGACTGCTGAGCCCTGCCTGAGAGCATCAAGATGGGTGAGCGGGCAGTCTCAGGGGCAGCCCGCAAACGCCTGCAAACCTCAAAGCCATCCATACCCGGCAGCATCACGTTCAGGATGATGAGGTCAGGCTCTTCCTGCTGAGCCATTTTCAGGCCCTCCAGTCCATTTGTTGCCGTAAGCACATGGTAGCTCTCTTGTTCTAGAGTGTACTCTGTCAACTTGGTGGCAATCGGGTCATCGTCAATAACCAGAATTCTCTTCATAAGACTCTCTACCAATCCTGTTCTAATGGTAGTGCAAAACTAAAAGTGCTACCTTCTCCCCGGGTACTCTCTACCCATATGCGTCCTCCATGCCCTTCAATAATCTGTTTTGAGATATAGAGGCCAAGGCCCAGTCCTCCGACCCTCGCCGGGTCTTTTACCTGGTAAAATTTCCCAAACAGGCCTGGTATAGCCTCTTCAGCAATACCAACGCCCTGGTCGGTGACCTGTACCAGCAGCTCTTTATTCTTTACCTCAGCCTTTACGTTGACGCGGCTGCCATCTTCACTGAATTTGATGGCATTGCCTACCAGGTTGAACACCACCTGCCTCAACCGTTTCCCATCCACCTCTATCTCAGGCAACGCTAACGGGATGCTTTTGCTGAGTTCAATGCCCTTCTGAGTAGCCAGACCATGAAGCTCCTGTACCGCACCTTCGAGCAGGTCTTTTGCCGAAACGCGCTCCTTTCGGACCTCAAAGTGGTCCGATTCGGAAGAAGGCATATCAACCAGCTCATCAAGAAGCATACTCAGGTGCTCACTCTGCCTGGCTATGATGTTCAGGAATTCCTCTTGCGTCTGGGGGTCAGGCACCTTACCCCCGAGTATCAACTTGGTAAAGCCCATAATTGAGTGAAGCGGGGTGCGTAGCTCGTGCAGGATACGGGACATTAAGTCGGATTTCACGGGGTCAAGTTTGCGCGATGCCTCCATATCTAACCCGCTCTTCTCTTCAGCCTGCTGGCACTCGGCAAGGTCACGCAGTGATATGAGGTGGGTAACTTTGCCCTCACACTCTTCTTCCACACCACGACTATTGAGAGAAACCTTGCTCTGGTTCTTCTGCATTGCTACCCACCCTGTATTATTTATCAATAGCCACTACTGATGGTGGCTATTGCCACTGGTCACAGTGCTATAAGTTTCTGCAAACGGGCTACTCGTAACCGGTAGTTGCTCGTGTCACCTTTCCGGTTGTATCACAGGAATAGGTGCCCTTGGTTGTTGCCGTCCTCAAGTAGTCCGGGTACAGAGGGCTATCGCTGGGGAAACCTGACATATTTGCCGTTGCCGTGGTATTCGCCACTGAGGATAGGCCTGCCTTAACCATCATCGAATCCATGGCTGTCTGGACAACTGACAGCTCCTCGTTTGCACCCTCTGTCTGTCCGTACCCAATAAGTCCAACAACGTTGGGTACAGCGATAGCAACCAGTATCGCTATGATGGCAATAGCGACCAGTAGCTCTATCAGGGTGAAGCCCTTATTGTTCTTGTGAATCCTTTTCATTACTTTACCTCCTGTAATTTTTCCCGTGCCATCGCTCTCAATCTAATGCCAATCTTTCACCTCCTGCAGGTTTTTAACTTCGCTCTCCAAGCACACGTTTTTTGCCTTGCTGTTTCTGTATTAGCCTGTTTTTATATCCTCTATAAGCAACAAGCAGCCAGTCCGCCTATTAGAGTGCCATAATGTATCTACAGACGGGCTACTCATAACCGGTAGTTGCTCGTGTCACCAGTCCGGTTGTATCACAGGAATAGGTACCCTTGGTTGTTGCCGTTCTCAAGTAGTCCGGGTACAGGGGGCTATCGCTGGGGAAAGCCGACATATTTGCCGTTGCCGTGGTATTCGCCACCGAGGCTATACCTTCCTTAGCCATCATCGCATCCATGGCTGTCTGGACAATTGATAACTCGGCATTTGAACCCTCTGTCTGTCCGTACCCAATAAGTCCGGTGACATTGGGTACAGCAATAGCAACCAGTATCGCTATGATGGCGATAGCGACCAGCAGCTCTATCAGGGTGAAGCCCCTGTTGTCCTTGTGCCCCCTTTTCAGGAACCTTTTCATAATTGCTCCTTTTAGTGGTGTTCTAGCGCCAGTGTAGCATAGGCTCAGAACTGGGTTAAGGTTTAGAGAGGTCAGAAAAGAAGGACAAATGGTTCAATTTTGGGGCACCAGTTCAGGTTTGGGTTAAGGTTCAGAAAGGTCAGAAAAAGAGCCATATGGCTCAATTTCCTTAGCCAACAGGGCTAGGGTGCACCTTGGGGGGCCTGCGGACTCAATCAGAGCAGCCTCAAGAGGAGACATAACAAACAGGATTTTTGTTCAGTATCTCTGATAATCCAGCCCCTGGCATACTGACAAGCAAAAGCCGCATTCTCAGGGGTATTGAATAGAGAAAAAGTTCGAAGTGGCGACCCCGGTGGGATTTGAACCCACGATCTCCACCGTGACAGGGTGGCATGTTAGACCGCTACACCACGGGGCCTCTAAAGTGAGGTAGCCTTCTGGCAGCTAAAGTCTATCAGGAGCAGTGCGCCACTGTCAAATCAGCTAGCACTTGTATTTTGTACAAGCCTTATAGTATATTATAGTGTTATGTGCTGATAGCCTGACATACTGATGCTATTATTGGTGGAGTAGATGGTAACCAAAAGAGGACTGAATAAAGAAGACGAGCAATTACGTGATTACGAACTGGTATTCATTGTTAGTCCTGAGGCCGCAGAAGAGAGTCTTGATGCGACAATTGAGGGCGTAAGCCAGCTAATTACTGGGAAGGGAGGTATTGTTTCCGATGTTGAAAAGTGGGGTAAAAGAAGGTTAGCCTATCCCATAAAACATTTTGGGGAGGGTAGTTATGTCTTGCTCAGGCTCAAATTGAAACCCGGACATAACAAAGAACTGCACACAAACCTGAATATTTCTGAGGATATCCTCCGTTATCTTTTGATAAAGTTGAGCTGAGGTTCTGAGGGAATGCCTGCTTCCCCAGGTGTTTGGTGAGGGTAAAAGGAGTTGTGGGACAATGGTAAGCGTAAACAAAATGACGATAATTGGCAATCTCGGCAGCGAGCCAGAGATGCGTTACACCCCCAACGGGCGGCCAGTAACCTCGTTCCGCGTTGCCACTAACTGGCGCTATACTACCTCTGATGGTGAGCGCAAAGAGGAGACGGACTGGTTTACTGTGGTATCCTGGGGTAAACTGGCTGAGCAGTGCAACCAGTTTCTCACCAAGGGTCGGCTTGTCTATATTGAAGGTCGATTACGTATGCGCACCTGGGAGGGACAGGATGGTCAGATGCGCGCTCGAAATGAAATTGTAGCCGATAGGGTGAAGTTCCTTGATAGGCATGCGGTATCTCCTCCTCCTTCTGAGGGCAAAACTGAAGAAACCGAAACCGATGGGGTGAAGTTCCCTGATAGGCATGCGGTATCTCCTCCTCCTTCTGAGGGCAAAACTGAAGAAACCGGAACCGGTGAATTAGAGCCGGATGATATTCCCTTCTAATGGAGTTTGTAACCAGTGACTAGTAGAGCACCCAGAAAACCAAGGAGTACCAGGTGGGGGCACGGGAGGTATGTACCAAGGCGCCGGGTCTGCTTTTTTTGCGTCAATAAGTCTGAGCTAATAGATTACAGAGACCCTGAGAAGTTGCGCAAGTATATATCCGATAGAGGCAAGATAGAACCTCGCCGCAGGACAGGCACCTGTGCCAGGCATCAGCGTGCCCTGGCAGTAGCCATAAAAAGGGCACGGCATCTGGCGTTAATACCGTATGTGCCGGCTCATATGCATAAGATGCGGGGCTCCGGCGCAGATGCCTAGTTTCTCCTGCCCTGGAATACAAAGGAACTTTTAGAGTGCCGAAAAGAACTTACCAGCCAAAAAAAATACCGCGAAAGCGTGAACACGGCTTCCTGAAGAGAATGAGCACCCGTGGGGGTCGCGCTATCCTGAAGGCGAGGCGGCTCAAGGGCCGTAAGCGCCTGACTGTGGTCTAATGGCGAAACTGGTTGGAGGTGGAGTAACGGGGGAAAGAGAGCACATTAACAAACCAGAACAGTACGCGCTGGTTTACTCGAAGGGTGGTTCCTGGGCGTGTAAGCTCGTGGTGATGAGGGCTCTACCTAATGGGCTAGATACCTGCCGCTGTGGCTTCTCGGTTAGCAAGAGAGTAGGCAAGGCGGTAGTAAGAAACAGGGTAAAGCGTCTGCTCCGTGAAATAGTGCGCCTAGCCCCACTCAAGTCAGGATGGGATATCGTATTCATCGCCCGTCCAGCAGCAGCTACCGCTGATTACACCAGTCTAAAAAAGTCGATTGAGGGTCTGTTGTCCCGGGCCAGCCTGCTGGGGACCGCCCTTTTAGCAGCCTAGTTAGTGAGAGAATGTGAGCAAACTCGCCCTAATATTGATAAAAATCTATCAGTCAACTATATCACAGGTTATGCCTCCATCCTGCCGTTTTACCCCAACGTGTTCTGAGTATACCTATGAGGCTATTACCAAGTTTGGCTTTCTGAAAGGCGTATGGCTGGGGGTTAAGCGGCTGGCTCGTTGCCATCCTTTCCATGAAGGTGGTTACGACCCGGTACCATGAACTCCCCTTACTCGTGTCTGGTTCGTCCCCGGGTCTTGACCTGCGTCCCCGGTCAGAGTGATGTCTATTGGAGCAAATGAATAAATGAGCATTAATCGTAGCAGATTACTCCCCCTGTTGCTGGTGCTTCTCGTCGGCGTGGTGGCTGTTCCCGGTTGTATGCGGACGACTGGTGTCGCTCAGGGCTGGTCAGGGGCAGCAGTGGCCGATGGCATCCTGTTTTTCGGTTCTACCAAGGGCAAGGTTGTAGCTGTGGATGTATCCGATGGCAATTTTAATCAGCTTGGGGCACCGGTTACGATAGAAATGGAGTCGGGCGGCGGTAGTCTCGCCTGTGTACCGACGACCTGTGGCGGTTCCAGAACCACGGCGGTTGCCATCTATGCCTCTCCGGTCATCAGGGAAGAGGGGGATGAGAAACTGGTATTCATCGGTGGCTATGATGGCAAAGTCCGTGCCTTTCTCTTCCAGGGAAATGCCCTGAGAAGTGAACCGAGGTGGATATATCCTCGTGAAGGTAGTATTGGTGCATCAATTGTTGGCGGGATTGTGGTAGCCCACGACAGGCTATATTTCGCTTCTTCTAACGGAAGGGTCTATGCACTGGACGCCGCCGACGGTTTCAAGGAGTGGGAGTTTGAGGCCGGGGGCAAGGTCTGGTCAACGCCGGTCATTGATGGTGACACGCTGTATATAGGCTGCTTTGACAGAAGCCTCTATGCCCTGAATGCCACCAATGGTACCGAGAAATGGCGCTTCGAAACTGAGGGTGCTCTGGTGACCACACCGGTGATATATGATAACAGGGTATATCTGGGCTCCTTTGACAGGCACTTCTATGCCGTGGATGCTATCAGCGGTCAGGAAATCTGGCGGTTCCCGGCTGATGATGATGCCGATAGTATGCCCGGTAACTGGTTCTGGGCAAAACCGCTGCTCCACAGCGGCATTGTCTACGCCCCCTGTCTTGATGGCAGGGTCTACGCGCTTGATGCTGAAAGCGGGGATAAGGTTGTCGAGTTTGACCTGGGAAGCCCCATAAGCTCTTCGCCAGTTCTGGCTGGCAGTCTGGTTGTCGTTGCCACGCAGGAGGGGGGTGTCTACACCCTGGATACTACCAACAATCAGAAAAAGCAGCTAGCCAGCCTGGAGGAAGGCGAAAAGGTATATGCACCGCTATTTGCTCATCAGGGGACTATCTATGTGCATACTACCAAGGATAACCTCTATGCCCTCGGTGCCGAGTCAGGGTCAAGGCTGAAGTTTACATTGACTGATTAGTGAGGTAGGTCCCGTTGGAAATAATCGGGCAAATATGGGATTTGATTATCCTGGCGCCGGTGATAAACACCTGCGTTGTGCTCTCCACTTACCTGTTCAATAGCTTCGGGTTGACCATCATTGTCCTGACCGTCGTTATTCGTGGTCTGATGTACCCCCTTACCAGAAGGCAGCTACGCGCCAGCAGAGCCATGCAGGAGCTCCAGCCCAAGCTTTCCGAGCTTCAGAAGAAGTATGCTAAAGACAAACAGAGGCTGGCTAAAGAGCAGATGTCCCTGTATAAGGAGGAGGGGATAAGTCCCAGCGGTTGCCTGGTGCCCATGCTCGTCCAGATGCCTGTCTGGATAGCCCTCTATCAGTCGATTATCCGGGTTTTAGCCGTAGCTCCTGAGGACTTCTTGAACCTGTCACGGTACCTTTACTCCGCCTGGACAATGGTATTCTCCCAGGTTCCCCTGGAGAGCAAGTTCCTCTGGCTCGACCTTGCCGTACCTGACAGGATGCTTCTCCTGCCAATCCTGGTTGGCGGCACAATGTGGGTACAGCAGAAGATGGTAACGCCGCCGGCTGGCGACCCCCGCCAGCAGGCTCAGAGCCAGATGATGCTCTGGATGATGCCGCTGATGTTTGCCTTCTTTACCCTGTCATTTCCCAGTGGACTGGCTCTCTACTGGGTAGTCTCAAATGTTATTAGCATCGTTATGCAGTATTTCATCAGTGGTTGGGGTGGCCTGGAATCGGTGCTCGGTTCAATAATCCCATCGAGGAAGGTAACTGCCGACCAGAGATACAGGAAGCCCGTCCCGCATGCCGAGCCGGAACCATCGCCAGAGGATATTGGTAGTGCTGATATTGTTGATACAAGTAAGCCACAGAGAGAGGGAAAGGATTATGGAACACCTGGAGATAAGCGCCAAGTCCGTAGAGGAGGCTCTCAAGATAGCCTCAGAGCAATTAGGCGTCAGTCAAGAAGAACTAAAGGTCACCGTCCTAAGCGAAGGTA
>CAZEBT010000031.1:0-12934 GCA_964510485.1 uncultured Dehalococcoidales bacterium | reverse complement strand
ACCTGCGACCCGCTGCTTAGAAGGCAGCCGCTCTGTCCAGCTGAGCTACAGGGACCTGTCAACTACTAAATTTAACAAAAGGCGGAAACAGAGTCAAGGTAGCAGCCTTATAGTCCTTCACAGACCTGAAGACACCGGCATCTCCACATCAGGCTTTCCACAGGCTAAAGATAGCCAGACTACCAAAGACGACAATAGCGACAGCAACACCCACCCAACCGAGAAGACTTGGTCCGGTAACAATCAAACCGGCTATAAATACCCCGACCAGTATGGATAAAAAGGTGTGCCTGAACTTCAAGCCAAAGAGACTCGCCACCAGTGAGCCTGTCCAGGCGCCGGTCACCGGTAGGGGAATGGCAACAAACAGGGCCAGGCCAATTCGCTTATATTTATCGACAATTCCGCCCCTCTGACTGATACGTGCGAATAATCGGTCTAACATCCTGTGGAGGAATTCTACTCTGTTAAGCCACCGGGTAATGGCTTCAAGGAATAATATGATGAAGGGTACTGGAAGTAGATTGCCGACGAAGGCAAGAGGAAACGCATGATACCATGGCATACCAAACCAGTTTATGGCTACTGGTATGGCAGCACGTAGCTCAAGTATCGGTAGTGCGGCAATGAAGAGCACTATCAACTCTTTAGCAAAGCCTGAATTGAGAAGCCATTCGGGTGGCGACACAATCTTCCCTGGGAATCTCCGGTAAAAAAATATATCCCGCTTTGACGGAGTGTAGCAAATAGACAGTAAACCGTCAAGTTAGCCCGTAGATTGCGCCTTGACAACTGTCCACCAACATTGCTACTATTGGGTCAGTTTTGAGATGACAAGGCTACTGGACAAAATAGATAGCCCGGCAGACCTGCAACAACTAACACATCCAGAGCTTACGCGACTGGCTGCTGAAATTAGAGAGGAACTGGTATCAGTCGTTTCTGCTAATGGTGGTCATCTAGCTTCTAATCTGGGTGTTGTTGAGCTTACCATAGCCCTGCATCGGGTATTTGATAGCCCGCGGGATAAGATTGTATGGGATGTAGGGCATCAGGCCTATACCCATAAGCTGCTGACCGGCAGGCGAGACCGCTTTGCCTCCCTGCGCCAGTACGGGGGACTATCCGGTTTTACCTCTCGAAGTGAGAGCCAGCACGACCCGTTTGGTGCTGGCCATGCCAGTACTTCAGTCTCGGCTGCCCTCGGCATGGCTATTGCCCGTGACCTTTCCGGTGATGACTACCACGTAGTTGCCATTATTGGTGATGGTGGTGTGACCGGGGGAATGGCGCTTGAAGGTCTGAATCAGGCAGGGCATCTTGGCTCCAGGCTCATTGTAATCTTGAATGATAACGGCATGTCAATTTCACCCACTGTCGGTGCATTAGCCAGGATGCTTGCCAGGGTAAGGTTTGACCACCGTTACCGCCGGGCAAAAGAGAGAAGCAGACGCCTGCTCAATGCTCTCCCCTTGGGTAAGAGACTGTCATGGGCAGGCAAGCAGGTTCAGGATAGTTTCAAGAGTCTGGTTATGCCAACAACGCTCTGGGAGGAGCTGGGCTTTACCTATATGGGCCCCTTTGATGGTCATAACATTCGTGAGCTTGAGATAGCGCTTACCCAGGCACGGGATTATCGTTTTGGACCGACCTTTATTCACGTTGTTACTACCAAGGGCAAGGGCTATCGGCCGGCCGAAGGGGACGCTGTCTACTTTCATGGCATATCAGCCAAAGGTGCCGGCACCAAAACAATACCGACCTATAGTGAGGTATTCGCGGAGACAATGCTCCGGCTCGCCCGTGAAAACCCCCGTCTGGTAGTGGTTACCCCGGCTATGCCAGAGGGGAACTGTTTGAGCATTATCAAGGCTGAGTTCCCTGAGCGCGTGTTTGATGTTGGCATCTGTGAGCAGCATGCTGTCACCTTTGCCGCCGGACTGGCTACTCAGGGTTACGTGCCTGTGGTTGCCATCTACTCCACCTTCTTACAGCGGGCTTTTGACCAGATTATGCATGATGTCTGCCTCCAAGATTTGCCGGTTGTTTTTGCCATCGACCGTGGTGGTATCGTGGGTGATGATGGCAAGACTCATCAGGGTGCCTTCGATATCTCTTATCTGACGGTAGCTCCCAACCTGATTGTATCAGCTCCCAAGGACGAGAACGAGCTGCAACACCTGCTTTACACGGCAACAAAATCGGCTCACCCTATGGCAGTGCGGTACCCGCGTAATACCGGGCTGGGGGTGAAGATGGACGTAGAGCTACACCAGATTCCTCTGGGGAAGGGTGAAGTAATAAGGCGCGGAGGTGACCTTACCATATTCGCCATAGGGGCTGTGGTGACACCGGCGCTTGAGGCTGCCCAGAAGCTGGCTTCAAGCGGTATTGAGGCGACAGTGGTTAATGCCCGCTTTGCTAAACCACTGGACTCCGAACTGACGATAGACCTGGCCAGCCATATCAAGCGTATAGTTACTGTGGAGGAGAATACTCTGCAAGGCGGCTTTGGTAGCAGCCTGGTCGGCCTCCTCCAGAAATCGGGTATCAGCGATATTAAGGTAAGAAGCATCGGTCTCCCTGATGATTTCATAGACCATGGCGCTCAAAGCATGCTTCGTTCCAGATATGGTCTCGATGCTAAGGGGATAACCCGGCAGGCCTTGACCCTATTTCCTGCTCTTGACAGGGCAAAGGCAGTCTGATACCGAATAGTGAGGCTGCTTGTCTCTAAAGGAAGATAGAGGCTGTCCGGGGTTACAACCTGGGGGGATGAGGCTGGTAGACAATTTCAAGTTGCCTGGAGGGTGCCGATGGACAAGCTGACAGTCAGGGACATTGAGGTTGGTGATAAGAGAGTTCTTGTCAGGGTTGACTTCAATGTCCCTTTACATGAAAGAACCGGGGAAATCACCGATGATAGCCGCATCCGCGCTACACTGCCTACCATTAAGTATCTCATCGACCGTGGAGCCAGGGTAATTCTCTGCTCCCATCTGGGCCGTCCTGAAGGAAAGGTAGTTGACCAGCTACGACTGACTGTTGTTGCTCAGCGTGTATCACAGATACTGGGCAAGCAGGTTGGAGTTACCAGGAACTGTATTGGTTCAGAAACAGAGAAGTCGGTTGCGAACCTGAAGAGTGGCGATGTTTTGCTCCTGGAGAACCTCCGTTTCCACTCCGCCGAGGAGAGGGATAGCCCGGTCTTTGCTCGTGCTCTAGCCAGGTTGGCTGATATCTATGTTAATGATGCCTTTGGTACATCTCACCGGAGCCATGCCTCAATAGTTGGGGTTAGTGAACATCTCCCCGCGGTAGCCGGTCTGCTGCTGGAGAAGGAGGTTAATACCCTGGGAGGTATCCTGGAAAACCCGTCTCATCCCTTCGCAGCCCTTCTCGGTGGCGCCAAGGTGAGTGACAAGGTTGGCATGGTAGAGAATATTATGGGCAAGGTGGACTATCTTCTAATTGGTGGCGGTATGGCAGCCACATTTTTGAAAGCTAGCTCCTGTGAGGTGGGGCTATCCCTGATTGAAGAAGACAGGCTGGAGACTGCTGCCAGGTTAATGGAAAAGGCGGTAAACAATGGGGTGCACCTGCTGCTCCCGGTCGACGTAGTTATTGCTGATGAGCTTACTGCCGGGGCTGATGCTGAAAAGGTAACCGTTGAAAATATCCCGCCTACCAAGAGGATTGCCGATATTGGACCGCAAACGACCAAGAACTTCTACGAGGTATTGCGGAGGTGCCGGACAATTTTCTGGAACGGGCCAATGGGAGTATACGAGACACCCCAGTTTGCTGAGGGAACACGGGCAATGGCTAAGCTTCTGGCCAGCCTTAATGCCACCACTATTATTGGTGGGGGCTCTACCGCTGAGATAGTGAGCAATATGGGGCTGGCTGATAAGATGTCCTTTGTATCTACCGGGGGTGGTGCTTCACTAGGGTTTCTCGGTGGTGAAGCATTACCGGGGGTAGAGGCGTTACTTGACAGAGGCTCACGGCAGGTGGTGAGTTGAAGAGGGGTTATTAAGTTAAACCTAAATAGGATAGGATTAATATGAACACTCTCGAACTAATAAAGGCTATCGCCAGGTCTACTCCTACCAGGATTGTACTGCTGGTTCTTGATGGTCTGGGCGGGTTACCGGACCCGGAGACGGGGAAAACGGAGCTGGAAACAGCCAAGACACCAAATCTTGATGCCCTGGCAGCCAGCGGTATCTGCGGCCTGAGCGACCCTGTAGGACCGGGGATAACCCTGGGTAGTGCCCCGGGCCACCTGGCTCTGTTTGGTTACGACCCGGTCAGTTCCGATATAGGTCGTGGGGTACTCGAGGCAGTTGGCATAGATTTTGACCTTCAGCCGAAGGATGTGGCTGCCCGCGGCAACTTCTGCACCGTGGACGATGCGGGCTTGATTACTGACCGCAGGGCGGGTCGTATCTCCACGGAAGGGTGTGCTGAGCTGTGTCGGCTGCTGGATGGACTTACGATAGAAAACGTCAGGGTTCTGGTTCACCCGGTGAGGGAGCACCGCTTTATAGCGGTGTTTCGGGGTAGAGGCCTTTCTCCCGGTGTCAGTGATTCTGACCCGCAGCAGATAGGGGCAGCCCCAGGTATTATTGCTGCTTCATCTCCGGCGGATGAAAGGATGGCTGGCATCGCCAATCAATTCGTGGCTCAGGCAAGGGCAGCCCTTGCCGCACACCGTCCCGCCAATATGGTGCTCCTCCGCGGCTTTTCACAGCAGCCTCACCTGCCCACCATGGCTGAGATATACAGATTGAAGCCGGCAGCTATTGCCAGCTATCCCATGTATCGGGGGCTGGCCAGGCTGGTCGGCATGGATATACTGGAAACAGGAACCAGCATTGAGGATGAGTTCAGAACGCTCACCGGGAACTATGGGGACTACGACTTTTTCTTCGTGCATATAAAGGGGACCGATTCCGCCGGTGAAGACGGTGACTTTGACCGCAAGGTCAGGACTATTGAGCAGGTTGATAGCGTATTACCTGAAATGACTGCTCTTCAGCCCGATGTCATTGTGGTTACTGGCGACCACTCGACCCCGGCTCTGCTTAAGGCACATAGCTGGCACCCGGTGCCGCTCCTTTTGTACTCCAGGTGGTGCCGTACCGACAGGGTAACCGAGTTCTCTGAATCAGCCTGTGTCCAGGGCGGACTGGGACGGCTCCCGGCTACGGAGATTATGCCCCTAGCGATGGCTAATGCCCTCAAGCTAGCTAAATTCGGTGCCTAATGAAGAAAGCAAATATAAATATTTCCTCAGGAGAATAAAATGCGCCTGCCCATGATTGCCGGCAACTGGAAAATGAATACCACCGTAAAGGAAGCCAGAGCACTGGTTACTGATATGATTCCGCTACTTGAGCAAATAGAAAATGTTGAGAAGGTAGTCTGCCCGCCCTTCGTATCGCTTTCGGCAATAGCCGAGGTGCTCAGGGGAAGCTCAATAAGGCTCGGGGCACAGAACGTGTATTTCGAGGAAAGGGGTGCCTATACCGGCGAGATTTCTCCGCCAATGCTGGCTGAGCTCTGCGAATACGTTATTGTCGGGCACTCCGAACGGCGGCACTACTTCAATGAGACAGGTGAGATTGTTAACCGGAAGGTTCAGGCGGCACTGAGGTTTAACCTGAAGCCCATTCTGTGCATTGGGGAGAGGCTGGAGGAGTACGATGCTGGCAGGACAGAGGAGGTAGTAATCGGGCAGTTAAGGTCGTCTCTGAGTGGGGTGGAGTCTCCCCGTGGTCTGGTTGTAGCCTACGAACCTGTCTGGGCTATAGGCACCGGCCGGGCAGCCACCGGGGAGCAGGCAAACAGGATTATCGGTCTTATTCGACATAATGTTGCCGAACTTTACACTGAGGGTTTTGCCCGTGACCTGCGTATTCTATATGGCGGCAGTGTTACGGCTGACAATACCGCCGAATTTATGCAGCAGCCCGAGATAGATGGTGCCCTGGTTGGTGGGGCAAGCCTGAAGGCTGACCAGTTTTCCAGCATCGTGAAGCAGACCTCAGACATCGCCTATCATTTATCAGCGTAGGTTTGAAGGTGCCACACCCCTCTAGATAATTGTCTTCCGTTCTTGGGGATTATATGGTTAAAAATGCTCAAGTAATAGCCATAGTGGGGCCTACCGGCACAGGTAAGAGCCAGCTGGCTATTCGTCTGGCTCAAGCCTTTGACGGGGAGATAGTCAGCGCCGATAGCCGCCAGGTATACCGCTATATGGACATCGGTACTGCCAAGCCTACCCGGCAGGAGCTGTCCCTTGTCCCTCACCACCTCATTGATATCGTCAACCCCGATAAAGATTTCAGTCTGGGTCAGTATCAGGGCCTGGCGCAGGGTGCTATTGATGATATTCAGCAGCGCAACAGGCTGCCGCTACTGGTAGGTGGCAGCGGACTCTACATCTGGTCTATTCTGGAAGGCTGGGGTATACCCCATGTTCCCCCTGATGCCGAGTTCAGGCGTGCTCTGGAGATAAAGGCGGCACAGGCTGGCAGAGAAGAGCTCTATCAGGAGCTGGTGAGGGTTGACCCGGTTGCGGCCAAGAGTATTGACCCTCGTAATGTGCGCCGGGTGATAAGAGCCCTTGAGGTGTCCAGATATGCCGGGGCCCCCTTTTCTCAGCTCCGGCAGAAGAAGGAGCCACACTTCAGCACACTGACAATAGGTCTGACCGCTGATAGGGCAGAGCTGTACCGCCGGATTGACCGAAGGGTTGACGAGATGATGGAGCGCGGTCTGGTTGATGAGGTAAGAAAATTGGTAGAGATGGGCTATAACCCCGACCTGCCGGCTATGTCCGGTATTGGCTACAAGCAGGTCGGCATGTTCCTCAAGGGTGAGCTGAGCCTGGAGGCAGCGGTGCTCCAGACCAGGTTTGAGACACACCGGGTTGCCCGCCACCAGTATAGCTGGTTCCGCCCTGAGGACAGGCGGATAAGGTGGTTTGATATACAGCGTGAAGTAGAGCCGGAAATCAGGGCTATGGTGGCTGGGTTCATCTCAGAGTAGCTACTCCAGCACCACGTTATCAATCAGCCTGGCCCTGCCAAATTTCACTGCCAGAGATACCAGGGCCGGGGTATTGATTGTAGCCAGTTCCTCCAGGGTCTCAGCGTCGGCTATGCTGACATAGTCAATATTTGTCAGCGGCTGCTGCTTGATGAGGGCGGTCATCTCCTGGCGTATTCGGCTGGCGTCCCTTTCCCCCTGCAGCCACAGTTTATGAGCCAGGTTAAGCGATTGGTAGAGGACCACCGCTGCCCGGCGCTCCTCTGGATTGAGATAGATATTGCGGCTGCTCATAGCCAGACCGTCCGGCTCACGCACCGTGGGGCAGGTTACTACCTCCAGGTTCATGTTAAGGTCGGTCACCATCTTCCTGATAACTACTGCCTGCTGGGCGTCCTTCTGGCCGAAATAGGCTCTGGTTGGCTGCACAATATTGAACAGCTTGGCTACCACCGTGGTTACGCCCTTGAAGTGAGTTGGACGGCAGGCACCCTCCAGCGGTTGAGCAACGTTGCCTGCCTCCACCCAGCTATCAAAATGCCGGGGGTACATCTCACCCACCGGAGGTATAAAGACGATGTCAGTCCCTTCCTCCTCCAGCAGGTTCAGGTCTCGCTGTGTATCACGCGGGTAGCTGCTGAAGTCTTCCTGAGGCCCGAATTGCGTCGGGTTAACAAATATGCTGGCGACCACCGTGGCGCTTTCCGCTCTGGCACGCTTTGCCAGGGACAGGTGCCCATCATGTAGATAGCCCATAGTAGGGACAAACCCAACCGGCTCAGCAAGGTCAGGCCTCAGTTGCCTCATCTCATCTATGGTCTCAACAACCTTCATAGCGGGTGTTATCTACCTCACCCCCTGTGTCCCCCTCTCCTTCAAAGGAGAGGGGGAAGATTAATAAAGAGGGGCTTCACCCCTCTATAACTCCCTATATTCAGGATTTCCACCCCTCTTAGAGATCCCGTTTATTCGCTGCCGCTTTGAAAAGAGGAGGAATTATTTATATAAGAGAGGCGAAGCCTCTCTCTAACCCTCTTTCTTCTGGAACTGTGATGAAGTCGCTGCTGGAGAGATGTGACTGCCTTTTGAGGTGCTCCCCGGTTTTCATCGTTGCATCTCAAAATCTGACTCTGGTTGTGCTTCCTCACCCTGTCTTTAGCTTAGCCAGTATGCTCTCGTCCATGGAGAAGCTGTGCTTCTTGGTGGGGAAAGTGCCAGCCCTGACCTCATCGTAGTACTGGCTAACCGCATCCCGGATAGTATCAGCCAGCCTGGCGTACTGCTTGGCATGCCTGGGAACGAAGTCGGTAAAGGAGCCCAGAATGTCATTGACAATCTGGACCTGACCATCACAGCCGGCACCTGAAGCAATACCAATAGTGGGAACACCTACCTTCTCGGTTATCAGGGCTGCCAGTGGTGCTGGTACCGATTCGAGGACAATTGCGAAAACACCAGCCTCTTCCAGTGCCTGAGCATCCTCCATAATCCGTAGAGCCGCCTCGGGCGACCTGCCCTGTACCCGGTGACCACCGAGTTGATGGACTGATTGCGGGGTCAGCCCGATGTGCCCCATAACCGGAATGCCGCACTCAACCACCCGCCTTACCTTTTCGGCGACGGTTACACCACCCTCAAGCTTAATCGCCTGGGCACCAGCCTCCTGAATAAAGCGGGCGGCGTTCCGCATGGCATCCTCAACACTGACATGGTAGGTCATGAAAGGCATATCACCAACTATCATTGTCGTTTTTGTCCCTCTAACCACTGCCTTGGTGTGGTGCAGCATATCCTCCATAGTTACCGGGATTGTTGTTTCATAGCCAAGGACAACCATACCCAGACTATCCCCGACCAGGATTAGTGGTATCCCTACCTCGTCAATAATCTTGGCTGTGGAGTAGTCATAGGCAGTGAGCATGGTGATTTTCTCACCCTTTTCCTTCATCTCCCTTATCTGGTTAATCGTTATGCGCATTTCTTCCCCTCCTTAAAGGGATGCAGTCCCCACCACTCTATTGGTATTTGTAACGGCGTTTTCAGCATCAACATATACCAGTCTGGGAGTGAAGTTGCGTGCCTCCTCGTCATTAACATGGCAGAAGGAGAGGATGATGACAAGATCATCCTTGGTGACCAGTCTGGCAGCAGCCCCGTTTAAGCAAATTTCGCCCCTTTCTCCCTCAATGGCATAGGTCATAAAACGGGCGCCATTATTGATGTCCAGCACGTGTACCTGCTCATAGGGGAGAATGTCGGCCTCTGCCATGAGCTTTTTGTCAATGGTGATACTGCCCTCGTAGTCAATATCGACATCAGTCACGCGGGCTCGGTGGATTTTACCCTTAAGCATTATCCTCATTGGACTCTCCTTCATCATATATTCTGCACGTTATTCAGACTTCCCGGTTTGCACTGGCTACTCTGAAATGAGAGTACCCTGAAGCAACTCCTCTATCATGCTGGCTGCCGAGGAGGTAAACCAGGCACTACCGATTACAACCTCGCTCTCAAGGAATACCATGTAGGACTTACCACCGGCAGTACCCGGGGGACAGATTAGAACATTATACAGTACATCAATATCCTCAGGGATACCACCTTCCAGAGACGCGACCTTCCAGGCTCCACTGGTACTTTGCTCAAGCGTCTTCGCCTGGTACAGTCTCGTGCTGTCTTTAAGCTGAGCGCTCATCAGCCCGTAGACCTGGTCCAGGGTCATACCTTCCTCCACCAGCTCTGCCGTGTCCTGGGCTGTATCAACCGGGGGCACAGGTATTCTCTCCTTACAGCCAATCAGGGACAGGCACATAATAAATAAGACGAGTAATACTAGCAGTCCTTTTAATTTCACGCCACCATCTCCTTACTAATTATCTTGCTTATCCTTTCTGTCCGGGGTCACACTCCAGCAATGCCTTCAGTTCCTCTGCCTGCTGCTGGTTTATTCTCCCCTTGGCTAAGGCAACCGGGATGGTCTGCCGGCCAAGCTCACAATAGGTTGAGAGCACGGCGGGGGCTGCTTCCTGCAGAGCGTTAATATGCTTCTTGATGGTCCCGGTATCGCCGCGGGCAATCGGCCCTGTCAGGCACTGGGGTATGCCGATAGTATCAATATTGTGAATCGTCCCTTGTAGCAGCGGCAGCAGCGCCCGGCTGGCTCTATCCATCGGGACGCCAAAGGTCTGCCACAGGTCGGTAGCCAGTTTGACCAGGGTCACCAGATAGTTGCAGGCAATGACGGCGGCAGCATGATAGAGCACCTTATCGCTTGCCTTCAGCTCTATCCAGTTGCCATCAAGGGCAGTAGCCATGTCCTTGAGGGTGCCTAGCAGCGGTTCCTCAGCCTCCAGGGCAAAGGTAGAGCCGGCCATATTATCTATTGCCTGTTTTACGCTGGCAAAGGTCTGTAGCGGGTGAAAAGCACCAATACAGGCGCCTGTCTCTCTGGCTGGCTCCAGCGTTTCAGTTGAATCGGCACCACTGCAGTGAACCACGCTTTGCCCCTGGTGCCACCGTACCCCAGCGGCTACTGACGAGATAGCATCATCCGGAGTGGTGATAAAGATGAGGTCGGCAGCATCAGCTACAGCCTGGCTGTTATCAACGGCACGGCAGCCGGTGATTGACCCGGCTAGCCTTTCTGCTGAGGTCTGGCTTCTGCTGGAAACGGCTACTACCTGGTAGCCTCTCTCGCTCAATCTAACCGATAGTGCGGTTCCTACGGTTCCAGCTCCAATAAATCCAAGTCTAAGCATTTCCGTCCTCGCTTGAGCGAATTCTAAATAAAAATGCCTTCTCCGACACAGCCAGAGAAGGCATTTCAAAACTAAACCTCTTTTGCCGTCTCGGTCATGTCCGATCCAAGCGACTATCTTTTT
This sequence comes from uncultured Dehalococcoidales bacterium, assembly GCA_964510485.1. GTDB lineage: Bacteria > Chloroflexota > Dehalococcoidia > Dehalococcoidales > Fen-1064 > CAZEBT01. Next base: position 1,991 of record CAZEBT010000031.1, on the reverse strand, counting down.
ACAACCCTTTTAGTGACTCACCACCCGGTTGGTTGGTGGTCAAACCTCACTTCGGGCTCTATTATATCAGATTACCTCCGATTTGTCAATATTAAATCAACCATTTAGTTGGCATCGGTGGTAGGTCTTTCAAATCAGGGTGCTCTTCCCACCCCGGAATGTGGGCGGTTCTTTTAGCGATGGCTTTATACCTGTCCCAGTCAGCGCTGGCATACATAGCCATCTTCTGTGCTGCCAGAGAGCCTTCAGTATGAATAAAGGCACCGTCATGGCCATGGCCTACCAGGTCCTTTACCAGCCTGGCGGCACGAATTCGGTGCTCGGTCGGTACACCGTCCTTGCCGGCAAGGTACTTCTCAATAAGAGGCCTTTCTTCAGGGTTCATCCAGTCCTTATAGGTAAACACGGTGCTCGGCAATCCGCCAGCAATATCGGATACCACCTTTGAGGTCTCGTGCTGTTCATTGGCGAAGATGTACTTGGCTATATTGGTGTACATCATATTGGGAGCTGCCAGGCCTATATCGGGGAACAAATCGGGGTGGTCACAGCCTGCCTTGGACATGGCATCCACCAGATGAGCGTGCATGGCAAGCCAGGCCAGTTTCTCCTGGATATGAGCATACCGGTCAATACCGTTATATTCAGCCATCAGCGCGGCTACTCCTGCATCCTGTTCGGTTGATATCACCTTGTGACAACAGCCGAAGAGACGATGAAAGACGCCAAACATCCAGGCAATGTCTCTGGAAAACTGCCATTCACCGCACATAAAAACCCGGTTCCAGGGAACGAAAACGTTTTCAAAGACAATCATGCACTCACTGACCCCGCCGCCGCGCCCGGATGCAGGCCAGTTCCACTCTGCTTCCTCACCCGTTTCTGAGTAATAACCCGGTGAAGTCAGGAGTGTTATCCCCTTGGCATCTATGGGGGTGGCAAAGACCACAGCGTAGTCCTTGTCCTCCTCGCGGTGAGCCCGGCATGGTGAAACAATTAGTTCATTGGCGGTTGGGGTAGCACTTATGTGCATTTTGGCTCCACTCACCACTATTCCATCCTTTTGCTTGTCAACCACTCTGATGTAGAAGTCCTTATGCTGTTGCTGGGCCGAAGGACGAAGCCCCCGGTTCCCCTTAACATCGGTAATGGCTCCGGTAATAGCCGGGTCGGCTGCTCTCAGGTGTTTGCGATAGTCCTCAACAGCATCCGTATAGTGGGTACCCAGTTGCTTGTCCATTCTGGCAGCAACAACCCCTGAAGCCGCCAGGGCATCAGGCCCCATACCACTCATAGCGGCACCCCATCGCATGCACGTTATATAGAGGTCCCTGCGCCTAACCAGGTCTTCAGCCGTTTTGGGCTGGTTCCACAGGAACAAGTGCCTGTCGCCGCCCTCTTCTATGGTGAGCAGGTCCTTAAACCTGGGGTGATTATAGAGAGCATAACTCATCGCCCTGGCATTGATGGAACCCCTGAAAGCGGGGTGCTTTGTTATATCAGTTATCCTTTCACCATTGAGATAAAGCACCCTGCCATCCCTTAGGCTTTCTACATATTGCTCCGGTGTCCTGATCATAATAAACTCCTTTTATTCAGGCATGTTTAAACTACGCTGCCTGTCCTGCAATCTGTTATACTATATCACCCCCATTCTGTCTCGGTATAGCTACCAGGATAAGGTGGTAGTCGCCAGGCTCCAGGTTACGAAGGGTAAACATCTCAATACTGCCCATAAACATGGGAGGACGTATAGACACCCTTATTTCCTCTGCCTTCTCCAGCTCCGCCCTGGAGATAATCCCCCTTTTTGCTCCCCCGCCAACTCGAATTGCCTCTGCCTCTATCTGGTCAAGGAGTTTTTCATTTTCTACATCAAGCATCTGGTGTCCTCTTCTTCCTCCTTATTAACCGGCGTTATTGAACATATGTACCGGGGTGCTTTTGCAGGTCACTTATGAGCACCACCATAAATCATAATGCCTGTCTTT
>CAZEBT010000030.1:0-12935 GCA_964510485.1 uncultured Dehalococcoidales bacterium | reverse complement strand
CTCATCGAGGTAGAGCGCGGCTGCAACTGGGGCTGCCGCTTCTGCCTGGTAAGCAACGCCTTCCGCCCGGCACGCTTCCGCTCCATAGAAACACTGAGAGCCCAGGCAAAGATAGGCCTTCGGTACCGGAAGCGACTGGGGCTGGTGGGACCGGCTGTCTCCGACCACCCTGAGATTGAGGAACTGGTAACCCAGCTACATCAGATTGGAGCCGAACTCTCCATCAGCTCATTACGTATAAAACCACTCACTCCAACATTGCTGAGGGAAATAGCCAGAGGGGGAGCACGAACCATCGCCCTTGCCCCCGAGGCTGGCTCCCACCGCCTGCGTCAGGTCATCAGAAAGGGCTTCACCGAGGACGATATCCTGGAAGCCGTTGATAAGGTAGCCAGGCTGGACATGAAGCAGCTCAAGCTCTACTACATGATAGGTCTGCCCCTGGAGACCGATGGCGATATAGAGGAAATCGTCCGGCTAACCCTCAGGTGCAAGGATATTCTCGACCGGCAAAAGACTGGCTGCCGTATCACCCTGAGTGTATCCCCCTTTGTGCCCAAGGCAGGCACACCCTTCCAGTGGCTACCTATGGACTCTCTACAGACGCTGAACAGACGCCTGTCCCATCTCAAGAACAACCTCCAGCCCAAGGGTATCAAAATCAGGGCGGAAAGCCCCGCCTGGAGCCAGGTTCAGGGGGTTCTGTCCCGCGGGGACATCAAACTGGCTGAGGTCCTGAGCAATATAGAAGCGGTATCACTATCCGGCTGGCGCCAGGCAGTCAGGAAAAGCCAGCTGGACGTTGATTACTATGCTCACCACTCATGGGATACCGACAGTGCACTACCCTGGGCAGCAATTGACTCAGGAACAAAAACGGGACGACTCAAGCTCGAGCTAGAGGCATCCCGGCATCAAGCGGAGAAAATTCTCAGCGATTAGGCAATTCCGGCGCAGCCTGGAGATACTACGAGAAGGAAAACTATAAGGAACCAGCCATCTCAATACAGGAGGTACTGAAATGATGGGTTACTTCACAATAATGGCAGCCATACCCGGCTTCTTCCTGAGTGCCTTCTTTTTCATGCTTCTCTGGGGTGTTTTTGCCCCCGACCTCGGTATAGAGAAGATAGGCTATCCCATGGCTATGCTGATAACCATCACCCTCTGGCTGGCGGTAGCCCCTCTGGCAGCCGCCGGCAGAAAACGAAAGAAGTAGGTTTCGCGTAACGCGGGAGAAACAGCCTCAAACAAGCTAGAGTATCACTCTATGGTGACCCTAAATACCCTGTCGCTGGCGGTCTCTTCTTCCCACGGGCGCATATAGACAAGGATTACCTCAGTGCTACCCTTCCTCAGCGCCTTGAAGCGGTAGTACTGGGTGCCGCCGACACCGACCAGGCCCTCCGCCTTCTCATCCGGCTCATATCTGTCCTCTACCAGGCTGAGCATGGTCACATCGTGGCCTTCCTGCCATCTGTAGCCGGTAGTAGGATTGGAGTCCAGAGCAATAATAAACTCCTGGTCAACCCTGGTTTTTATCTCCCGGCCGGCATCAACATAGGTCCTTACCCCACCACCACAGCCAGCCACCAGACAGGCTATCAGTATTGATGCCATAACCGGCGCCAATAACCCTTTCATCACAATCTCCTTCTCAGCCAGACCTGCTTATCAACTGCCATAAGCCCCTCCTATTAATTCTATAAAAAAATAGACCCACCCTCTAAAACTGGAGTGGTGAGTAGATTAAGTAATAAAGTGAGAGTGGGTTCATTAACTAAGTAACTCGGTTACTATGGTATTTATTTCTCGCCCATCCGCCCTGCCCTTGAGCTGAGCGATGAGCCTGGGCATAACCTTGCCTTTATCGCCAGCCCCCTGTGCTCCTACCTCCTCAATTACCCGACGAGCCGCTTCTATGATTTCCTCCCGGCCCATCTGCTCAGGCAGGTACCCCTGAAGAATAGCCATCTCCGCCTCTTCCTGAGTTACTAGGTCCTGCCGATTCCCCTGCTTGAATGCTTCAATGCTCTCCTGCCGCTGCCTGACCTCCTTGGCAATAATACCAAGGATATCGGCATCCTCCAGTGTGGTCTGCTTGGCGATTTCAGCATTCAAAACAGCAGCCAGTGCCAGACGAAGTACCGAACGCCGTACCTTATCCCCGGCCTTCATCGCCTGCTTAAGGTCACCATTTAGCCTATCCTTTAATAGTGCTTCCACTTCTACCTACGATTAATATAATAGTATTTGCTATCTCCTCAGTGCTCTGGCGCTCTTACGCCTTTTTGCAGCCGCTTTTCGCTTGCGCTTGATACTGGGCTTCTCAAAGTACTCCCGATGGCGCACCTCGGACAGAATTCCATCCTGCTGAACCTTTCTGGTGAAACGTCTCAGCAAGCTCTCAAAACTCTCGTTACTGCCCGCCACTACATTAGCCACATAGCATCATCATCCTTCCCAACCGGGTAATCTGGTCACTACCGTAAACCGTAAAGCCGATAGCTAATTTCACACTATCCCATTTTAGTTAGCGTAAGCCACCCTGTCAAGAAAACGAAGCCAGAGTACACCCTTCTCAGGCAGTACCGGGGAGCAGTACGGCAGCCCTAACGTCCTGTCCTGCTCAGTATTTCACGAGCGGCCACTATACCGGAAGCTGACGCCTGGACCAGACCACGGCTGATACCTGCCCCATCGCCAGCAGCAAACATATTGCTAACCTCAGTCTCCAGGCAAGGGCTGACCTGAAGCCGCCCGGAATAGAACTTGACCTCAACCCCGTAAAGCAAGGTGTGGCGTGAAGCCACACCGGGGGCAAGCTTGTGCATTGCCCTGAGCATCTCCAGCAACCCGGTCAGGTGACGGTAGGGAAGTACAAAGCTGAGGTCACCGGGGACGGCACCTCTCAAGGTGGGTCTCACCAAGCCACGGTCTATACGTGCCTGGGTTGAACGTTGACCCTGCACCAGGTCACCCAAACGCTGCACCAGCACCCCACCACTGAGAATGTTAGCCAATCTGGCAATATACTTCCCGTAGGCAATAGGCTCCCGAAATGGCTCAGTAAAGGTGGTACTCATCAGCAGAGCAAAATTAGTGTTACTGCTCTTGTGGTCAGCATAGCTATGCCCGTTAACCGTGATTACCGGGTCAGCCCCCCCGGTAGACTCCATAATGACCTCACCAGCCGGGCACATACAGAATGTTCTAATCCGGTCATCAAAGGTCGGTGAGAGGTACTCCAGCTTTGCCTCATATAACACGTTGCTCAAATCTTCCATGACCCCTACCGGCACCTCCACCCTGACCCCGACATCAATCGGGTTGCTGTGCATGGTCAGATTGAGCCGGCTAGCTTCCTTGGCCAGCCAGTCCGCCCCCTCTCTGCCCGGAGCCAGAATCAGGTAATCGCAATTAATTATATCGCCGGCATCCGTTTCAACCCCCTTGACCCTTCCGTTATCAGCAATTACCGCCGAAGCCGCTGTCTCAAGTTTCAATTCCAGACTTGGACCAAGGTAATCCCTCATAGCCCTGAGTACCAGACGGCAGTGCTCCGTGCCCAAATGACGAAGAGGCACCGGTATCAGACGCAGCTCAGCAAGGGAAGCCTGTCGGCTTATCCTCTCTACCTCATCCCCAACCCCGTAAAGCCTTTGTGAGGCACCAAACCTGAGATAAATATCATCAACCTGCTTAATCAATGCCTCAGCCTGGCTCTCACCGACATAATCCGCCAGTCGGCCTCCTACACGAGGGGTGAATGTTAGCTTGCCATCGCTAAAAGCTCCGGCACCGCCCAGGCCACAGACCAGATTACACGGGTTACAACTAATGCAGGGGCCACCCTGGTCACGTGCCGGACACTGGCGGCCATCAATATCTCTCCCCTTCTCCAGGAGCAATACACTCAGGTTGGACCCCTCAACCAGCTCCAGGGCGGCAAAGATGCCTGCCGGGCCACCACCAACTATGACAACATCGTACTTACTAACCATAATACTGAACAATGTCATTGTATAACCCACAGCCTCCGCCGTCAAGAAACAACGCCCTTTTTTACACCGGCATAAGAAAAAGGACAACACGACTTGACATATGCCAGCTGGCGAACTAAAATACATTTATGGACAGCGACTATAAGAACCATATAGGTGGAATAATCAAGCAGCAGAGAATCAGCATACCACTAACGCTACAGGAACTGGCGGGTAAGGCTGGTGTATCAGCATCACACCTGGGCCGCATAGAGAGGGGGGAGCGGTTTCCATCAGCTCACATTCTGCGCAAGGTTGCCGGGCCCCTAGGTTTCGAGGAGAACGAATTGTTTACCCTGGCCGGGTATCTATCTGCCCAGCCCTCGATGATAGCAGAGGCGAGTCCAGGATATGCTAGCAGGCAATTAGACCCCTATGTAGCCAGGGTATTGAGTCAGGAGCCGGTTGAAATACAGCGTGCTGTCATTGGAATTCTTACCATGTTGAGGAGCATCGCCAAGGGTATGGACAAGTAAAACCACCAAATAGTCGGCTGGGTGGAGTGCCATAAACCGCGGGAGGGGATTAATTACTATTTTTGGTGGTGCCGTCCTTGCGGCTCTCGGAATCGGGATGCAGCAAAGCCCGGAGGTCAACCGGGGAAGGATTTCTGGCTGCATGGCCTACAGGGTAGCAGGAAGCCAGCCGGGCTGACAGATGACCTGCTTGCTACACGGGGGGTTTTGGTAATAATACCCGGACTGGCAGTGACCTACCACGGATCTGAGTGCCTTATAAGTGGACAGGCAGACAGTTGGATAGAGAAATGGAAGAGGAAATCGAGGAAAAGGTAGACCTCGTCTCAGCGATAACGCATGAGCTCAAGACCTCCCTGACAGCAATCATTGCCTCTGCCGAGCTTCTCGCCGATGAACTCAGACCAAGCGAGGAAAGTGCTCACTGGAAGCTTATTCAATCTATCATCCGCAATGCCCACCAGCTAAACGAGAGGGTATCTTTCTTCGCCGAATTACCCAGACCACCTATGGAGAATTTTCAGTTTCAACCCGAACACGTGGAAATCAAGGAGATTATCAATAATGTGTCAATGCGGCTTCACCCGCGGATTCAAGCCCGAAAGCAATCCTTTACGTTAAAGCTACCCGATTCCCTGCCGCTGGTTAAGGCAGACAGACAGCACCTGGAGCAGATTGTGCTCACCCTGATTGCCAATGCCTCCAACTTCAGCCCGGAAAGAGGTAAAATTGAGGTAAGTGCCTGGCGGTATGACAGTGGTAGCCTGGTAGTGCGGATAAGCGATACCTGCGGGGGCATTCCCCTCCAGGAACAGGAGCGGATATTCCAACCCCATTACCAGATTAATCGCACTGATGGAAAGGGCGGGCTTGGGTTAGCCATTGCCAGATTCCTCGTTGAGCTTCACGACGGCAAGATTTGGGTCAAGAGTCAGATGGGGCACGGGTGTAGCTTCTTCTTTACTCTACCACTAGCCGAGGAAGTCCGGTGAAAGTAGTCGTAATTGATGATGCCCCAGACATCGTCGAGGTTGTCTCCCTGTGCTTCCAGCTACGCTGGAGTGGCACTGAAGTACTTTCGGCAGGCGAAGGGGGTGAGGGGCTGGGGCTTATTGAAGCCGAGGAACCCGACATAGTTATCCTGGATATCAATCTGCCTGACATGAATGGCTTCCAGGTCATCCGCGAGCTACGGCGCTTCTCTCATGTACCGGTGATAATGCTAACCGTGAAGGGTGAGGACACGGATATAGCCAGGGGGCTTGAAATGGGGGCAGATGATTATATGGTAAAGCCCTTCAGCCATATTGAACTGATTGCCAGGGCAGAGGCAGTATTACGGCGCACGCGGGGGCAACCAGTTTCCGGCGAGGAGCGTCCCTTTGTCAGCGATAAACTATCAATCAACTTCGCCAGCAACGAGGTCAAGGTGGGCGGGAAACCCGTCAAACTTACCTCAACTGAGACCAAACTCCTGCGCCACCTGATACGGAATGAGGGACGTCTCCTTTCCCATGAGAACCTGTTATCCAAGGTGTGGGGAGAAGGCTACCAGGACACCAGAGACCTGTTACGCGTTCACATTCAGCACCTGAGACAGAAGCTGGGTGACAGTATTGAGTCACCCAAGATAATTGTTACTGAGCACGGGATGGGTTACAAGTTTGTCCGTCCAGACTAGCCGCTCAAGAGCACCAAACACAGCCCATACAGCCCCCTCAGCATGGTGCAACCCCGGCTCCAACCTGCGCCGGGAATGGCACTCTCCGGGGGGCGTTTACCGGCCCGAAACACACCTGATAAATAGACCCCGCTCAAGGCACGAAAACCTTTATGAAACCTTAATAAAACCTTTATGAAACCTTTATGTATTTTATGCACACCCTTACAGCCATATGTTTTAATTTATATGAATGTTTGAACCGTTCAATATAAAGAGGAGCGGAAAATGGAAAAGGTCAGCGTATTCCTAGCTGATTGGCAAGTATTATTTAGAGAAGGAATCCACTTCACCCTTTCTGGTGAAGAGGACTTTGAGGTTATTGGCGAAGCAACCAATAGTGAAGACGCGCTTAACTTCATCCGGACCAACCCACCGAAGGTGGCTGTCCTGAATACCGACCACAAGGAGCTCGGCGGGGGTATTACAGTAAGCCGCCACATCAAACGGGATTTGCCCGCCGTGGCCTTGATTCTGATTATGGACAACTACGACGAGGAACAGCTTCTCTCGGTACTGAAGAGCGGAGCCAGCGCCTGCCTGACCAAGGACGCTGACCCTGACGAGCTAATCAGCACCATCAGGACAGTAGCCCAGGGCAATAAACCCATAGGTGATGAGCTGCTCAGGCCGGAGATAGCATCCCGGGTTCTCGGCGAATTCGAGGAGTTTGCATCAATGAATGAACAGCTAGAGAACCTGATGGCCAGTCTTACCCCCGGCGAGGCTGAACTCCTGAGCCAGATTGCACAGGGAAGCTCAATTGAGCAGATCTGCCAGGCAATGAATATCAGCGAAGAGTATATCAGCAGCAGCTTCGGGTTCATTGTGAACAAGCTGGTTTTGGACGACCACATCCGGGAGGTAATTGAAGCAGCCCACAAAGACCTGCTATCATTAATTTTCCGCAGCCGCGTATCGGGCAAGCTGCCAGCCGACTTTGTAACCAAGGGAGAATTCTCTGCCTTCAAAGACAGCATGGTAGAACGCCTCAAGTCCTTTACCGGTGAAACACAAAAATCAGGGAAAGCTGAAAGGAGGGGATAAAACGGGACAAAAAAGCTAGAGTTACCAGCCTACAAACAAAAACGCAGCAAAAAAGGGAGCACAAAATCAAGGGAAAGTACCTACTAACAACAGACAGTAAACCAAATGCCAATTACTAAGAGAAAAGGAGGAAAATATGGTTGAACTTAGATATGGCGACTACCATGAAATGGTCGAACTAGCCGGTAAAACGGTGGCTGAGGTGCGCGAGCAATACAAGCCGCTGCTTAGCATACCGGATAAGACCAAAACCAGAATCAACGACAGAAATGTCAAAAAGAACCAGGAGTCAGAGACATGGCTCAAAGACGACGATACGCTGCGTTTCGTCGAGAAAAGCAGGAAATCTCCCTTCTTCATCCTGGCTGCGCTTGTAGCTCTGGCTGCCACTGCCGTCCCATTCGCCTTCGCCCAGACCACGGCATCAATCAACCTGGACGTGACTGAGAAGGATGACTTTGTTAGCGTGGCCGCTAACTCAACTTTGCCCACCTGGAATGTCTTCGGCAAATTCAAGGGCGCAACCGGTAGTGGCGAGTTATTCAAGATAACACCCGCCAGCGGCTTTACCGGCGACCTGTCCTGCATGGTCATGATCGGCAACGGTGAGGAGCTGGTCAAGTGCTACCGCGTGCTGGTCATGAAGATTTCCATCTATGAGAGTGACGGCTCAGGAGACTGTGACACAAGCGCCAACCTGACAGCATTCCCTGAGTACCTTACCCTGAGCAAGGGCGAGGTTGATTTCACTCTGGAGAATCTGGCTGGCAAGACAAGCCCGTTCTGGGTCCACCTTGATAGCGGCTTCTACATCTCTCACTACTGGGGAGCTTCCGCTATGGGTGGTGATGAAGACCCCACCCTGTACTGTGATGTAACCCAGAAGGGTACATAAGCCCCTGACTTTTTGAGCTGAGAATCTAGGGCTCCCCCCAGGGGGAGCCCTAGAACCAAGAGGAGAAAGAGTGAGGAAGCAGATAATAATTGGAGCACTGGTGTTATCCCTGCTAATCAGCGGAGGTTCCTACGCTATCAGCTACACCTCCGCTACAACGGCAATGGATGTTGATATTGCCGGTACAGAGATAGCCCAGATTGAGCCGGCTCCAGAGGGAGACCAGCCCGACTGGGACTCTATTGTGCCCAGTGGCGGCGGCGGCGATGCCGAGATTTTAAGACCGGATGCCGCCGGTGACATTACCGATATTACCTCACAGCACCCGAATTCGGGACAGCACTGGGAAAAGGTAGACGACGCTACGCCCGACGGCTGGTCAACCTACGTCTACGAACAGGGGAAACACTACCGGAGGGACCTGTACAGTATTCAGGACCACAGTAGCAGCCCGGGAACCGTAGACGGTGTTACTGTCTACTTTTGCTTTGCCGCCGGTGGTGACGGTGATAAAAAGGACAAAGCCTTTGCCAGGGCTGTCATCAAGACAAACAACCGTGAATACAACGGGAGCGATGAGGAGGTAGAGAACGGCAGCTTTGTAACCAGGGCATATCAATGGACAACCAATCCCTACACAGGGGAAGCCTGGACCTGGGACGAGATAGATGACCTGCAAATCGGCGTGGACATTAGAGCAAACAAAAAGCACGGGCAAGCCTCCTGCACCCAGGTCTTTGCCGTCGTCTACTATACCGAAGAGCCGGAAACCGAGGGTGAGGTGCTCACCGGTGACCTGTTCACGGTAACCCCTGACGACAGCTACACGGGCGACCTCACGGTGAAGGTATACCTGGCCAATACCGGTGACCTGGTTAAGGCTTATAAATACCTCAATATCAAGCTATACCTTGGGGAATCGGAGGAAGCCGGCGGGACGCCTGACTACCAGCTTCTCACTCTGGACAATGGCGTCGCCACCTTCCACCTCAAAGATTATGAGCCCGGCATCCATACCCTCTCCGTTAGCGGGGGCGGTTATGGACTGGTTTCGGGCTACACCTCAGAGTGGGAGCCCGGCTGGAGTGTAGAACCGGAGCTCTACTGTGAGATATACTAGAATTGAAGGTTGAGGGTAGATAGATAGTGCTATCCTGAAATATTATGGTAAGGCTTTGAGAATAAAATGAAGCGGGCAATATTACTTACATCAATAATAGCGGCCTGTATTGTTGGCTTCCTCTCCGTAAGAGGAACGCTGCCATTTATACCTGTTATGGGCAGCAGCATGGAGCCAACATTCAGTGCCGGCAGCCTGCTTCTCACCGAGCCAATAGAAAATCCCGACACCATAGAGGTTGGCGACATCATTGTTTACAATGTCCCGGCCCTGACCCGCCAGATGTATAACTACCCGTCTACTGTAGTTCACCGGGTGATAAAGGTTACCGAAACAGAGAGGGGAGTATTCTTCCGCACCAAGGGTGATAATACTGGTGAAGACCCCTTCACCGTACGGCCCCAGGACCTCCGGGGTACGGTCAACAGCGAAATCCCCTACCTCGGCTTTCCCCTCCTCTTCTTCCAGAGCAAGCAGGGGCTAATCTTTCTGATAACCGGCCTGTCCCTCCTCGCCCTCTATCTCTACGGCAGTGAGATTACCCGCGGCAGGCAGGTAGTACACAACAAAATATTCTCCCCGGTGATTGAACAAAACCAGCGTAACAGCTATATAATGACACACCGCATGGAAACCACCGAGAAGGTAATGGATAATACCCAGCAGGCACTACAGAGCTTTTCTGAGGCTATGGCTGAGTATGCCGTGCACCTCAAGAGCCACACCAGCGCTATTCAAGGACTCAGTGAGGCATCTCAGGAACTCAGGAAGGGCGCCGGTGAGCAGAACAGGATTTTAAGTAACCTGGTATCACGTGTTGAACAGGCACCAGCCCGGGCAGAGCCGAGGGTAGAACCAAAGGAGAAGGAGATAATTGTCCGGGAAAAGGGTAAGCCGCCGCTGGAGCATATAATCAAGCCAGCAGGTACCGACCAGGTAATCGTCGAGGTACAGGTGTCACCCAGGATTGAGCCGATAATTACCAGAGAACGGGTAGCGGTGCCGGTCGGTGCTCTGGAGCGGGCGCCAGTTACCGGAGAAGGGGCAATAGCCGAGCCAGAGCGGGATGATTACCCTCCGGGGTGCTATCAAGTCCGCCGGGAGCCTGCTGAGTCACTAACCCTGGCTGAAAAACAGAACAGAATCCTGAAGCGGTACAGCAGGATAGAAGGCACCACGACCCCGATGGGGAAACAGGCTGACCAACAGGGTGAGGCTACGCCACACCAGAAAGAGCCGGGCGCTTAGGTATAAACAGCCACCACCACCGCCTCTTTTGGATTGTGCTCATCAAAAAATATCACGGCTACCTTCCTGCCGGTAACCATCTCCACCGAGGGCAAATTTCTAGCCACAGCGACATCCTCCAGATAAACCTTGAAACTGCTCGCAACCTGGATAGTGGCGGTGTAATTGCCAGAATTAAAACTCTTTAGCATCCCCTTCCTTATATTCACCTTGACTCTCCTGATATTCTCCTGACTGGCTGGTTTCTAGACTGCCCCCAGCAACAGCCTCTCCTCATATTCCCCGCGACCTGGCTCGTAAACCAGCACTATGCCCAGTACCCTCCTCTTCTCCCCGCCAAGCCCTGCCAGGTTATCTGTTATGTCAATAACATCGTATAGCTGCTGACCGCAATTTACCGGGGCATGAATAACGCCACCCCCCGATTCTATCTCAGCCTCTCTCAGATAAGCATCCCCCCTGTCCCCAGCCCCGGACACGGTGTCAATATTTCTATCCTCCAGTTGCCTCGGCCTGTCATAGAGCCTGGCTATTTGACTCCAGGAGAAGGAATTAACGATTACTGGCTCTTCACTCTCCGGGTCGTATCCCTCAACCTGAACCCGGTTAAGCTCCCAGGCTCCCTCCCGGTATCTACCCCCGAATATAACGTGAGCCTGCCCGTAGGAATAGACCGAACTGTCGGAGGACTGGGGATTCACCACATAGACCCTGTTACCTTCAATGAAGAGCACATCAGGAACAAAAGACAGCAGCCTTCTGACAACCTCATCGCCCCGATTATTGGGGTGAATGGTGAAATCCGGGTAGTAGCCGGTCATAACTGATGACTGGGACTTTACCTCAAGCCTCAGGCCGGCTCTGGCCAGGACAAACTCAAGGATTTGCTTCACCGACATCTCGTCCGAGTCCTTATTCCACCGGAACTGGTGCCTGGCTCGCCAGCTTCCAATCAAGTGCCAGCCATCAGAGGCATACAGAGTAAGACCAGCCTTGCCACCTGAGCAGGTATGCTCAAAGGCATCCAACCAGAAGGCAAGCCCCTGGCTCACCTCATTCCCCTGAAGGGTTACATAGCCGGGACAAAGCTCCATCTGACAGCCTATATCAAGGACAGCCAGCCCCCCTTCTCCCGGTGACACATACTGGCCTTCATCATTGCGGAGCTCAACAGTTAGCTTCCCTTCACCCGGGTGTGCCTCCTGCCTCAGTGAGAGGACATCGGCGGTCAGGTCAATGCCCTGCTCGGATAGCCTGGCCCGCCAGACACCACAGGGAGTAGATAGCCAGCAGTAATCACCGTGGTGGGCAATAGCCATGCCGTACTCATCGGAAAGGTCAAAGGGCACAGGCTCATGCCATAGACCCTCCAGAAAATCGGTGTCAGGCACGGAGTGAGACCAGAAAGGGCGGTTATATGCCACTGTACCCGTATACTTCTCAACATAGAAGCCCCGGTAGACATCCGGCTTATCCATAAATACACTGCGGTACTCAAAGTCGCCCCCGGATGGAGCCGAGGCGAACTCCCTGAGCTCCGACCAGGTGCCAGCCGATACATTGCCACCATCGCCGTAGATTAGCGACCACAGCCTGTAGTTGTCATTTGAGTCCTGCCCGGTAACAAGCAGGTTCCAGTCAGCATCATACACGGCAGCTACTCCAGAAAGGTCACCGGTATCCTTGTCCCAGGCAGTCTTGGACTGCCAGTTACCACCAACACGCCTCTTAACGTAGAGAGTCTCGTGGTTGGCAAGGAAGATGGCTAAATCACCGTTAGGCTTGTAGGCAGCCGCCAGGCCGCGGACAGCGGTGGTAGGGGAATAGTCAATAATATCGGGGCTGCCCCAGCTAACACCGTAGTCAGTGCTCTTCATGTAGTGGACTTCCCGGCTGGAGTTTACCCAGACAATAGAGGCTTCCGCCCCAAGAGAAGCCGCCGCCACAACCACGCAGTTGTACTGGTTAGTGTAGGTCCACTCGCTGAAATCTGATGAAGGACCGGGATTGGCTACCCTCTGCCAGTAGAGCTTCCTGGAATCACCGGGCAGGGCTATCCTGACCCTGATAAGTGAGCCGTCACCGGGCATAGTTACCGCGTGATAGTAGTCGTCTTCGCTGCCGGTATAGAGCCTGTCCCAGTCAAGCCTGACAACGCCGGCAATCCTGTTTTTTGCTTCTACCCTGGCATAAGGAATACGGCTGGCTTCTTTCTGAGCCGCCAGCAGTGTTGATGTTAGGCTTCTCATCGCTTCATCTACCCTCCGTCCGCTGGCCGGGAATATACTCCTTCCCCCGATTGTTCAGAGATTGCTAGTTAGAATTTCCTCATACCAGGGCTGCCAGTGTATCAGGCAGTGGCTTATCTGCCTTCCGGTAGTGACCC
>CAZEBT010000029.1:0-13113 GCA_964510485.1 uncultured Dehalococcoidales bacterium | reverse complement strand
TCCCCTGCTCCTTCGCCAGCAGGGCGGTATAGAGCCCGGCAATACCGCTGCCCACCAAAATATAGTCATAATAGCTCATATAATTATTATTCCTCCCTCTTTCCTCTATATGGGGGAGTCTTAGAGGGGCTCAGCCCCTCTTTTTTTATTTCCCCCTCTCCTTGATAGGAGAGGGGGATTAAGGGGGTGAGGTAGATAAAAATCTCTATACCACCTCAAGCATCCGCTCAACCGCCTCTTTTGCCTTTATCCTTATCTCTTCGGGAACGGTGATGACGTTCTCCCGGTGCTCCATAGTCCGCGCTACTGTCTCCAGTGTCGTCTTCTTCATGTCTCTACAGATTTGGCTGTTCGTCATCAGGTAGAAGGACTTGTCCGGATTCTCTATGCGCAGGCGGTGAAGGAGGTCCTCCTCGGTGCCGATAATGAAGCTATGGTGACGGCTTTCCCTGGCATAGCGAACCATCTGGGAGGTGCTGAGAGCGGCATCAGCCAGGGCTATCACCTCGGGACGGCACTCGGGGTGGACGATTACCTGTGCCTCCGGGTGCTGCTTCCTGGCCAGCTTAACCTGCTCGGGCTTGAAACGGTGGTGGACAACGCAGAAGCCGGGATAGAGGATTAGCCTCTTTCTGGTCTGGGTAGATATAAAGTGTCCCAGGTTCTGGTCGGGCACAAAGATTATCTCATCACTGGGTACCGAATCTACTACCCTGAGTCCATTGGCTGACGTGCAGCAGATGTAGCTTTCCGCTTTAACTGCGGCGGTTGAGTTGACATAGCAGACTACTGGTGCCCCCGGGTATCTCTGCTTCCAATCCTTTAGCTGGTCCGCTGTTATCATGTCCGCCATCGGGCAGCCGGCGCTACCTTCTGAAAGCAGGACTGTGCGGCCGGGATTGAGGATGGCTGCAGTTTCCGCCATGAAGCGCACACCGCAGAAAACAATCGTCTCGGCATCTACCTCGGTACACTGCCGGGACAGCTCCAGCGAGTCGCCGGTAAAGTCGGCTATATCCTGGACCTCAGGGCGCTGGTAGTTATGGACAAGAATAACTGCCCCCAGCTCCTCCTTAAGTCGGGCTATTTTCTCCTTGAGCTGTTCAGAGTCACTCATTTCTGCCACTACTCTGAATCAGGGCAAAAATCCGGGTCAGCCTATCTTGGGCGTACCCATGCCCTGCTGTTCCCCTCGTCTGCCGACAACGCTATTTCGGGAAACCCTTATCGTCGCCCCCGATTCCACTTTCAGCACCACGCTATCATCACTGAGAGCCTCAATCTGCCCGTAGATTCCACCGGCGGTAATTACCTTGTCTCCCTTTCGTAGCTCCTGTAAAAGGTTCTGCTGCTCCTGCTGCTTCTTGCGCTGCGGTCTAATCATGACAAAGTACATCAGCGCAAAGAGCACCACCAGGAAGACCAGCATGGGCCACATGCCGGTGAGGCCGCCAGTTTCTCCTTCAGTCCCCTCTGGCGGAATGCAGCCGCCTATGAACAGCAGGGTAACGGTAAGGAACCCCAGTGCCAACCCCAGACCAAGCGTTTTTCTTTTTCTCAATTCTCCCTCCTTGTTTTATCTATCATCTCCAGCTCCAAGCCTGCCCTGTAGTGACCACGGACTTGTGTGCTCAATCCTGACGGGTACCAGTTGGCTAAGGCAATCATCGTCGCTGGTGAAGAATACCAGTTTATCAGTTTTGGTCCGACCGTGCCACTTACCCTTTTTCTTTCCCTCTACCAGTACCTCAACTACCTTGCCCAGCAGCCGGGCATTGATTTCAGTGGCGATACTCTCCTGAAGCTGCTCAATCTTGTCCAGCCGCCTCTTCTTCTCGGTAGCCGGGACATTATCCTCAAGCTCCCTGGCGGCAATAGTCCCCGGTCTCGGTGAATAGGCGGCTACGTGGACGGTATCAAACCTCAGCTCGGAGAGCAGGTCAAATGTCTGCTGGAACTGCTGCTCACTCTCTGATGGGAAGCCTGCAATGACATCGGTGCTCAGGGCTACCCCCGGTATTTTGCTGCGTATCTCGCTGATAAGCCGGCGGAAGTGTTCCACGGTATAGCCTCGCCTCATGGCTTTCAGGGTGTCATTGCTGCCTGACTGTGCAGGGAGGCTTATCTGCTCACAGACCCTGTCCAGGCGGGCTACGGTTTCAATGAGCCTGGTGCTCATGTCCTTGGGGTGGTTGGTCAGGAAGCGGATGCGAGCCAGTCCATTGATGGCGTTTAGTTCATTGAGCAGGTCAGCCAGCTCCGGCTTTTCGGGCAGGTCGTGCCCGTAAGAGTCCACGTTCTGGCCTAGCAGGATAACCTCTTTCGCACCACGGCATACCAGCTCTTCGACCTCGCCGATTATCCCGGCTACCGGGCGGCTCCTTTCTCTACCCCGGCGGTAGGGGACAATGCAGTAGGAGCAGAAGTTATTGCACCCCTGGATGATGGGGACATAGACACTGGGGAGGGGGTGCCGGGGCAGTAGCTGCCCCCACTCAGCTTCTTCCAGCCACGGCGGGCAGTCCCCGGGCTTGAAGAAATGGTCAACATGCGGAGAGCCCTTTTTGAGCTGCTCCAGGTTGGAATCTACCCAGCAACCGGTTACCGCCAGGGTCACATCGGGGCGTGACCTTTTCAGGGCTTTCAGGGCGTTGAGCTTATTGACGAGGCGGTCTTCAGCGCTCTGGCGCACCACGCAGCTATTGAGCACGATAATGTCGGCTTCACCGGCGGTAGCCGCAGCCTGGTAGCCTCGCTGCTCAAACAGGCTGGCGAGTCTTTCCGATTCCGCCTTGTTCATCTGGCAGCCAATCGTCCAGATATGGTATCGGGGCATGTTCTCCTGTCCTTTGGACTATATTAAATTATACCCTTACTCAATGGTATCTTACTTAATAAATGGGTGCGGGGGGTCTTTAATTCTGTGTCGTGGCGGAGGGAGTGGGATTCGAACCCACGACCCCGGTTTCCCAGGGTAAGCGCTTAGCAGGCGCCCGCACTAGGCCTCTATGCGATCCCTCCCTGGCTCCGTTCAACTGGTTTAGCTGATTTGCTATATTTTACTACTTTATATGTCAATATGCCATCGCCCTGTATCGGCACCCCGTTTCGCTCATCCTCGTGCTCTGTGTTTTTGTATCAACCCCATCCCCTGGATTTATATAGTGTTTTAAGGTAACCTCACCCCCTTAATCCCCCTCTCCTTCAATTAAAAGGAGAGGGGGAGGGTATTAAAAAGAGGGGCGAAGCCCCTCTCTTCTTTACTTTCCCCCCTCCCTTAATGTGGGAATTATTTACTTGACGTAAAGTGTGATAGTGGTAGAATGGGGGTATGTCTTTCATTAAGTCTATTGGCTTGTTGCTTCTCGGTATTCTCAAACGCCTTTACTATCTTATCCCATCACTATTTTCTGACCCGTTCGATGTTCTTGAGAGGTGGTTCAAAGTGACATACGAAGCACCTCAATGGCTGTTTTGGGGATTTACCAAATTGTCTCTAATACCCAAGTTCTAAACATTCCTTCATGGGTTTGGTTCCAGATTGCATTAGTTCTAACTCTCATTATTCCTTTCGTAGCATTTCACAGGATGAGAATACGCTTGCAGAGGGTTACAGAAAGTAGGGCACAAGAATTAGCTAGACTTATCTTGCAAGTTAGGAACGCAGCGGCAAAAGTAGTAATGCTATACCATGTGAAAAATGATTATGATGACGACGTGAAAGAGGCATATAAGGCATATGATGATGCGCTAAGACAACTTGATATAGAAGGTGAAATTGACGGGGGCAAAGTTAAAGATACTATTCAGGAGGGTTTTACTACATTTGTTAGTTTTCATGTAACACGATTCCTTGCTTGGGGTGGTCAAGTAATATCAGACAAAGATACCAAACAAAAACTAGAAATAGATGAATATCAATTTATTGGGAGAATGGCTAGTCGTGCCGATAAGGTAATCCAAAATATCCGAGCACTTATGAGATAAGTTTTGATAAGGGAGGTTCTCGGACTTAATTAACTTTAACAAGGTATCCCTGAATAGGTATGGGTTATCACGATTGTTAAATCGCCATTCTAACTCGTCTAAATAGGAATCAAGATGTTTAACACTGAGTTTATGATAAGAGCAGTTTTAAGATAAATGCGAATCAGAGGGAGAGATTTTAGAGAGGGGCACAGCCCCTCTCTTTCCTATTTCCCCCTTCCCTTATCAAAGGGAAGGGGGCCAGGGGGATAGGTTACCATATACTTATTTGAGAGCCTCACTCGGACTGTGCTATGATAACTGGCACAAATGGAGATTAATGTCCTGGTGGATGAAGGACTGGAGGGCTACCTTGAGGTGGGCTGGCTTCAGGGCGTAGCCGGGCAGGTCCTGGCTGCCGAGGGTGCCGACCCGGAGGCAGAGTTGGGTCTGGTAGTTGCCGGCAGGGAAAGGGTGCAGCAGCTCAATTTAAAATATCTGGGGAGGGACGAGCCTACCGATGTGCTTGCCTTTTCCATGCTTCCCGAGCCGGTATCCGGGGAAGGGGCTGGTGCCGACCTCCCCCTTTTTGTGGAGCCTCCGGACGGAGTGTCACACCTCGGTGAGGTGATTGTTTGCTACCACCAGGCAGTAATACAGGCTGAAGAGCAACGGCATTCCGTAAAAAGGGAGATAGCCATTCTTATTATTCACGGTATCCTTCACCTCCTGGGATATGACCACGCTCAGCCCGAGCTTGAGCGGCAGATGAGAGCCAGGGAGGAGGAAATCCTGAGGACGGTTGAGGAGAAGGTAGATTGAAGGTTCTGGGTATTGCCGGCAGCCCGAGGCGTGGCGGTAACACCGACCTGCTGCTGGCTGAGGTCATGAAGGGGGCTGCCAGCAAAGGGGCTGAGGTCAAGACCATCGTTCTTAATAACCTCAAGATTACCCCCTGCCAGCACTGTGATGCCTGCCTGAAAGAAGGTAAGTGCCGCATACAGGATGATATGCAGGAGATTTACCAGGAGCTTGCGGAGGCAGACCGGATAGTTTTAGCCTCACCAATCCAGTTTACCGGGGTGACCGCCCAGATGAAGGCAGTGATTGACCGCTGCCAGTGCCTGTGGGCACGCAAGTATGTACTGAAGGTACCGCCACTGGGTACCGAACGAGAGAGAAAGGGGTTCTTTGTTTCCGTCGGCGGCACCAGACTGAAGAACCTGTTTGAACCGGCGCTGGTTATGATAAAGACCCTGTTCAGAATCCTGGACATCAGCTATGCCGGGGAGCTTGTGTTCTCCGGAGTGGATAAGAAGGGGGCCATTGCCAGAAACCCCGACGCCTTGGAGCAGGCATTCCTTGCCGGGCAGAGGCTGGTGGAGGATTAATCAGCAGGTAATATGAATCAGGGCTGCCGGGTGCTTGCCTTCAGCCGCTAGCTTATTGAGCCTGTCTACCGCCTCCCGTGACGAGGTAACCAGTGACTCTACCTTCGTCCCCTGCAAATAGGATTGTGCATCGGGGGTCAGCTTGGCTTTGCTATCCGTGCCGGTTCCTATTATCAGAACGTCGGGCCCGGTTTTGACAAGCTCCTCAACCTCCTCTTTCTTGATGGCATGGCTGCCGAACTTCCAGAAGCCCCCCTTCCTTTTTCTAATGTCGTCATCCGGGTAGAGGAGAACGTCACGGCTATAC
Source organism: uncultured Dehalococcoidales bacterium (assembly GCA_964510485.1). Classification (GTDB taxonomy): domain Bacteria; phylum Chloroflexota; class Dehalococcoidia; order Dehalococcoidales; family Fen-1064; genus CAZEBT01. Next base: position 7,449 of record CAZEBT010000029.1, on the reverse strand, counting down.
TTCTTACCATCAAGAACAATTGACCCAAACCTGAAGCTATCTACCTTTATCATCTCCACCTCCTTAACCGTCCTGTGACCTGTTCCTTTGAAAGTCCCTGGATATTGATGACCTTCCTTTGGCTGGTCATACCCTTAATAATGGAGAGGTTGGTCTTGCTCACCCCCAGAATATCGCTGAGGAACCTGAGCAGCTCCTGGTTGGCTCTTCCCTTTACCGGTGGCGCCGCAATCCTCAGGTGCAGGACCCCGTCCTCAAGCCGCGCCACCCTGTTCTGGCTGGCATTAGGCTGTACGTGAACCACAATTGTTGCTGGCTCTTCCTTCACCTACGTTATCCCCCAGCGGAACAGGCAGTGGGCATTCTGCGTGGTTTCTCTGGCAATTGTCTCAAAGGATACATTCCTTATCTGAGCGAGCATTTCTACCGTGAGCGGCAGGTAGGCTGGTTCGTTGCGCTTGCCACGATGGCTCTGCGGTGACAGGTAGGGGCAGTCTGTTTCCACCAGCAGCCTGTCCTGCGGGATGCTCCTGATAACACTATGTGCGTTGTCCGTGTTGGGATACCCGATATAGGCGCCAAGGGCAAGGTAGAAGCCCATATTGAGGTACTGCCGGGCGGTCTGGGTATCGCCACTGAAGCAGTGAATAACACCCCGGCGTTGCCCGTGAGGGTCTTTGTACCATTTTGTCCAGTCCCGCAGCAGATTGAGCATGTCTTTCTCTGCCTGGCGGCAGTGGATAATTATCGGCAGGTGCAGTTTCACCGCCAGTTCCAGTTGCCACTCCAGCACCTGCAACTGTGCTTTTCTGGGGGAGTAGTTCCTGTAAAAGTCAAGGCCGGCTTCACCGATAGCGACCACTCTGGGGTGTCTGGCGATTTTGCCGATTTCGTCAATATCTGCCTTCTGGACAGTGGTTGCTTCGTGGGGGTGGCAACCTACTGCTGCCAGCACCCCCGGGTATTTCTCCGCAAGGGCGACCGCCTTTTTGCTCGACTCCAGATTGACACCTACGGTAATAATTGTGCTTACGCCGGCGTCCTGGGCTCTGGCTATAACCCCGGCACGGTCTCTATTGAACTGGTGCATATCCAGGTGGGCGTGGGTGTCCACTATTGACAGGTTCAGTCCGTTCAGTCTCTTCCTCCGCTCTAGTCTACTACCGCCGTCCAGCACCAATAAGCTCTTTTATATCATTGATGCCTTCTTTTTCCATGAACTGCTCTATCCCCTCCAGCACGTCAAGAGGAGCCCGGGGGTTGGTAAAGCCGGCAGTACCCACCTGGACAGCGCTGGCTCCAGCCATGATGAACTCTATGGCATCACTGGCGGTAGTAATACCGCCGCAGCCGACGACCGGCAGGTCAACGGCACCAGCCACCTGGTACACCATATATAGTGCTACCGGTTTTATGGCTGGCCCGGACAGCCCCCCGGAGGTACTGCCCAGCAGTGGTTTACGCCCGTTTATATCTATAGCCATGCCTCTCAGTGTGTTAATCAGGGAGATAGCATCTGCCCCGGCTTCAGCCACAGCTATCGCTACCCTGACAATGTCGGTTGTGTTGGGGGTCAGCTTGACCAGGACTGGGAGAGAGGTAGCCTTCTTGACGGTAGCAGTGACCCCGGCGGCTGAATCAGCGTTAGCGCCGAACTCAGCACCACCGGCTTTAATGTTGGGGCAGCTGATGTTCACCTCAAGCCCGCTGATGCCAGCAACTCCATCCAGCAGCCCGGCCAGCCGGGCGTAGTCATCAACCGTCTCGCCAGCGATATTGACGATAACCGGTACACGCCAGCCTGCCCAGACTGGTGCCTTCTCCTTAATCAGGGCTTCAACCCCGATATTCTGTAGCCCGATTGAGTTCAGCAGGCCGCCGGGTGTCTCAGCCAGGCGGGGCTGAGGGCTGCCCTCTCTGGGCTCAAGGGTGGTCCCCTTGCACACAATAGCCCCCAGCTGCTCAATGTCAAACAGGTGGCTGTACTCCGTGCCGTAGCCAAAGGTGCCAGAGGCGGTCATCACCGGATTGGTTAGCAATAACCCCTCACCGTGTCCCGGGGCTAATTCAACTGAAAGATTCACCAGCAACTCCTCAGGGGAGGCTTGTCCGGGTACCGGCGTTATTGAAGAAAAACCGGTCGCCAAGCTCCTGAGCCATCATCGCTGAAGCTGGCATCCCCGTGCAGTGGGATACGCCTACCCGCTGCACGTCCAGCTCCTTTAAGGCGGCTATTGTCAACAGCACCCGCTCTTCGGAGGCACCAACAAGGTGACAGCCGCCCATTACCATATGAATTGGTTTTACACCGGTAATCTGCTGGGCGTGGTACAGGGTATTGATAATACCGTGGTGAGCACAGCCCAGCAGGACAACCAGTCCCATCTCGGTGTTTATTATAAGTGCCTGGTCGTCAAGAAGCCTGTCAGGTTGCCAGCCAGAGTCTCCTTTCACGAAAAAGCGGTTCGGCTCAATCTCCTCAAACTCGGTTACCATAGGGATCTCACCGGTGGTCATTATATTATCAGCTATCCTGGTGGGTTGGGTAGTCAGGTTGAAGCGCGCCCCGAGGCCTTCCAGCTCCTGGCGCTGGAAGGGAATACCGATATACCTCTTTCTTTCTCTCCGCCCGGTGTACTTGGCTGCCCACATGTCGGGGTGGGCTATTATCTCTACCTCTTTCCTCATCAGACGCAGGACCTGTTGAAGACCACCGGTATGGTCGAAGTGACCGTGGCTGATCACAATCCTGTCAACCTTACTGAGGTCAGTGCCGAAAATAGCGGCATTATAGCTGGCGGAGATACTCTGCCCGGTATCGAGCAGGACATTCGCCTCATCTGTTTCCACCAGGATACTGAGCCCCCATTCAGCCAGCAGATTGGGCAGGCCGGCGGTATTTTCACTGAGGGTGGTAATGTCAAGTTTCATTTTCTTTCTCCCATCCGAAGATTATAGGTTATATATGCTGCGGTGGCAACCTCCTGCTGGTGAAGAGCAGGGGAAATACTATATCGCTCAGGCAGCAGGGAAGCCAGACGGCAAGGAACAGGAATAAAAAGATGACAAGGAACTGCATCCAGTCTACGGTTGTGCCCAGTGCCATGATGACGTGGAACAGGGATGCCCAGGTGCTTATCAATACGTGTCCCGAGTGCGGGACTTCCGTTACCGGCTTCCAGAAACTGATAGCAATGCCCAGTAAGGCTGCTGGATGTACTATCCACCACTCTTCAATAAAACCTACGTGGATGCCCCGGTTCGGGAGGTCAAGCAGGGTCTCTCCCAGATAGGGGATTAGCGAATCGCTTATTGTGGCTATGCCGATAGAGCCAAAATAGCCCACCAGGATAACCGCCCAGATTTTCGGGTTGCCATGTTTTCTGTACAGGGCTGCGGTTACCAGGGCGCTTAAAACGACGTGCAGGGGGTGCAATACGTAGAAAACGGTATGGGAAACCTGAGTAACCTGGGGAAGGGTGTTGACGAATACTACTATGACCATGATAACAACACCGCTTACCGCTCCTAAAGTGGTGAAGGGGATATGGTGTCTGAGTTCACCTGCTATTTGTTTGAGCACTTCTGCCTCCAGTGTCTAATTGAAAATTATTTTCATTAAAATTTCATGAGAGATGGCACCGTTTTTGCCGTGCTCCGGGTAAATCTAGGTTGCTTCCTGACAAGCCTGGCAGAGGCCAACGAACTCAAGCAGGTGGTCGTCTATTCTGAATCCGCTCTCATTTGATAGCCTTTGTTCCAGTTCACCGAGATTGAGACCGTGCCCGGTGAAATCAACGACCTTGCCGCAGTTAGAGCAAATCAGGTGGTGGTGGTGCTGTGGGGTGCTGATTGTGTAGCTGCGGCAATTACCGCCGGCGTGCAGCTCACAGATTAGCTCCAGCCTGGAGAGTATATCCAGGGTACGATAAACGGTAACCAGCCCAATGCCGGGGTGGTCCTTTTGCACCTTCTCGTATATCTCCGCCGGTGTAAGGTGGTCCTTACTGGAAGCGATGGTACCTATCACTGCCCACCGCTGCGGGGTAAGCTTATAGCCGTGCTGCCTCAGGGCAGTGGCTAACTTCCTGTCTGTAAGCCTCATCTCAAGCCGTAAATGAAAATTATTATCATTTACAGTATATAAAATATTGCTGCCTGCTGTCAAGGGTCTGTCCCCCTTGAGTGTATCAGGTTGCCAAAAACATACAACTGGGATACACTGGGGGTATGTTGTACCTGGGTACTTCGGGCTTCAGCTATCAGGACTGGGTGGGGGGCTTCTACCCGGCAGGTATGCCCCGGCGGGAATGGCTTGGCTACTACGCCGGCGAATTCAATACCTGCGAGTTGAACTCAACCTACTATGCTATACCCAGACCTTCAATCCTGAAGGTTATGACGGATAAAACGGGCGAGGGTTTCCTCTTTTCTGTTAAGGCTAATCAGGAAATGACCCACAGAAGGGAAGATAACGCCGCCGTTTTTGAGGCTTTTCGCCAGGCACTGGAACCAATTATTTCTTCCGGGAAGCTGGGTTGTATCCTGGCGCAGTTTCCCTATAGTTTCCGGCTCAGTCGCCACAACTGGGACTACCTGAGACTGTTTAAGGAGCGAGTGCAGGACCTGCCGGTAGTGGTAGAGTTCCGTAACGCTCAGTGGCTGAGCAGCGATTTGTTTGCCTGGCTTCGGCATCTGGAGCTGGGCTTCTGTTGTGTTGATGAGCCTCCACTGCCCAATCTCTTACCGCCGCTTGCTGAGGTAACCAGTAAGACAGGCTATGTCCGCTTTCATGGGCGCAATAGTGCCAAATGGTGGCAGCATGAGCATGCTTATGAGAGGTACGATTATACCTATAGCCCCTCAGAGCTTGGTGAGTGGTTGCCAAAAATTCAAAAAATTGATAAAATAGCTGAAAAGACTTTTGTCTTTGCCAATAATCACTGGCGCGGGCAGGCAGTCAGCACTATTCGCCAGCTGCGGATGATGATGGATTAGGCCGCCCGTTTGTTACTACCCTCCAGCCAAAGTTCAACAATAATAGCTTACCTGCTGATACGCAGTTAGACCCGAAACAGTATAGCTCTAACCTGACAGGCAAGCAGGAGGAGGTAGAAGTGGCTAATAATTTAAATTTACTTCGTGCTCGTCTGGAGAATGAAAAAGGGCGTCTAGCTGAAGAGCTGGAGCAATTAAGAGCTTCTGTCCGCCCTGCTGAGGAGAGGCGGGAGGGTAGTCCCTTTGGCAAGAGGGAGGAGGAGGCTACCGAGAGCCTCGAGCTGGAAAGACGGCTGGCCTTAGAGAAACAGATGAGGGAGCAGCTGGCTGATGTGGACCATGCTTTGCAGAAGTTTGAGGAGGGGAAATACGGTTTTTGCGAGGCTTGCGGTCAACCTATGGACCCTGCCAGATTAGACGCACTCCCCCAGGCGAAGCTATGCTTGAGTTGTAAAGCTAGTCAGGCAAAGGATGCAAAAGGCAGATTCTCCGCTGGGTAGGTGGCGGAATGTAGCCCTTTACCTTGTATTATTGGTGGTGGTAGCCGCTGACCAACTCAGCAAGATGTGGGTAGGGTTCTATCCTGAGGGGCATCTGATACAGAAGGTCGGGTTCTTACAGCTAATCCATATCCATAATACCGGGGCTGCTTTCGGCCTGTTTCAGGGGCAATCATTCGCCCTGGTCATAGTTGACATAGCAGGTATTATCCTTTTCCTCTTTCTGGCCCTCTTCCTTTACCGTCGTTTCCCGATTCTGGCCAGTATGCCAAACAGGATAGCCATCGGTCTGATTCTGGGCGGTACAGTGGGTAACCTGATTGACCGGCTACGCCTTGGCTATGTCACTGATTTCATTGATTTTCGTATCTGGCCGGTATTCAACATTGCTGATTCATCCCTGGTTATCGGTAGTATTATAGTTGCCTATTCTCTCATTCGCCTTGCCATAGCCGAAAAAACTGATTCAGCAGCCTAGCGCAGGGGTATTGAGGATGGTAAGCAATCCTGAGGTATTTAGATTTATAGCTGATGTGCCCGGTGTGCGCCTTGACAAATATGTTGCCGGGAAGTGCCCGCAACTCTCCCGCACACGGGCTCAGGGGCTTATCAGCGAGGGCTATGTCACGGTTAATGGCTCCCCGGCTAAAGCGTCGCTCAAGCTTGATGCCGGCGATGGGGTGACTATCACCATACCCCCTCCCGTCCCCAGCCACCTGTTGCCTGAGGCTATCCCGTTCAATATTATCTATGAGGACGATGACCTTCTGGTGGTGGACAAGCCAGCCGGGCTGACAGTTCACCCGGCACCGGGACACCCGGGACATACCCTTGTCAATGCCGTTCTGTCCCACCTGTCCAGCTTGCCTGATGCTGGTGGTTCGCTGCGGCCAGGGATTGTGCATCGGCTGGACAAGGATACCTCAGGGGTGATGCTGGTAGCCAGGAACAGTGTGGCTCAGGCTAATCTATCAGACCAGTTCATGACCCATTCCGTGGTTAAAGCCTACATGGTGCTGGTTAAGGGGCACCTTACGCCGGAGCACGGTATCATTGAGGCACCCATCGGGCGTGACCCCCGCAACCGGAAACGGATGGCGGTGGCTGCTGAGGGCAGGGGCAGGGAGGCTCGCACCCGGTATCGTGTGGTCAGGTATATAGGTGGCTATACCTTGCTTGAGGTCACGCCGGAGACCGGCCGCACCCACCAGATTCGGGTGCACCTTTCGGCTATTGGCTATCCGGTGGTGGGAGACTCAACCTACGGGGTGAAGTCACCCCATCTCTCCCGGCAGTTCCTGCATGCCTGCCGTCTGGGCTTCAAGCTGCCCTCCACCGGTGAATACGTTGAGTTTGAATCTGAGCTACCGGCGGATTTAGAGCAGGCACTGAGGGAGATTTCCTAGATTTTTAGATTATTGATGAAACCTATCCCCCTGTCCCCCTTCCCTTTAACATTCATAAAGGGAAGGGGGAAATAATGAAGAGAGGGGCGAAGCCCCTCTCTAAAATCTCTCTCTCGCCCCCCCCGAAGGGTTAGGTATCCCTCTCTCGCCCCCTCCCGAAAGGTATAGATTAACCAGAGTCTAAAAGAAGCGAATCCTCTCTCTCAGAAAATACTTTCACTATACTTGAGGGCAATAACGTAATAAGAACCGAAGGAGAGTCCAATAGAAGTGAAGCCTCTCTTACCTAGTCGTTTCCCCTCTCCCTTGTGAACGGAGAGTTCAGGAGGAGCAAAGCCCCCTTTTCAGATTCATTCCGCTCTCCTTGAATGTGGCAGGAATTGGCGGAGAGTCAAAGAGAGGCGGAGCTACTGAATATGGGAACTCTTAGAAGAGCGAGTCCACTGGATATAAGGGGTGTTAGAGGGGCTGCGCCCCTCTAACACAAATTTCCCCCTTCCCCTTATCAAGGGGAAGGGGGATAAAGGGGGATGGGGTTACCTTAT